>DATDHI010000408.1:0-3796 GCA_036521655.1 Pseudonocardiaceae bacterium | reverse complement strand
TTAGCATTGCGGGGACTGGGCGAGGTTGAGCGGCTTGGCGGCGAGTACGACCGTGCCCGCCAGTACTACACCCAGGCTCTCACCCTCGCCCGGCAACTCGGATACCGATTCGGTGAAATTTTAGCATTGCGGGGACTGGGCGAGGTTGAGCGGCTCGTCGGCGACTACCGCCCAGCCCGCGACTACCACGCGCAGGCCCTGACCCTCGCTCAAGACCTCGGTTACCGGCGCGCCGAAGCCGAGGCTTTGCGGGGACTGGGCCACGTCGCCGCCGATACTTCAGAAAACGGCCAGGCCTGCGAGCTCTGGCGGAGGGCGCTTGAGATTTATGACGATCTTGGCGTTCCGCTCACCGAGCCCGTTCGCGCGGCGATGGATCACCTCGGCTGTTGAGCTACGGAGTTGCTTCACGGCGAGGGCGAGGCCCATCCGACGACCGTTGGGCGAGTCGCGCCACCTGCCCCTGCCCTTGCGGCAGGGATGGCGTACGTTCTTGCGATCGGTGGTATCAACGGCCCACCTGCAGTCCCACGACGACGAGCAACACGGCCGTAACGTTTGGTAGCAGAAGGGCTGCAGGTGTCGGCGGACGCGTCGAACACGGCACGGTCTTTGGGTGGAAGGTCCAGCGTCCGCCCTGGAGCGGGAGCCGTGCTGGGGGCTGAGGATGCCGCGGTGATCCGCGAGGCGGTGGACACGGGGTGGGTCGTGTTCCACAGTGACGAAGTGGCGGCCGGCGACAAGCGGGCTATGGCAGCGATCGCCCGATCGCTGGGTAAGGAATCGGACCGGGACGGCGGCGCGCTGTGGCCAATCACGCCGCGCGCCAGGACGGGGACATTCTCCATCACCGCCCAGGAAACCGGTCTGCACACTGACGCGCAGTATCATGACCAGCCCGAGCCGCGTTTCCTGCTGTTCTGCGTCGTCCCGGCGGCCTGCGGCGGCGGCGCGAACCGCCTCCTGCGGGCCTCAGACGTAATCCGCCGATTGAATGACGCAGCCACCCTGGCGGAGGCTGACACCGAACGCCTCCGTACGGAAGCGTGGTCGTGGGAGGTCCCGGAAATCTTCCAAACTGCGCCTATGCACAACTCGCATGCCGTACTGGGCGGGGGCGATACCGTGCGCTGGCGGCATGACAACCTCAGGCCCGGCGGCCCCGAGCAGGCACGCACCGCCCAGCGGTTTCGCGACTACGTGGAGACACACCCCGCCGTCGTCGATGTCCGGCTGGACTCCGGCGACGTCCTGTACTGCGACAACAAACGCGTCCTGCACGGCAGAACCGCATTCCAGGATCCGCGGCGGCTCCTATACCGCACACGGCTATGGTGAGTATCTCACGTTGGCGAGCGCCGGGAGGCGCTAATGCGTCACGGTCAGTCGTCGTAGGGATCGTCCACCCGGGCTGATCCGGCCGAGAGGTCGGTGGCTGGTTCCAGCCGGTCGGTCGAGTCGATCAGCGCGAAGGCGGCACCGAAGGGGTCGATGACCCGCGCGATGCGACCCAATTCCGTGTCGTATGGGTCGACGTCTACCTCACCGCCCAACTCGAGGACCCGAGTGACGGCCTCGTCGGTGCCGGTGTGGGGGTCCACCGCGAAGTGCAACATCCAGTGCGCAGCGACGTCAGGGGCCGCCCAGCCTTCGTCCATCTGCAGCCGACCCAGGATCGTGCGCCCACCCACTGACCAGATCGCGTAGTCCACTTCAATGCCGTCACCGAACTGCTGCTGGCGGTAGCCGAACAGGCTTGCGAAGAACTTGTCGGCCCCCGCGCCGTCCCAAGTGTTCAGCTCGGCCCAGTACAGCGACCCAGGGTCGGTCGTGTGGAACTCCCACCGCTTCGCGGGCTGCCAGAAACGCACCTCAGCACCGGTAGGGTCGGCACCCCCGAACCAGCGACCCTGACGAGGAACATCCACCGGCCCAGACAGCACCAGGCCCCCACCCCGGCGGAACACCCCGGCGGTGTAGTGGATGTTGGCGCTCGCCAGATACAACGACCAGGCCACCGGCTGCCGCGCCACCACCGGCACCCCCACCACGCCGGCCACCGGCCAGCCACCAAGCAACGCAGTGGCGTAGTGTCCGCGCCCTGAGTAAGCGTCGATCTCATAGGTCCAGCCGAACAGTCCCGCATAAAAGTCCCGGCTGCCCGCCGGATCGGTGGACGACACCTCGATCCAACACGGCGACCCGGGAATGAACGGCGTGGCCTCGACCACCCACGGAGCGCTCACCCTGTTGTTCCGCATGCCTAACAGGAGTGCACACCGCGCGCGCGGATACGCCCCGAGCGAAACAATAGTCAAAACCTGTGGACGAAGATCTTTGAGGGGCGGTGCCCGACGAGGTGGAGCTGCCCAGGTCGGCCCTAAGGCGCGCCCGGGTGCGGCGCTGAGCCCGGCGCTGCCGTGACTCGCAGGGCGCCTGGCTAGCTAGATCGGGCGAGGACATCCTGGACAAATTGGCGCTTGCCTGCGGAGTAGGCCCCTCGCGGTCGTCACGGTGACGCTCGGCGAACTCGGTCTTGAGCTGGGCGTAGGCAAGCATCAGAGCGGGGTCGGCCCGTAGCGCGTCGCGAAAGACGAGTTGCTGGCGCCAGCGTGCGCTGCCGGGCTGCAACAGGTGCAGGTGTCGGCGACGACCCTTGACGAAGAGCCGGCGGTGGGTCCGCTGGTCCAGCTCCGGCGGGACGTAGCGCCCATAATGCGGTACGAGTACGGTTGCGACCGCCTTGGTGGCATCGAGGTCCACTGAGGCCGCACCTCGCAGGAGCAGGTCGAGTAGGCCGGGAATGCTCCAGCGGCTGCCGCCGATGTCGGTTCGGGCGTTGATTTCGCGCATGACGCGTTCGAGGACTCCGGTGCCCGGCTCGGGACCTCCCAGGCGGGCCAGCCGGGACTGCAGTGTGGGGTCGAGGCAGGTGAAGGTGTGGTCACGGGTGGTGGCCAGGTAGGCGTGCGCGCTGGAGAGCTTGCCGGGGATGGCCTGGGTGAAGGCGTCGAAGGCGGCCAAGGCCTCTTCGGTGGTCTGCTCCAGGCGGATCGAGTCGCGCAGCAGCTCACCGAGCTGCTCGGATATGTGGCGAGCCCTTGCCAGTATCCTCAGCGCCCTCGCCCAGGAAGATCAGGTTATCGAAGTCTGCACTGCCGACCAGCGGCTGAAACCTTGTCAGCGTCCTCATAGTGCGTGGCCGCCAGCCGGTCTCTTCCTCGACTTCACGTGCCGCTGTGACCGCAGGGTCCTCGTCGGGATCGACGTACCCGCCGGGCAGTTCCCAGGTCTAGCAGTCCGGCACGAACCGATGCCGCCAGATCATCAGCACCCGCTCCCCCGCATCGTCAAGCAGCACCGTCATCGCGGCCTTCGGCATCCGCAACACGTACTGCTCGAACTGCACCCCGTCGGGCAACCCCACCTGCGCGATGTTCAGCCGCAGCCGCCGGGTGTCATCGATCACCCGCTCACCGTGGATGATCCAGCGCGACGGCTCCGCGAGGACCGGGCTCCGAGGGTTGGTCATCGTTAGAAGCGCTCGGAACCGGGGTTGGGGGTACTTGAAGACACGCCAACTGGGCAGGCCACGCCTGTGCCTCCGATGCCGCAGTAGCCGTTCGGGTTCTTGGCGTCGGACAGGTACTGCTGGTGGTAGTCCTCGGCGTAGTAGAACTCGCCGAGCTGGGCGATCTCGGTCGTACTGCTGCCGTGCCCGGCCGCCTTCAGCGCGTGGTCGTAGGAGGCACGGCTGGCCTCGACGGCAGCCTTCTGCCCGTCGTCCACGTAGTAG
>DATDHI010000407.1:0-9285 GCA_036521655.1 Pseudonocardiaceae bacterium | reverse complement strand
GGGGGTTAGCGGAAGGGGATGATCGGGTCTTCGCTCGTGGTGGTGGTGGCCTGCGTGTTCTTCCCGACCTTGACGGTGATGGTCTGGTCACGGGCGAACCCGTTGCCCGCCGGGACGTCTTGGGCGACGATCCGGCCGACCTGATTAGTGTCGTTCACCGAGGTGGTGTCCTGCTGGAGGGTGCCGGCCCAGCCGAGCTTCTGCAGGGCGTTCAGTGCCTGGTTCGGGGTCATCCCGCGTAGGTCGGGCATCTGGAGCTGGTTGCCTCGCGCCACCGTGAGTGTCACGGTGGCGCCTGCCTTGACCGTGGTACCCCCTTGCGGGTTCTGCGTCAGCACCTGGCCCTTCTGCGCAGGTGAGTCGACTTCCTGGACCTGGGCGGTGAGGTGGTTGCCGGCGATGTTGCGCTGAGCCTGGTCGACATTGGTACCGACGACGTAGGGCACCGCCACGGTGGCGGGCGGCACGCCGACGGTGATGATCACAGAGTGGCCCTTGACCAGCCGCTGCCCGGCGGGCGGATCCTGGACGAGCACATGCCCGATGTCGGTGTCGGCCTGGACGACCTGTTGGCGCTGGTCAGCGGCCAGCGTCAGGCCCACCTGCTGCAGCGAGGCCTGGGCCTGGGTGCGGTCGAGCCCGTGCAGGTTGGGCACCTCCACCTCGGCCGGCCCGGTGCCGACGTCCAGGCGGATTGTCGTCCCCGGCAGCGCCTGGCCGACCGGGTTGATGGCGAGCACGCGGTCGACGTCCTGCGGCAGTGACTCGACCGGATGGTGCTCGATCTGGAAGCCGGCGGCGGTGAGCCGCTGGTCGGCAGACACCACCGGCTCGCCGACCACCGAGGGCACCGGCACCGGTGTGGGCCCGCCGCCGAACAAGCCGGTGTAGAGCAGCAGGAACAGCGCGACGACCGCGGCGACGACGACCGCGGTGAGGAGCCCGACGCCACGCCCGGACCGCCGCTCGTCCTGCTGGGCATCGTCGTACTCCTCACCTGAAGGAGTCTGCGGGCGGTGTCGGCTGGGGCGGATGGCCACCGTGGGACCGGAGTCGAGCATCATCGTTCGGTCGGCGTCGGTCATGACCACCGGTGCCAGCTGCCGCTGCCCGGACAGCACTCGGACCAGGTCCGAGCGCATCTCGGCAGCGGACTGGTAGCGGTTGGCCGGGTTCTTGCTCATCGCCTTGAGCGCGATGGCGTCCATAGCCGCCGACACGTCCGGGTTCAGCTGCGAGGGCGGTGTGGGGTCTTCGCGGACGTGCTGGTAGGCCACCGCAACCGGGGAGTCGCCGGTGAACGGTGGCTCGCCGGTGATCAGTTCGTAAAGCACGCAACCGGCGGCGTAGACGTCGGACCGGGCGTCCACCTGCTCCCCGCGGGCCTGCTCGGGGGACAGGTACTGGGCGGTGCCGATCACTGCGGCGGTCTGGGTCACGCCCTGCCCTTCGGCCAGCGACCGGGCGATACCGAAGTCCATCACCTTGACCGCGCCGACGTTGGTGATCATCACATTGGCCGGCTTGACGTCACGATGGATGATGCCGTGGCGGTGGCTGAAGTCCAGCGCGGCGCAGACGTCGGCCATCGTCTCCATCGCGCGCTGCTCGTCCATCGGGCCTTCGGTCTTGACGATGTCTCGCAGCGTCCGGCCCTCGACCAGCTCCAGCACGATGTAGGGCAGCGGGCCATGCTCAGAGACCGTCTCGCCGGTGTCGTACACCGCGACAATGGCCGGATGGTTCAGGGAGGCGGCGTTCTGCGCCTCCCTGCGGAAGCGGTGCTGGAACTGCGGGTCGCGGGCGAGATCGGCGCGCAGGACCTTGACCGCGACGTCGCGTCCGAGCCGGACGTCGCGACCACGGTGCACCTCGGACATGCCCCCGTAGCCGAGCGTCTCGCCCAGCTCGTAACGCTCGGACAGCAGGCGGTGGGTGGTCATTCCTCGGCCGCTCTCATGAGGTCCTCCTACAGGTCAGCTCAATGGTCGACCCGCGCTGCACGAAACCGGCCTGGCCGGCATCGACAACCCGGCACCGCGGCAGCTTCTCCAGGCTAAGCTGCTGGCCGTCCTCGTCGTCCAGCACCCGTGGCTGCAGTCCGTGGCGCTGGGCGATGAGCGCGGCGTCGCGGCCGGTGTGGCGCAGGTACTCAGCCGGGTTGACGAGCACCGCCTGGGGCTGTTCATCGAGGTTGGTCGGCCCCGGTGGCGGCTGCCCATTCAGGTCCGGTAGCTGCGATAGGGGGTTGGGTATGACGGGCGGCGCCGGCGCGGGGCGCTGGCGGGGCACTGTGGTGGCCGCTGGGTTGTTCTCTGGGACGCTTGTGGGCCCCGCCGGAGACGCCGGGTTGGAGCGCACCGCCTCGCGGACCAGGTAGCCGCTGAACACCAGTGCCAGCGCGGCGAGTAGGACCATGACGACGCCCGCGGTGCCGCGCCAACCGTGGCGGCGCCGGGGCGGGTGGCGCTCAGCAGGGAGGCCGCCGGTCGGCGGTCCGTGCCTGGGTCCGGCGGCCGCTTCGGAGAGGGCCCCGGGCGGCAGTAGCGCGGTCTGCGATGGGTGGTTGCTGATCCTCGCCCCCGGATAGGGCCCAGCGGCAGTCCCGGACACGGCACCGGTCCCGGCCATCCCGGCGGGTGGCGGCGGCCGGTGCCCGGCGCGGACCGCGGCGAGCGCGGCGGCGAACTCACCGCCGGAGCCGTAGCGCCGTCGCGGGTCCTTGACCAGGGCAGCGTCAATCAGTGCACGTGCTCCCGATGGGACGTCCGGCGGCAGCGGGGGCGGTGTGTCGCGAATGTGCATCATCGCGACGGTGACCGCGCTGTCGGCCAGGAAAGGGCGCTGCCCAGCGAGACACTCGTAACCCACGACACCCAGTGAGTAGACATCGGCAGCAGTGCCGGCCTCGTGTCCATCGGCCTGCTCCGGGGCGATGTAGTGAGCGGTGCCCATCACCATCCCGTGCCGGGTCACCGGGGCGGCGTCGACGGCTCTGGCGATGCCGAAGTCGGTGAGTTTCACATTCCCGGCGGGGGTGATCAGGATGTTGGCCGGCTTGATGTCGCGGTGCACCACGCCGCGCTCGTGCGCCGCCTGCAACGCGTCGGCGGCCTGCTGGAGGATATCCAGCGTGCGGTCGACGGGCTGCCGAGGTTGCCGCATCAGGACTGCGGCCAGCGGTTCGCCGGCGACCAGCTCCATCACCAGGAAAGCCACGTCTGGCTCGCCGGCGTCGGCTGCCCCGGCCGCCTCCCCGTAGTCGTGTACCGCAGCGATCCCGGGATGGTTCAACGAGGCGGTCATCCGGGCCTCGGTGTGGAAGCGGCGCCGGAACTCCGCGTCGCCGGAGAGCTCCGGCTTGAGCACCTTGACAGCGACCATGCGGTCCAGCCGGGTGTCCGCAGCTTCCCAGACTTCCCCCATCCCACCGATGGCGATGCGCCGGCTCAGCCGGTAGCGCTGAGCCAACAACTGGCCGCTGGTCAATGTCATACAGCCACCATCAATGTCATACAGCCACCATGTTGTGACGGCCGTCGCCGGATATCCAGCCGCGTCCACTCATCAGCGACCACTCCGCAGCGCGGCACCGATGACCGCGCGGCCGATCGGTGCGGCCAGGGAGCCGCCGGTCGCCTCGAGGTTACGGTCCCCGCCGTCCTCCACCACTACCGCAATCGCCACCTGCGGGTTGTCGGCGGGCGCGAAGGCCACGTACCAGCCGTGCGGCGGGGTGTTCTTGGGGTTGGCACCGTGCTCGGCAGTGCCGGTCTTCGCAGCGATTGTGACGCCGTTGATCTTTCCGTCGTTGCGGTAGCTGTTCTCGGCCGCGACCATCATGTTGCGGATCAGATCCGCGGTGTTGCGGGACATCGCGGTCTCGGCTTGCTCGGGCCCGAACGAGTCCAGCACGGACAGGTCCGGGGCCACGGTGCTCCGCACCAGCTGGGGTTTCATCCGCACCCCGTGGTTGGCGATGGTCGCGACGATCATCGCGTTCTGCAACGGGGTGAGCGCCACGTCGCGCTGGCCGATGCCGGACTGCTGCAACGCGGCGACATCAGGAATGGCGCCCAGGGTGGACGGCGCTACCGGGATCGGGATGGTGAGGTCCTGCTGCCCGATGCCGAGCAGCTGCGCCTGCTTGCGCAGGTCGTTCTCGCCGACGGTGGCGGCCAGCTGGGCGAAGGCGGTGTTGCAGGAGCGGACCAGTGCCTCGGTGAGGGTGACGGTATCCCCGCCACCACCGCAGGGGCGGTCAGCGAAGTTGTGCAGCAAGGTCGTGGTGCCTTGCAGCTGCAGCGCGGCCGCCGCGGTCAGCGGCGTGTCCGGGGTGGCCTTGGCGTTCTCCAGGGCGGCCGCGGTGACCGCCAGCTTGAATGTCGACCCAGGCGGGTAGATCGAGTCGACCGGGCGGTTGGTCAGCGGGGTGCCCCGCTTGGGTGAGCTGTACTCGTTCCAGGCGGTCTCCTGCTCAGCGCCGTCGTGCGAGGCCAGCCGGTTCGGGTCGTAGGACGGCGTGGAGGCCATCGCGAGGATCTCGCCGGTACTGGGTCTGATCGCCACCACCGCGCCGGTGTACTTGCGCCTGGTCAGCTCGTTGTAGGCGACCTGCTGGACGATCGGGTTGATGGTCAGCTCGACGTTGCCCCCGCTGCGCTCCCGGCCGGTGATCAGATCCGACACTCGCCGCACGAACAGCCGGCCATCGGAACCGCTGAGCACCGGATCCATCTTGTTCTCGATGCCTCCCGAGCCGTAGCGCAGCGAGTAGTAGCCGGTGACCGGGGCGTAGAGCGGACCGTCGCGGTATCTGCGCAGGTACCGTAGCTGGCCATCGGTCGATTCGGAACTGGCCAGCAGCAGCCCGGCGGCGGTGATCTGCCCCCTGGGCCGGCCGTACTCCTCGAGCAGCACCCGCCGGTTACGCGGATCGGTGCGGTAATCATCGGCGCTGACGACCTGGATGTAGGTGGCGTTGAGCAGCAGCAGAACGATCATGCCGATGACGGCCATCGCAACCCGGCGAAGCGGCGTGTTCACGGGCGCCGCACCATCTCGGTGTGCGCCTCGGCCAGTGGCGTGGGCGGCTTGCGGGGCGGGGCGGGTGCCGGCGCCCGCGCCGAATGGGAGATCCGCAACAGCAGCGCTACCAGGATGTAGTTGGCCAGCAGAGATGAGCCGCCGTAGGACAGGAAAGGCGCGGTGAGCCCGGTCATCGGGATCAGCTTGGTCACCCCGCCGACGACCACGAACAGCTGCAACCCGATCGCGAAGGACAGCCCTGCGGCGAGCAGCTTGCCGAAGGTGTCGCGGACGGTGAGTGCGATGCGCATCCCCCGCATCGTTATCAGCAGGTAGGTCAGCAGCACGGCGGCCAGGCCGACGAATCCCAGCTCCTCGCCGATCGCGGCGGTGATGAAGTCGGTGTGCGCCTCGGGCACCAGGTCAGGACGGCCGGCACCCAGACCGGTACCGAACACTCCGCCGGTGCCCAGTCCGAACAGCGACTGGGCGATCTGGTAGCCGGCCCCGTCGTAGTCGGAGAACGGGTTGAGCCAGGCCGTCACCCGGCGTTGCACATGCCGGAAGAGCATGTCCGCGACCAGAGCGCCGCCGAGAAAGAAGATCAGCCCGATCACCAGCCAGGCGATCCGTTCAGTGGCGACGTAGACGAGCACCAGCACGATCCCGAAGAACAGCAGCGAGGACCCGAGATCCTTCTCGAGCACCAGGACACCCAGGGAGAGCGCCCAGGCCACCAGCAACGGGGCGAGGTCCCGAGCCCTGGGCAACTCCATGCCGAGTACCTTGCGGCCCGCCGTGGTGAACAGGTCCCGCTTGGTCACCAGGAACGCTGCTACGAAGATCATCAGCAGGATCTTGGCGAACTCGCCCGGCTGGATGCCGAACCCGCCGAGCCGCAGCCAGATCTTCGCGCCGTTGACCTCGGAGATGGCGCCGGGCAGCAGGCCGGGCAGGGCTAACGCCACCAGCCCGACCAACCCGCAGGTGTAGCCGTAGCGGGCCAGCATGCGGTGATCGCGGACCAGCACCAGCACGGCGACGAACAGCCCGAGCGACAGCGTGGTCCAGGCCATCTGATGCAGCACGTTGCCCGCCGGGACCGGATTGCCGACCGACCTGGCCGCGTTCTCGGCGGCCAGGTCGAGGCGGTAGATGAGGACCAGTCCCAGCCCGTTGAGCAGCGCGACGCAGGGCAGGATGAGCGGGTCGGCGTAGGGCGCCAGGATCCGCACCGCGATATGGGCGGCTGCGAACAACCCCAGGTAGGCCGCGCCGAAGTACAGCAACAGGTGGGTGACCTCGTGCTGCTGGTTCAGGGCCACCAGAACCAGCGCCGTGGTCACTACGAGGGCGGCGAAGGCCAGCATGACGAGTTCGAGGCCGCGCTTGGTCGGTGCGACCGGCGCGGGCTGGGCGCTCGCGTCCTGGATCGGAACCGCGACCATCAGTTCCCCATCCGGCAGGGCGCGGGGGGTTCCGCGAGCTTCTCCGGAGGTGTGCCGGTGGCTGCGGAAGCCGGCCCGGGCGGCAGGCTGCCCGTGGACTGGGCAGCCGGAGGAGTCCCGGGCGGTGCGTTGCTTGCGATCGCCGGTCGGCTCGGTGTGGTCGGGGCCGGTGTGGGGAGCGTGGTCGGGGGCGTGGCCGGCGTTGGGGGCGTGGCCGGGAATGCCGAGGGCCCTAGCTCGTCAGCGCCCGGCCCGGCGCCGCCGGCCGGGCACGGCGGCAGCAGATCATTGGTGCGCAGCCGGCCGATGATCTCCCGGGCGCCCTCCAGGCCAGAGGTGCTGACCATCCCCCGTTGCACGTTCATCTGGGCGGATGGCTGCAGGTTTTGCAGGAAGATCGCCTCGCATGGCCGCGGCGGGCGACAGCTGCCTTCGGCCTGGGTGTGCAGCGGCACGCCGAAGACGTCGCCTTTGACTCCCTGGAAGACCACTACTTCGCCGCTGACCGTGGCCCCGACATAGTACTGCCGGAGCACCCAGAACGAACCGGCAGCGGCGACGCCGCCGAACAGCACGAGGAGCAACGCCGCCCCGATGAGCGTGCGGCGGCGCTTGCGCCGACGTGACTCTGGGTCGGGCGGTTGCGGTTTGCTGGGCTCGATCCGCTGGGGCTTGGGGCGTGGCAGCGTGGTCGTCGCGGCCCGGGACGCCGCGGAGTCCGGCTGCGGTTGCTCGATGCCATCGCCCGCCGCGCCGCCGATGATCGGCGCGTCCTCGCCGTAGTCGACATCCACCACGTCGGCCACGATGCAGGTGATGTTGTCCGGCCCGCCGCCGCGCAGTGCGAGCTCGATGAGGCGATCCGAGCTGGCCTGCGGGTCGGGGATCTTCAGCCCCTCGGCGAGGGTCTCGGCGGTGACCACCCCGGACAGCCCATCGGAGCACAGCAGGTAGCGGTCCCCGGCGCGGGCCTCCCGGACGGTGAGCGTGGGATCCACCTCGTGCCCGGTCAGTGCCTTGAGCAGCAGCGAGCGCTGGGGATGGTGGCTGGCCTCGTCCTCGGAGATCCGGCCCTCGTCGATCAACGACTGGACGAAGGTGTCGTCGTGGGTGATCTGGGTGAGTGTGCCGTCGCGCATCAGGTATGCCCGGGAGTCGCCGACATGGACCAGGCCGATCTTGTTTCCGGCGAAGAGCACGGCGGTCAACGTGGTGCCCATGCCCTCGCGTTCCGGGTCCTCGCGGACCAGTTCACTGATCGCAGCGTTACCCGCGAGGGTGGCATCGTGCAGCTGGTCCAGCAGGTCGTTGCCCGGCTCGTCGTCGTCCAGCGGGACGAATGCGGCGATCACGACCTTGGACGCGACCTCGCCGGCCGCATGACCCCCCATCCCGTCGGCGAGCGCCAGCAGCCGCGGACCCGCGTAGACCGCGTCCTGGTTGTTCTGCCGTACCAGGCCACGGTCGCTACGGGCCGCGTAGCGCAGGACCAGAGTCATGAGCGCAGCTCGATCACCGTCTTGCCGATGCGGATCGGGACCCCGGGTGGGACCCTGGTAGGTCCGGTGACCTTAGCTCGGTCCAGGTAGGTGCCGTTGGTGGAGCCCAGATCCTCCAGGAACCAGTCGCCGCCCTGCATCCCCAGGCGGGCGTGGCGGGTGGACGCGTAGTCGTCGTCGAGGACGAGGGTGGAGTCGTCGGCACGGCCGATGAGGATGGGTCGCTCATCGAGCGAGATGCGGGTGCCCGCCAGCGCGCCCGCGGTGACCACCAGCTGGCGGGCCGTCCGGTTGCGGTCCGCGCGGGCGGCGCGCCGGGACACCGGGAGGCTGGCCCGCAGCCCCGACGCCGCGAACAGGTCAGAGCGCACGATGCGCAGTGCTGCGGCAACGAACATCCAGAGCAGGAGCAGGAAGCCCGCTCTGGTCAGCTGCAGTACCAGCTCCGGCACGCTCGGGTCGTCTCTTCTCGGTCGATCGGCTCAGCCCTGAGTCCGGAAGACCAGCGCGGAGTGCCCGACCCGGACTACGTCGCCGTCGGCAAGCTGCCAGGTCTGCACCGGGGTGCCGTTGACCGTCGTGCCGTTGGTCGACCCGAGGTCGGCGAGCGTCGCGGTCCAGCCGTCCCAGGTGATCTCCAGGTGGCGCCGCGACACACCGGTGTCGGGGAGCCGGAACTGCGCGTCCTGGCCGCGGCCGACCACGTTGCTGCCCTCCACCAGCGGGTAGTGGCGGTTCGATCCGTCGTCCAGGATGAGCGACGCGGCGATCGCGCGAGCGCCGGTCTGGACTGCCGGAGGCAGGTAGCCGGGGTCGGCTGGGTACCCGGGTTGTGCGGCGCCGTAGTTCGGGCCAGCCCCGTAGCCGCCCTGGTCATAGCCGTATCCCGGCTGCCCGCCGCCGGGGGGGCTGTAGTTCTGGTGGTAGCTCTGGCCAGGTGCTTCCTGGCCCTGCGCGTAGCCGGCGTCGTAACCACCTTGGCCGTAACCCTGCTCGTAACCGTACTGGCCGTAGTTCTGGCTGGGGGCTTGCTGACCCTGGGCGTTGGCCGGGTCGTGGGCGTAGCCGCCCTGGTTGTCGCCGTAGTACTGGCCCTGGTCCTGGTGCTGCGCGTACTGGGAGTCGTAGCCGTACTGCTGGGCGGCGCTGTGGCCGCCTTCACCCTGGTTGTAGCCGTGCCCACCGTGCTGGCTGTGCTGACGCCTTTGGTCGTCCTCGGGCTGTTGGCCCGGCTGCTGGCTCATGACTCGGTCTCCTGCGGTACGAGGTTGCGGTGCGTCGGGATCCACAGATGAGCTGGTGCGGAATTG
>DATDHI010000406.1:0-24210 GCA_036521655.1 Pseudonocardiaceae bacterium | reverse complement strand
TGCAACCGACCCGATTCCAGCTCCCCGTCGACCAGCTGCCTCAGATACAGCGCATTGCCCCGGGCGATCGTGAACAGCCGGCGGGCGGCGACATTGTCCAGTGGTCCGCCCAGCGTCGCCTCCACCAACGCGGCCGTCTCGGTCTCCGACAGCGGCTGCAGCTCCAGCCGGGTCAGGTGGCCCTCCTTCCACAGCGCCGTCACCGCGTCCGGCGCGGTCTCCCCGGTACGCAACGTCAGCATCAGCGTCACCGCCCGGCGTAGCGCCAGCTGATGGACCAGCATCGCCGACAGCTCATCCAGCAGGTGCGCATCGTCCACCCCGACGATCACCCCGGCCTTCCCGGCACCGGCCAGCAACGCATCACTGGCCTGGCGCATCAACCGGGCCGGATTCGGACCGACAACCCCCAACGTCGCCGCGAACGCACCCAGTGGCAACGCCCGCGCCGACGACGTGGCCACTACCCACCGCACCAGCACACCCCGCTGCTCGGCTGCAGCCAGCGCCTCCCGGGCCAGCCGGGTCTTGCCCACCCCAGCCCGCACCAGCCAGCACCACCCCTGCCAGCCCATCCCGTCGCCGGGTCAGCCCGCTGATCAGCGTCAGCTCTTCCGCCCGGCCGGTCAACGGCCACCTCGCGGCCATAACCCGGAGAGTAACCACAAACCGTCAGCCGAACGTGCCCTTCACAACGACCCACGCGGACCGGTCGGTAGCCGTGAACTCGACGTTATCGACATTCCCGTTCGCACAGGCGTCGGTCACGTCGAGTTCACGGCGCCGGCCGGCCTGACCGACGACGCGGCACGCGACCAGCGGGGGCCGCCGCCGTCCGCCGGCGAGCCTGAGGATGGGTTTAGTCCACATGGAGCAATAACCGTGGTGGGTCGGGTAACTCCCGGGTTTCTCGGCGCCCGCAGCGGGCCGGTGAGCGCCGGGGAGCAACCAGGGTTCTCAGATCTCGGCGAGATACCGGCCTGCCTCCATAGGGTGCCCGTCGTGCGGCGCTCCGTCACGCGGACTTCCAGCCCGAATAGGACAACCATGCATAAAACTTCCGCCCCCGTCCTCGCGGCGATCGGCGCCGTCGTGCTCGGCGTGGCGCTGACCGCGTGCGGCGGCTCGACTCCGGCCGCCTCCACAGCGCCGGCGCAGGAAGCTGGGGCGATGGTCCCGGCGACGCCCGGCGGCCTGGCGCCGACTTCCGCGCGGGTGTCGGCCAACTTGGCGAGCGAGGCCGATATCGCGACCGCTCTCGGGGCGGCCGGTGTATCCAGCCCCAAACGGTGGGCCGCTGAGGTCGTCGAGTACCGGCCCTACCTCAGCAACGATCCCAACCTGGCCAAGCTGCGGCAGAACCTGGCCAAGTACAACCCCGGTCAGCAGACCGTCGACAAGATCGTGTCAGCGCTGCGGCCGTGACCCACGTCCGCCACGCGCGGCGAGCTGACCCTCTGAACGTGCTGCGCGTCAGCCTCGGTGCGCTCACCGCGCTCGGCATCGTGGGCACCGCATTCGAACTGGCGACCCTGCAACACTGGAACGGCTCGATGCAACTCGTGCCCTGGGGGGCGCTCGCCGTGCTGGCAGTCGCGCTGACGCTGCACGCCAAGCCAGCTGGCCGCCCAACGCGGACGCGCCTCGTGCGCGGGCTGGCGCTGCTCGTGCTCGCCGCCTCCATGTTCGGCGTCCTCGAACACGCGCTGGCCAACTACCGCGCCGGGCCGCTTGACCAGCGCTTCGCCGACACGTGGGACGCGCTGTCCCCCTGGTTGCAATGGTGGTACGCGATCACCAAGACGGTCGGCCCGGCGCCGACACTGGCCCCGGGGATGCTGGGCGAGGCCGCCAGCACCTTGATACTCGCCACGATCGGCCAGCGCTGCGACCCGTCCGCCGCACCGGACAGGCGGCGCCGCCGACTCGCCCGCCGTCCCGTCATACCCGGTGCGGCCGTGCCCAGCACACCAGAGCTTCACCGCCACGTGAGTGCCTACCTGCCGAACAAGCATCGTCGCCCGCGATGGTGAGCCCTCACATAACAGACGGGTTCGTCCGGGGCTGCAGTGGCGCCGGGCCGGCGGCGTCGAGGGCCGCGTGGACCAGGTGATGGTCGGGGGAGAGGTGGCACACCGGGTCGGCCCGGGCGGCGTCGCCGGTGAGCTGGAAGGCCTGGCATCGGCAGCCGCCGAAGTCGACCTCCTTGCGCGCGCAGCTGCGGCACGGCTCGGCCATCCACCCCGATCCCCGGAACCGGGTGAAAGCCGCGGAGTCTCGCCAGATCGCGCCGAGGGAGTGCTCACGCACGTTCTCGATGCCCAGCCCGACGATCTGCGCTGCCGCCGGGCACGGCAGCACCCGGCCATCGGGTGCGACGACGAGGTGTCGCCGTCCCCAGCCGTGCATGCAGGGCTTGGGGTACTGCTCGTAATAGTCCGCGACGACGTAGAGGATCTCGAGGGTGCTGCCGTGCGTTGCCCGCGCGTGCGCGACGGCCTGCTCCGCGGCAGCGACCTGCTCCCGGGTCGGCAGCAGCGCTGACCGGTTGAGCAGCGCCCAGCCGTAATACTGCGCGTGGGCGAGCTCCAGCCGCTCGGCGCCGAGCGCAGCAGCGAGCTCGGCGAGCGGGCCGATCCGGTCGATGTTCCCGCGGTGCAGCACGACGTTGATCGTCAGTGGCAGCTCCAGCGCCGTGATCGCTCGGGCCGCCGCCATCTTGAGGCCCCAGACGCGGGCACCAGCCACCTCGTCGGCTGCCCGGTGATCAGTGTCCTGGATGCTGAGTTGGACGTGGTCGAGCCCGGCCTGCGCGAGCTCCGCCGCCCGCCGCGTATCGAGGCTGACCCCACTGGTCACCAGGTTGACGTAGAAACCCAGGTCGCGGGCCCGCGCGACGAGCGGGGTCAGATCTGCCCGGGCCAGCGGCTCGCCGCCGGTGAGGTGCAGTTGCAGCACGCCGAGCTGGCGGGCCTCCTCCAGCACGCGGAACCACTCGGGCAGCGCCAACTCGTCGGCGTCCGGCACCGCAAGCGGATTGGAGCAGTACGCACAGTGCAACGGGCACCGGTAGGTCAGCTCGGCGAGCAGCCCGAAGGGCCTATCCACGGCCGGCCATCAGCAGGCCCTGCGCGATCAGGTCCCGCAACAGCGCGGTGACGTCCTCGGCGACGACACCGTCGTACTCAGCGGCCACCGATGTCACCACCTCGGCCACACTGTGGCTGCCGTCGCACTGCCGGACGACCGCAGCCGCCGTCTCGTTCATGATGAGCACACCCTCGGGGAAGAGCAGGACCGCCTCGCCGGTGAGTGGGTCGGTGGTGGCGCGCACCCCGCGGCGCAGCTGCGGCCGGTCGGTGAGCGAGGGCGCCTCGGTCACCGAAGGTCCTCGAGCGAGTGCTCGATCGCGTCGAGCATGCTCCACAGCACGTCGGTCTTGAACGCCAGCGCGGCCACGGCAGTGTCCTGGCTCTGCCTCGACGAGCAGTGCGCCAACACGATCTCCAGCGCATCCGCGCATTCTTCCCGGGCTCGGCCGATACGGGAGCCGAAGTATCCGAGAGCGTCAGGGCTGATCCATGGGTAGTGCTGCCGCAGTGCGGCGGTTCGCGCAGCCATCGCCCCCGGTGCGAACAGTTCCGTCAACGACGACGCGATTGCTTCGAGCCATGGTTTCGTCCTGGCAAAGGCGACGTAAGCATCGACCGCAAGGCGCACACCCGCCAGCAGATGCCGCTCGTCCAGAACCTCTGCCCGGTCCAGCCCCATGCCTTCAGCAAGCCGCAACCATCGCGCGCAGCCGCCGTCACCGTTCGCGGTCCCGTCGTGGTAGGCGATTCGCGGCAGCCACCGCCGGCGGATCTCTGGCAGCGGGCAGTTCGCGACGATGGCGGCGTCCTTCTGCGGCAAGTTTCGCTGGTAGTACCACCGGTTGGCCACCCATACCTGCAGCTGCGAGGGCTCGAGCTCACCGGCAGCCATTCGCTGGTGAAAGGGATGCTTGTCCCAGTAGTTTCGCTCCTGGGCTCGCAGCAGGCTCTCGAATTCCGCCCGATCCAAGGCCGGTAGGCCCTCGTGCATCTGTTCCCTCGTCTCTAGAGCTCGAACTCAGCACCGTCCTCAGCAACGCTTGCGCCGGCACTGGTCAGCGATGCTCGTTCGGGCGAGTCCTCGAGCAGCATCGGATTGGTGTTGTTGACGTGGGTGTATACGACTCGCCCTCGTGCCGGATCTGCAAGCAGACACAGGCTACCGTCCGCACCATCGACCGGCTGATGGCCCATCGACCGAGCTGTCGCCGTGCCACGCCCATGTCGGCTGAGCTCGTCGTCGTCCCAGAAGGTGCCATCCAGCAGGATCAGATGAGCGCCGCCAAGGTGCTCGAGGAGGGCGTCGTCGAGCACCGCGACCGAGGGGAGGAACACCAGGCAGCGATCGGTACGCCGGTCGGTAATCCGGTAACCGATGACCACACCGGAGTTCGGAGACTGATTGTCGGCGTAGCGGCCTCGGGCGTAGCGGGGAAGCCGGCCGCTGCTGGCATCGAAAGGCTCACACGACATCGGCGAATCCGCGCCATCACGATACTGCAGGGCGAATCGCTCGCCTGGGCGCACGTCGTGCCAGTGCACCTGCGTGTAACTCTCCAATGTCGGCAGCACCCCGCAGCCAGCCAGCAGGATACGCATCGCCGCGGTGCCGTATATATGTAACTCGCCGGCCTGGCGAAGCGACAGCAACCCCAGTGTGTTGTCGAGCTCGGCGTCGGTGAGAAATACCCCGTGTATCGGTGCGGTGGATTCGCCCGATCGCGGCCACAGCGCAGTGCACTCGCGCAGCTCAACGTCGAGTTCTGGGCTCGCATTGCCTAGAAACCACTCGCCGGCACCATCGCCGATGGCGATGGTGGACGAGCGTCGCCAGCTCACCGGTTGCGAACCTGATCGTGCGACGTCACACACGGAGCACCCGCAGTTCCATTGCGGTGCTCCACCTCCGGCCGCCGAGCCCAAGATGCGAACAAGCATCTCAGCGCTGCCCTGGGCTGGGGTGTCGTGAACTCGACGTTACCGCACATTTGCGCTCGTCGAACGACGGTGGTGTCGAGTTCACGACGCGCACAGTCGCCTGCACAGGGACTCGGCTTATTAGCGCCGACCCGCGTACATGGTGACTTCCATCGGGGTTTCCACACGAACCCACGTAGGCTTTACCCACTGCCTGCGGGCGAGAAGCGTGCTCTGGTTGGATGGCGGCTGGGTCGACGTCCCGGTCCGGTCAGAAACGCGATCGTGAACAGTAATTTCCTCGACCTCCGCTCACATAGGTCAAACGAATCCGCAACACTATCGTGACAGAGCGTATCGGGCAAAGTCAAGCCAGCAGAGGCGGGCGTAGGCCGCGGCTGCGGCCATAACTCAGCCCGCCGGTGATCAGCGGGTAGGCTAAGCCTCCAAAGTTTTCAGGTCCTCGGGTAGTGGACGATCTCGGCGCGATGCCCGTGCGCCTTCGCGAGTCGCCCGTCGCAAGTCAGTAAGGGCACGCTGAGCCGCTCGGCCAACGCGACGTAGGCGGCGTCGTAGGCGCTGACGGCGTGCCGTAGCTCCCACACCCGGTCCAGAAGTTGGCGATGAGACATCCGGCTGATCGGCGCGTCCCGGATGGCGCGAACCTTGCGCCTACCGTCCTCGTCGGTCATCTCGCCCCGCCGCACGAGCCGGCGAACAGCGTGGACGGCTTCGACATCGATCAACTCTGGTGCGGCGCCGGCACCGGTCAGTGCCCGCTTCCGCAGATCGGCGTCTGGTGCCGTCATGGCGGCCAGCGCGACCAGTGCGGACGCATCGAGCACGAAGTCGGTCATGGTCGGTCTGCGCGCATGTCCTGGATGGCGGCGTCGAGCGCTTCGCGACTGACGCCTCCGGTGTGTTCGCGCCAACTGTCGGCCTCAGCCAGCCACTCGGCCATGGTCGGCGAGCTGGCCTGCCGAGTCAGCTCGCGCTTGAGGTACTGGGTGAGGGACAGCCCCTCGGCTGCGGCGCGCTGCCGCAACACCGCGTGCACGTCGTCATCGAGGTTGCGGATCTGCACCGTCTTCGACATGCACCCACAATACGTGCAATGCATGCAGCTTGCACCGACTGGGCTCATTGCACGCTTTCGGGATCGAAGTCGAAGCTCGGCACGTTGCACTCAAAGAGGTGCGCACGCACGTGCTATCCGACCAGCCGAGGGAGCGTCCCGCGTCATGCTGATCCTGCTGATCCTGCTCGTCGCCGTCATCGTCGAGGTGACGGTGCTGATCGCGGTAGGACACGCGATCGGGATACTGGCCACCATCGGGTTGCTGATCCTCGGATCGGTGGTCGGGGCGGTGCTGCTACGCCGCGAGGGCACCCGCACCCTGGCGGCGTTCCGGGAGGCGATGCGGACCCGCAGGCCCCCGCACCGCGAACTGATCGACGGGGTGCTGATCGTCGCGGCCGGGGTGCTGATCGTGCTGCCTGGATTCGTGTCCGACATCCTGGGTCTGCTGCTGCTTCTGCGGCCCACCCGGGCGCTAGTCCGACGACGGATGCTGCGCTCGGCAGCACTGAGCACCCCCCTGCGCTTCCAGCCAGGAGACGTTGTGGAGGGCGAGGTCGTCGACGAGCCGCCAGCGCCTCGCCCCAGCCACGAACTGCGCTGAAGTGTCGTACCGGCTCAGCTGAGCAGGGCAGCCAGCTGTGCTTGGTAGTCGAACTCACCGTCCTGGGCGCCGGCCACGAAGGCCGCCCACTCACCAGGAGTGAAATTCAGGATCGCCGCGCCCGCGCTTGACCGAACTTGGGTACCGTCCTTGTGGGTGACAGTGACCGCACCGTTGGCACTGGTGAGACCGCGCACTGACTCGCTGAGGAACATCGCCCACTGGTGGGGGGTGAAACCGATGACCGGCCCGAAGCCGTGCGTCTTGCTATCGCGCATCTCCACGCCAGCCGCGGTGAAATCGACCTCCACACAGTTGCCCCCATTGCTGCTGTGGGTCGACGTCCGCCAACCGGCGCGCCGCCCTGGGATAGTCATCGTCGCCCTCCAAGATCACTTCGATGTTGCGAGCCGCGAGGAGAAAGCCTCAATGGACTCACGCTGCGGCAACGCCGCAGCGCGCAGAGAATCTACCGTTCGAGCCTACCCCGCAAGTTGATCTTCATCCGGACTTGCCAACCAATCAGTTACGTTAAGTCACACCTAAGCACTGCCCGGGACGGTTACGATCGGGCGGTTCCGGCCGAGCATCCAGATCGTGGCCAACCCGCGAGTTTGCCTGGCATGCACCGTCGTCATGTGGGGAGAGGTCATGAGAACGGCGTATCGGATCCTGGCTTACCTGATCGTGCTCGAAGTCCTCATCCAGTCCGCGGCGATCGCCTTCGCCGTGTTCGGGGAGGCCAAGTGGATCACTGGGGGCGGGGTCCTGGACAAGGCCACCATCGAGAGCCACTCGGCGAACTTCACCGGGGTCGTCGGCTTCTCGGTCCACGGGATGAACGGGCAATACGTCGTCCCGCTGCTCGCCCTGCTGCTGCTGGTCGTCTCCTTCTTCGCCAAGATCCCCAGGGGCGTCATGTTCGCCGGGATAGTGTTCGTGCTGGTCCTCACGCAGGTGTTCCTGGGCATCTTCGGCCGCGCCGTCCCAGGCCTCGGCCTGCTGCACGGCGTCAACGCCCTCGTGTTGTTCGCGATTGCGCATCTCGCAGCCCACCGGACGACGGCCTCGCCAGCCCAACCGCGCACCGCGACCCCGGTCGGGACGACGGGCGTGGCTTAGCCCGTGACCGATACCTCAGGCGGCGCCACCGCGAGGACGGGTCGTCGTCGGACGATGCTGGCGATTTTGGTCGCCCTCGCGGTCCTGGGACCGCTCGGGTGGCTGTGGCAGGCGAGCCTGCTGCCGGACAGGTACTCGGTGATGGACATGGGATACGCCGACCAAGGCAGCGCAGGGAGACACCCCATGTCCGCGCCGGGTCGCAGCGTCGCCTCGTTGACCGAGGGCACCCCCGGGCCTCCCGAGGTTGCACTCACCCTGGTGGCGCGCAAGGGGTACGGCCCGGCGGCGAGTACACCTACCGGTTCAAAGCCACCCAGGTCGGGACGTTCTGGTACCACTCGCATCAGCTGTCCCACGAGCAGGTCCAGCACGGCCTGTTCGGTGCCCTGCAGCTCGGTACCCCCGTCCGGGTGCGTATGATCAACACCGACAACGCCCCGATGCCGGTATGGGTGGACGGGGCGGCCTACCGGCTTGTGGCGGTCGACGGGATGGACCTGCACGGGCCGACCCCGGTGGAGGGTGCAGCCGTGGAGGTGACGGCCGGGGGTCGGGCCGGCCTGGAGATCGTCATGCCACCGGGCGGATCGGGTATTCGGGTCGAGATGGGCGGGTCGGTGGCACTGCTGCTCGGCGCCGGCACAGCCGCCCAGCCACCGCGCAGCCGTCGCACGTGCTGGACCTGCTCAGCTACGGCTCGCCCGCCTCCCTCGGGTTCGTCCCGGCCACCGCGACCCGGCGGTTCGAGTATGCGATCGGCCGTGGGCCCGGGTTCGTTGACGGCCTGCCGGGCTTCTGGTGGACGATCAACGGCCACCTCTTCCCCGACGTGCCGATGTACGTGGTCACCCAGGGCGACGTGCTACCGGGAGTCCGTGGTGGGTGGACTCGCTTAACGTCGGCGACGGCGAGTCATACGACATCGCCTTCGTCGCCGACAATCCTGGGGTGTGGATGGACCACTGCCACAACCTGTCGCACGCCGCCGAGGGCCTGGTGGCACACCTGATGTACGAGGGAGTGACTGAGCCCTACGCCGTGGGCGGCGGCTCGGCCAACGAGCCGCAGTGACTCAGCAGCCCAGTGTGGCGAGCCGCGCGGAGATGGCCTCGACGGACTCCCGCTGTGGCAGCGCCGCCGCGCGCAGGGAATCCACCGTTCGAGTGTACGCGGCAACTTGATCTTGATCCTGTACGTAGATGGCACCGTCGGAGTACTCGATGTATCCGATGGACTGCGCCTGCTCGAAGTGCAGCACGCTGAAGGCGCCTTCGAGTCCGTCGTGATGACCGACAGCGGTGGGCAACACCAGGATCTCCAGATTGTCCCGCCCAGAGAGCTCCACCAGATGCGCGAGCTGGGCACGCATGGTCCTGGGGCCGCCGATCGGCCGGTCCAGCACCGACTCCTCGATCAGCGAGGTGACGCGCAGCTGGCCGGTGTCGCTGAACAGCCGCCGCTGCCGCTCCATCCGCAGGCCGACGAACCGCTCCACCTGGTCAGGACGCACCCGGGCACTGCCGGCGGTGGCACCGATCGAATAGTCATGGGTTTGGACCAACGCATGCAGGACCAGCGGCATGTAGGTGATCTCATGCGAGGCCAGCCCTTCCAGCCCGACGTAGGTCTTCAACCAGTCGGGGATGACGTCGTGCCACGGCGCCAACCAGGTCCGCTGGTCGGCCCGGCCGGAAAGCGACGAGAGCCGATCGACGTCCCACCTCGGGGCACCGTAGAAACTCAGCAGGCCGGCGATCTGATCGGGCTGCGGGAAGTACAGGCCCTTCTCGAAGTGGCCGACCATGCCGGGAGAGCACCCGAGCGCCTTCGCCGCCGCAGCCAGCGTCTGCCCGGCGCGCTTGCGGTAATTGTGCAGTTCGACGCCGATCAGCCAGCGCAGCGCCGACGGGTCACCCCGCTCCGCCACCCCCGCCACCTCCTCAACTGACGCCCGCAGCGTAGTCGGCGTGCCGGCGGCTGAGTGGGTGCCACTGATAGAGGGCGATGTTGACAGTAGCTATGGCTCTAGTTACGGTGTGGTGCATGTGACTCACTGCGAGTCGCATCCCGGTCGGGTGGTCGAACCGTGGTCTCGCTGACAGCGGGTGCCCGGGTAACTCCCGCACTTCCGGTTGGGATGTGGTGGGGCCCGGTCCGACGGTCTCCGCGAGCGGCCCGGGCCCACCACAGCCAGCTGCGGGGGAGGACCTGCCCGAGAATACTGCCGGGCTATGAGCACAACGTTGCTGCTAGGTGGACGCATCCCCTCGGCGGCCGGGGCCACCGCGCTGGCCGTCGTCGACGGGACGGTGGCCTGGATCGGGGACGACGACACCGGCCGGCTTGGCTTCGGCGATACCACCGAGGTGCTGGAGTTGCGCGGTGCACTGGTAACCCCGGCTTTCGTGGACGCGCATGTGCACGCCACCTCAGCCGGCCTGCTCACCACCGGGCTGGACCTCACCGGCTGCGCCACTCTCGCGGAGTGCCTGAACCAGGTCACACGGCAGGCTCGCCCGGGCACCGTGCTGTGGGGCCATGGGTGGGATGAGACGTCATGGCCGCAGCGCCGCCCGCCGACCCGCGCCGAACTGGATCAGGCCTCCGGCGGCGCTGCGGTATACCTGAGCCGTATCGACGGGCACTCCGCCGCGGTCTCCTCGGGGCTTCTGGAACGGGCCTCCGAGGCGGTCGGTGCGCCCGGCTGGGCAGCTCAGGGCCCGCTGACTCGCCAGGCGCACCACTACGCCCGACGAGCCGCTCGGGCCTCGATCACACCCGGGCAACGGCGCGAGGCCCAACAAGCATTCCTGTCCGGGGCCGCCGCCCGCGGCGTCGCGGTCGTGCATGAGTGCGCGGGCCCGGAGGTCTCCGGGATCGACGACCTCGCCGAGCTGCTGGCTGCCGACCACGGCGTCGAGGTCGTCGGCTACTGGGGCGAGGCCGTCACCGCGCCCGGGCAGGCCCGCGAGCTACTTGCGGCCACCAGGGCGCACGGGCTGGCCGGTGACCTGTTCTGCGACGGGGCGATCGGCTCGCGGACCGCCGCGCTGCGCACGCCCTACGCCGACGCCCCCGAAACCCGCGGCGCCTCATACCTCGACGCCGAGCAGATCGCCGCGCACATCCTGGCCTGCACGCTGACCGGCACCCAGGCCGGGTTTCATGTCATCGGGGATGCCGCGACCGACGCGGTGGTCGCCGGTTTCGCCGCCGCGGAGGCCGCGGTCGGCACCACCGCGCTGCGGCGGTGCGGCCACCGGCTAGAACACCTGGAGATGGTGGATCCGGGCCAGGCCGCGCGGCTGGCGGATTGGGGTGTGGTGGCAAGCGTGCAGCCCGCCTTCGATGCTGCCTGGGGCGGCTGCGAGGGGATGTACGCGCTGCGGCTGGGGGCGTCGCGGGCTGCCGCCATGAACCCCTTCGCGCTGCTCGCGGCGGCCGGTGTGGTGCTGGCATTCGGATCCGACGCACCGGTGACCCCGGTAGACCCGTGGGGCACGGTGCGCGCCGCGGTGCAACACCGCACCCCAGGCTCGGGGATCGATCCCGTCGCGGCTCTGGCGGCGCACACCTACGGCGGCTACCGGGCCGCCGCCACCGCCGACCCGCTGGCTGGCACGCTTGCCCCTGGCGCACCAGCGTCCTACGCGATCTGGAGCAGCGACGATCCCTCCTCCTGCCTGCGCACCGTGCACCGCGGTCGGATCCTGTTCGAGCGTGAAGGCGCCCTGGTGTGACCGCTGACCTCCTACGATGGGACACGCCTTATGACGCTCGTGCTGGGCTTCACCGTGACGCACCGCCGTTACGTGCCGCGCTCGGCCGCGCACTACGGCGGTGGGCTGGTCGAAGGCGCCTACTGCCTTGGCCTGTTCGGCGACGTCGCCACCGAGCTCGCGATCCACACCGACGGCGACGAGAGCCTGCTGGCCGGCTACAGCTCGGTTGAACTGATCGCCCCGGTGCGGGCGGGGGACATTCTCGAAACGTCCGCCACGTTGCGGCGGATCGGCACCCGCTCCCGAGACCTGGACTTCGAGGCGCGGGTGGTCTGCCGGGCCAACCCCCAACGTGGGCCATCGGCCGCCGACGTGCTGGTCCGCCCGCTGGTGGTCGCCCGTGCGGTGGGCACCATCGTCGTGCCGGCCACCACGTTGCATGCCTGAGCGGAACGTAGGCTGACCGGCGTGGCTGCGCCGATGGTGATCACCCAAGACCAGCCCGACCTTGAGCCACCCCGCCCTCGGAGGCTTGGCCGGGTGCTGCTGGGCCTCGGTGCCGCGGCAGGGGCCGGGTTGCTGCTCTACGCCGGCGCCCCGCCGCGCGAGCTGTGGTGGCTCGCGCCCGTGGCGTTCGCATTGCTGTGGGTGGTGCTCCACGGGCGCAGTGCCCGGTCCGGGTTCGGCTGCGGGTTCGCCTTCGGGCTCGGATTCTTCGTGCCGCTGTTGCATTGGGTGGGGGAGTTCGTCGGCCCGCTGCCGTGGTTGGCGCTGGCGACCGTCGAGGCGCTGGTGCTGGCGCTGGCCGCCGCGGGCGTCGCGGTGGTGTCCCGGCTACCCGCAGCGCCACTGTGGGCAACCGGGGTGTGGGTGGCGGCCGAGGCGCTGATCGCCCGGGTGCCCTTCGGCGGCTTCCCGTGGGGGCGGGTGGCGTTCGGCCAGCCGAGTGGGGTGTTCCTCCCGGTGGCGGCGATCGGCGGGGCGCCGCTGCTCAGCGCCGCTGTGGTACTGGCCGGCTTCGCCACCGCGGAGCTGGCCCGCCGGGCCGTCCCAACCGTTCAGGGGCTGAGAACACTCGCGGTGCCTGCGCTGCTCGGCCTGGCGCCGGTGGCGGCTGGGCTTGCTGTGGCGCCGGTGGTGGGGACGACTGCGACGGCCGGCACGGCGGTGGTCGCCCTTGTGCAGGGGAACGTGCCGCGCGCGGGACTTGACTTCAACGCGCAGCGCCGGGCCGTACTGGACTACCACGTGGCACGCACCGAGCAGCTCGCCGCGGACGTCGCGGCCAGCCGGTACCCGCAACCGCAGCTGGTGATCTGGCCGGAGAACTCCTCCGACATCGACCCGCTGCGCAACCCGGACGCTCACGCGGTGATCGACCGGGCAGCCCGCGGGATCCGCGCCCCGATCCTGGTCGGCGCGGTATTGCAGGGCAACGGGCGGCCCACCAACACCGCTATCGTGTGGGACCCGCGTACCGGGCCGGGGGAGCGGCACGACAAGCGCCGGCTGCAGCCTTTCGGCGAGTACATGCCCTACCGGGAACTCTTCCGGCTGTTCAGTCCGTACGTCGACCGCGCCAGCAACTTCGTGCCGGGAACCGGCGACGGAGCGGTGGACCTCGGGGGAGTCCGGGTCGGGATAGCCACCTGCTACGAGGTGGTGTTCGACGACCTGGTGCGACAAAGCGTCCAGTCCGGCGCCCAGCTGCTGGCCGTTCCCACCAACAACGCCACGTTCGGCTTCACCGAGATGACACACCAGCAGCAGGCGATCTCCCGGGTGCGGGCGGTGGAGCACGGCCGGGCCGTGCTGGTAGCAGCCACCAGCGGAGTCAGCGCAGTGATCGCCCCGGACGGCACTGTCGAGCAGCACACCACCCTGTTCATCCCGGACGCATTGGTGGCACGAGTCCCACTGCGCTCCACCACGACGCTGGCGACCCGGCTGGGCCCCGCGCCGGAGTGGGTGCTGGTCTCGCTGGGCGTGCTGGGGATCGTTGTTGCTGGCTGGCGGCGGTGCCTCCTCGTCAGGCGGAACGGGACCGACGACCACGCAGTTCGGTGAGCCGCTCGTCGAGCAGCTCCTCAAGCTCGTGGAGGCTGCGTCGCTCCAGCAACATGTCCCAATGCGTGCGAACCGGCTTGACCTTCTTCGGTTCCGGCTCTACCCCGTCGATCAGCTGGGACTCGTTGCCGTGCAGCCGGCACTCCCAGGTCATCGGCAGCTCGGCGCCGTCGGCGAACGGCACCTCGAAGTCGTGGCCCTTGGGGCAGGCGTAGAGCACCGACCGGCGAGGCGCAAGGTCGTGGTCCCGGTCGGTCTCGTAACTCACGGTTCCGAGCCGGCTGCCACGCAGGACGCGGTCGGACATGGCACTATCCTTTCTCCGGGGCGGGGACCATGCGGTCCCCCGGTTCAAGCTCACCGGTTGCAACGCCGAGGAGGGTCTCGACGTTCCCGGACCGCTGGCGTACGGGCCGGTAACATGCTTCACCGCTCAACAACTCAGGATCCCCCACAGTGGTTAAATCGCAGCACGAATGTGACGTGTTACGTGTCTGCGAGTTGCACCACATCACTCGGTCGGAGGAACACTCTTCCCCCGACCGGAACCGTCGCTAGACGATGGCTGGCTCGGGGTTGCCGACGGCTCGGATCGCCCGGCGCACCGGCACCAGGTACAGCACCACGAATCCGACCACGAAGAACGCCACCAGGGACAGGATGGCCGGTCGGAACGAGCCGGTGGCGGTCCCGATGGCGCCGAACAGCAGCGGGCCCACCGTGGAGGTGGCCTCCTCGCCGATCTCGTATACCGCGAAGTACTCCGCTTCCCGGCCCGTCGGCACCAGCTGGCTGAACAGTGACCGGGACAGCGCGTTGGTGCCGCCCAGCACCAACCCGATGCCCACCGCAACCGCGTAGAACTGGAGCACATCGCCGGCCCGGATGAAGTAGGCCCCGGTGATCACGCCGATCCATACCACCAGGCTGGCCAGGATGGTGCGCTTGGCGCCGAACCGGCGGGCCACCCAGCCGTGCAGCAACGCGCCGAAGAACGCCACGAACTGCACCATCAGGATCGTGCTGATCAGCGTGCTGCTCGGCAGCCCCAGCTCGAGGTCGCCGTACTGCCCCGCGACGCTGGCTACCGTGCCGATCCCGTCGGTGTAGATCAGGTAGGCGGCCAGGAAACCCAATGTCAGCGGGTAGCTCCGGGCGTCGCGCAACGTGCCGAGGAGCTGACGGAAGCCGCTGGTGAGCACCGACATTCCTCGCTCGGTGCCCTGTGCAGGCTGGTAGCTGCGCATCCGGGACAGCGGGATGAGGGTGAATGCCGCCCACCACAGTCCGACGCTGACAAAGCAGACCTGCACCGCCGCGGACTCGGACAGTCCCAGCGCATCACGCCCGAGAAAGGTCGCCAGATTCAGCGCGAGGCAGACGCCCCCACCCAGGTAGCCGAAGGCCCAGCCACGGGCGGACAGCCCGTCGCGCTCATCGGCCGTGGCGATCTCCGGGAGCACCGAGTAGTAGATGACCACTGACGCGTAGTAGCCGGTGGTCGCGATGAGAAACAGCACGACGCCGAGCTGCCAGTCGGTGCCGGTCACCAGCGCAAGCGCAGTGGTGGCGCCCGCCCCGATGTAGGCCAAGAGCCCGAGCATCAGCCGCTTGTGCTGGGTGCGGTCGGCGACGGCACCGGTCAGCGGCAGCACCAGCACCTGCAAGAGGGTGGATGCCGCCAGCAAGTAGTCGAACAGTGAGCCGGCCGGGAACCCCACGCCGAACAACGAGATGTTGCAGTCGACCAGTGCATTGTGGGTGGCACAAGCCTGGCCGGAGGCGCGCGCGTCGTTCACCGCCACCGAGGTGAGGTAGATCGACAGGAACACGGTGATGACGGAGGTGGGGAAAACCGAGTTCGCCCAGTCATACCAGCACCAGGCGCGTTGATCGCGGCGCCGCCCGGCCTCATCCTGCGGGACGCCCGGGGCGGGTTGGACCCTCACCAGCACCGCCTCCCGTTGCCGCGGCGCACTCTACTGAGGTCGGGCGTCCGCCCCCGGCCAGGCCCGACGGGCCCGCAGCACCTCGCGCAGGACGTCGGGCCGATCGGTGATCAGACCGCCGACGCCGAGGTCGAGCAGCGCCTCCATCTCAGCGGCCCGGTCCACCGTCCACACGTGCACCTCCAAACCACGCTGCTGCGCGTAGTGCAGTAGCGCACGGTCCACCAGCGTGATCCCGTACTGGTGCACCGGCAGTTGCGCGAGCCCACCCCGTATCGGCGGCCCAAAGGCGAGTACTGAGCGCATCCGCAACGCGATCGCCGATGCGCTGCCCATCGACGTCAGCAGTTGCGGTCCCGCCACGGCGCGCATCCGCTGCAACCGCGCTTCGGAGAATGACGCGAGGCACACCCGGTGCCAGCTGCCCGTGGAGCGCAACAGTCTCAGCACCGGCGCCGCCGCCGAGTCGGCCTTGACGTCGATGTTGAGAAAGGCGTCCGGGACCTCCTCAAGCAGGTCGGCCAGCCGGCAGACCGGCTCGCGGCCCCCCACCCGCGCGGTGCGCACCGCCGCCCAGTCCAGCTGCGCGACCTTGCCGGAGCGGTCGGTGGTGCGATCCAGTGTGGCGTCGTGCAGCACCACCGCGACACCGTCCCGGGTGGCCCGGACGTCGGTCTCCAGGTAGCGGTACCCCTCGGCGGCCGCGCGGCGGAACGCGGCGAGCGAGTTCTCCATGCCGGCAAGCTCGTCCAGGTGCCACCCTCGGTGCGCGAACGCCCGCGGGAAGGGCCCCTCCAGGAACGGGTGCGACGGCGCGACCACGCCGCCCATTCTGCCGGTTGGCGGCTCTCCAAGGACTACCAACCCCCGCTGCACGAGCCTCTAACAGCTGCCAACCTGCCCGTGCGGCGAATCCGACGCGTCATCGACCCGAGCACCGCGAGCAGGGGCAAAGAACCGCTCACGACGTTGGTCCGAGCCAGTATCCAGGTCCCGCCCGACCTGGCCGCCGCGCTGGCCGCGCAACCTCGGGCACAGGCGATGTTCGACATCCTGACCAGCCAGCACCGCTACGCGATCCTCTACCGGATCCACAGCGCCAAACGCGCCGACACCCGAGCTCGGCGCATCGAGCAGTTCGTCGCCATGCTCGCCCGCGGCGAGACGATCTACCCCCAAAACACTCGACGGGCGCATTCAGCGGGCTGAGCGGGATTATTCGGACCCCGTTTACCCCGCTCAGCCCGCTGAATGCGCCGAGGGCCGGTCATGATCGCCGGATTGCTGCTGGCTGCGGGGGTGGGGCGGCGGTATGGGATGCCTAGGGCCCTGGTTGAAGGGGGAGCGTGGCTGCGCCGGGCGGTCGCCACGCTGACTGATGGCGGATGCGAGCCGGTGCTCGTGATCGGCTTGTGCCTGTTGGCGGCCACGGGGCGACCCTGTTTTCGAACTCGGCGCACGCAGGGTCGTCACGTGATCACGACCGGCAACCGAGCGTATTTCACGCCTCAGGGCGGCGCGCAGCGCCTATAGGGTTGGTTCACAATCACTCCGAGTCCCGATTACGGGTCACTCTGAGCTCCTCGGACCCCACCGCGCAGCTGCTCGAGCCTCGCGCGGGTCTCGTCATCCTCGGGCACGTAGGTGATCATGCGGATGTTACGCCGCTGGCAGAGCCAGAGGTTGGTGTACTCGAAGCGCAGCAACCCGACCTGCGAGTTGACGATCCGCTTGAACCCGCGCTCGGGCACGGCGACGTCGTGGGTGTCCCACAGCGCGCGGAATGTCGCCGACGACTCGCGCAGCCGACGCACTAGGCGTTTCCAGTCAGGGTCGCCGACGTGGTCACCGTAGGCACCACGGAACGTCGCGACCATGCGCGTGACGCCGGCCTCCCAGTCGACCAGTGCGTCGCGGTAGGCAGGGTGCGTGAACAGCAGCCACATGCTGTTGCGGTCCTCCGGCGCGAGCGCGTCGAGGTCGACGATGAGCCGGCCGTATGTCGCGTTGTACGCGAGCAGATCGTACTTCGCGTTCTGCACCGCGGCCGGGAACGGTAGCAGCTGCTGCAGCATCGAGTGCACCGGCGGGGCAACGGCGTAGCAATCGTTGTTCGTCGACGGGTCGACAGTCAGCCCGGCGAGGGTGAACAGGTGCATCCGCTCGTGCCGGTCGAGGAGCAGGGTACGTGCGATCGCCTCGAGCACTTCGGTGGACGCGTTGATGTCGCGGCCCTGCTCCAGCCAGGTGTACCAGGTGACGCCTACCCCGGCGAGCTGCGCGACCTCCTCGCGGCGCAGACCCGGTGTACGCCGGCGACCGCCGTTGGGCAGCCCCAGCTGATCCGGGGCGAGCCGCTCGCGGCGGCTCCGGAGGAACCCGGCGAGCTCGCGACGGCGAAGCCGGTCCGGAGTGCGGGCATCGGACTGGGTGGGAACGGTGAGGGTCACAGCACCAGGATCGCTCATGTTCTAAACCGGTGCCAGGTGGCAGTGGTACCAGGATAAGCACGCTCTGGTACCAGGCTGGTCGCCGCCACAAACTTGTCCTCATGGCAGTTGAGACACACCAAGCGCTCGACCTCGAGCTGGATCCCGACCTCGAGCTAGAGCTGGCTGCGCCGCCCGAAGGGCTCACGCCGGTCGCGCTCGGCGTCGTCCTCGTCGGCGCGTTCCTCGCGATCGTCGACTTCTTCATCGTCAACGTCGCGCTGCCGTCGATGGGAACCGGGCTGCACGCATCGTCATCGGCGCTGGAACTCGTCGTCGCCGGCTACGGGGTCACCTACGCACTCGTGCTGGTGACCGGTGGTCGGCTCGGTGACATGTACGGACGGCGCCGGTTGTTCGTCGTCGGGCTCGGCGCATTCACCGTGACGTCACTGTTGTGCGGTCTTGCGCCGACCGAGGAGACACTCGTCGCGTTCCGCGTATTGCAGGGAGCGTCGGCCGCGGTGATGGTGCCGCAGGTGCTCGCCACCATTCAGGCAACGACCACCGGTGCGCAGCGAGCTCGTGCGCTGTCCACGTTCGGTGCGGTCGCCGGGCTGGCCGCCGCGGTCGGGCAGGTCGTCGGCGGTCTGCTCGTGTCAGCGGATGTCGCCGGTTCGAGCTGGCGACCGATCTTCCTGGTCAACGTGCCGTTCGGGTTGCTCGGCATGGTGCTGGCGAGGCGCGCCATCCCGGAGACCCGCGCACCGCGCGCCGCGGCCCCCGACCTGCGCGGCACGCTCTTCCTGTCCTTGGTGACGTCGTATGACACGCATACCGCGCTCACCGTCGTGCTGCTCATCGACGTCGGCATCGCCGTCGTCGTGACGCTGCTGTCCAGGCGCCTACCAGATCCCCGTGGGTAGAGTTCGACGGGTATCCGAGGACCTGGAGTAGACGATGACGCACCACGGTGCCGAACTGGCGTTGCTGGCGGCGGAGTTCACCGCTGCGCTCGGTCCGGCTGCGGTGATCACCGACCGGCAACGGCTCCGCACCTATGAATGTGACGGGCTGGCGCAGTACCGCGTGGTGCCTGCGATCGTGGTGCTGCCGGAGTCCGCCGAGCAGATTGCCACAGTGGTCAGGGCCTGCGCGGCCGCAAGGGTGCCCTTCGTAGCCCGCGGCTCGGGTACCGGACTGTCCGGCGGCGCGCTACCGCATGCGGACGGCGTGCTGATCGTCACCTCGCGGATGCGCCGGATCCTGGAGGTCGACCCTGCCAACGAGCGCGCCATCGTCGAACCCGGAGTGATCAACCTGGACGTGACGAAGGCGGCCGCCCCGCACGGCTGGTACTTCGCACCCGACCCGTCCAGCCAGCAGATCTGCTCAGTGGGAGGCAACGTCGCGGAGAACTCCGGCGGGGCGCACTGCCTGAAGTACGGCTTCACCACCCACCACGTACTGGGCGCCGAGATCGTCACCCCGGACGGGGAGCTGGTCTGGCTGGGCGGCACCACCCGCGACGTGCCCGGATACGACCTGCTCGGCGCGTTCGTCGGCAGCGAGGGCACCCTCGGCATCGCCACCAAGATCGTGGTGCGGTTGCTGCGGAGCCCGGAGTCCGTGCGTTGCCTGCTCGCGGCGTTCCCCGGGGTGGACGAGGCGGGCACCGCGGTGTCGGAGATCATCGCCGACGGCGTCACCCCGGCGGCCATCGAGATGATGGACGCGCTGGCGATCGAGGCCGCCGAGGCCGCCGTGGCCTGCGGCTACCCCGAGGGCGCCGGTGCGGTGCTCATCGTGGAGCTGGACGGCCCGGTCGCCGAGGTGGAGCACACCTTCGCCGCGGTGCGCCGGCACTGCACCGGCGCGGGCGCCTTCGAGATCCGGGTGGCCCGGGACGCCGCCCAGCGCGCGCTGGTCTGGAAGGGCCGCAAGTCCGCGTTCGCCGCGGTGGGCCGGATCAGCCCCGACTACATCGTGCAGGACGGGGTGATCCCCAGAACCGCCCTGCCTGAGGTGCTGCGCAAGATCGCGGACCTGTCGGCCGGTACCGGGGTGCGGGTGGCCAACGTGTTCCACGCCGGCGACGGCAACCTGCACCCACTGGTCCTGTTCGACGAGACGAAACCTGGGGAGGCGCAGGCCGCGGAGGAGGTCTCCGGCGCCATTCTCGATCTGTGCATTGAATACGGCGGCTCGATTACCGGCGAGCACGGCGTGGGGATTGACAAGGCTCAGCACATGCCGCGGATGTTCACCGACGAGGACCTCGACACCATGCAGCGGCTGCGTTGCGCCTTCGATCCCGCCGGGGTGTGCAACCCGGGCAAGGTGTTCCCGACGCCCCGGCTGTGCGGTGAAGTGCCCGGCAAGCGCAAGGGTGTGCACCCGTTGCAGGCCGCCGGGCTGGCCGAGCAGTTCTGATGGTCGCTGCGACCCTGGATGGGCTGCGGGCCGCGTGCGCCGACGTGGCGCAGGCCACCGCCGACGACGAGGTGGACGGGGTCCCGGCGCGCTGGGTGGCTCGGCCTGGAAGTACCGGGGAGGTCTCCGCGGTCCTGCGCGCGGCGGCCGAGCTGGCGCTTCGGGTGGTTGCGCGGGGCAGCGGTACCCGGCTGTCCTGGGGTGTCCCCCCTCAGAGCCTGGACCTGATCGTGGACACCAGCCGGATGGGCGCGGTGCTCGCGCACGTCGCCGGTGACCTGGTGGTCACCGTCCAGGCCGGTCGGCGGCTGGCCGATCTCCAGGAGGCGTTGGCGCCGCACGCCCAGCGGCTGGCCCTCGACGGTGCTGGCACCATCGGGGGCACCATCGCCACGGCCTCATCGGGGCCGCTGCGCTACCGGTACGGCTCGGTGCGGGACCTGCTGATCGGCATCACCGTGGTGCTCGCCGACGGCACCGTCACCCATTCCGGCGGGACGGTGGTGAAGAACGTCGCGGGCTACGACCTGGGCAAGCTCTACACCGGCTCCCTGGGCACCCTGGGGGTGATCACCGAGGCAGTGTTCCGGCTGCACCCGTTGCCTGAGGCGAGCCGCTGGATCACCGTGCAGGCGGCAGACGCCACGCGCGCAGCAGCCGCCATCGCCGCGGTCCGAGCGTCGCAGCACGACCCGGTAGCCCTTGAAGCGGACCGGCCCGCGCAGGGCGGCCCGGTGACCATCGGGATCGCCGTGGAGGGCGTCGCCGGGGGCATCGGGGACCGCGCCGAGGCCGTTGGGAACCTGCTCAGCGCAACGGCTGGGACACCGGCCACGATTACCGAATCGGCGCCGGACTGGTGGGGGCAAGCCCCATGCTCGCCCGCCGCGACGATCACCTGCGAGCCCACCGGGCTGGCTGACCTGCTCGCCACCGCCCCCGGCGCACTCTGCGGCTCAGCTGGGGTCGGTGTGTTCGCCGTTGGCCTGGACGACGGCGACGCGCTGGGCGCCGAGCTGGCGCAGCTGCGCAGGATCGCGGCCCGGAACGGCGGCAGCACCGTGCTGCGCTGCGCGCCCCCGCACCGCAAGGCGGCGCTGGACGTATGGGGTCCGGTGCCCGCGCTGGGGTTGATGCGCCGGCTCAAGGACCAGTTCGACCCGGAGCACCGGCTGGCGCCGGGCCGGTTCGTGGGGGGGATCTGATGAGTGCCGGTGCCTTCGATGATCACCATCCGCCGCAGGGGGAGCTCATCAAGGACTGTGTGCACTGTGGGTTCTGCCTACCCTCGTGCCCCACCTATGTGCTGTGGGGGGAGGAGATGGACTCCCCGCGCGGGCGCATCCACCTGATGAAGGCCGGCCTGGAGGGTGAGCCGTTATCCGAGTCGATGGTGGGGCACTTCGACGCCTGCCTGGGCTGCATGGCCTGCGTGACGGCCTGCCCATCGGGTGTGCAGTACGGCACCCTGATCAACGAGACCCGCGCCCAGGTGGAGCGCCGCTACGAGCGGCCGCGGGGGGAGCGGTTGCTCCGCGAGGCGATCTTCCGGCTGTTCCCGTACCCGCGGCGGCTGCGTGCGCTCCGGGGCCCGCTGGCGCTCTACCAGCGCAGCGGGCTGGACCAGCTGCTGCGGCGGACCGGGTTGCTGGACCGGTTGACTCCGACGCTGCGGGTGATGGAGGCCCTGACCCCGAGCCTGACCCGGCGCGAGAAGCTGCCGCAGCGGCTGCCAGCCTCGGGGCGGCGCCGCGCGGTGGTCGGGATGCTCACCGGCTGCGTGCAGGACGCGTTGTTCCCCGAGGTCAACGCGGCCACCGCGCGGGTGCTCGCCGCCGAGGGCTGCGACGTCGTGATCCCCCGCGGGCAGGGCTGCTGCGGGGCGCTGTCGCAGCACCTGGGTCGCGAGCAGGAGGCGGTCTCCTTCGCCCGGGCGCTGATCGACTGCTTCGACGCCACCGGGGTCGATCACGTGGTGGTCAACGCCGCGGGCTGTGGCTCGGCGATGAAGGAGTACTCGCACCTGCTGCGCGACGATCCCCACTACGCCGCCCGGGCCGCGGCGTTCGTGGAGCGCACCCGGGACGTCTCCGAGCTGCTCGTCGAGCTCGGACCGGTTGCGCCGCGCCACCCGTTGGACGTCACGATCGCCTACCACGACGCCTGCCATCTCGGGCACGCTCAGGGGATCCGGTCCCAGCCCCGCGAGCTGCTGCGCGGAATCCCGGGCCTGGCGCTACGCGAGATCGCCGAAGCCGACCTGTGCTGCGGCTCGGCGGGGGTCTACAACCTGCTCAATCCCGAACCGGCCACCGAGCTGGGGGACCGCAAAGCCGCCAACGTGCTCGCCACCGGGGCCTCAGTCCTGGTGACCGCCAATCCCGGGTGCCTGATGCAGATCGCGGCCAGCACGCAACGGCTCGGCACCCACCTCACCCTGGCGCACACCGTCACCGTGCTGGACGCCTCAATCCGCGGGGTCCCGCTCTCAGGGGCGAGGACATACCAGCGTGATGCCGTCCCGAAGCGGTAACAGCACCGAGACCAGCTGCTCGTCGGCGGCCAGCTGCGCTCCCAGCCGCGCCAGCGCGCCGGTGTCCGGATCGGAGTGGACCTGTTCCTCGTCGAGCACCTTCCCGCCCCAGAGCATGTTGTCCAGCACGATCAGCCCGCGGGGGGACAGCCGTCGCCGCAGTTCGGTGACGTAATCGGGGTAGCCGGCCTTGTCGGCGTCCACGAACGCAAGGTCGACCGGCTCATCAAGTGGTAACGCACGCAGGGTCTCTTTCGCGTCACCGAGGCGGACATCGATCCGATCAGCGATCCCGGCACGCTCCCAGTGCGACCGCGCTATCTCCAGCGGCTTGGGATCGATCTCACAGGCCACCACTCGTCCACCGGGTGCCAGCCCCCGGGCGAGACAGAGCGTCGAGTAGCCGGTGAAGGTGCCCACCTCGATGATCAGCCGTGCTGCGGTCACCCGCGCCAGCAGAGTCAGCAGTGCCCCCTGCTCAGCCGAAACCTGCATGCCCACAAGGTCGGGGAACGCTTCCGCGGTCGCTGCGGCGAGATCGCGCTGTACCACGTCGGGGGGAGTCGCGGACCCCGCGACGAAACGGGCGAGCGCCTCGTCCAACAAGACCATCGACAACAACTCCTCAGGGCCTCAGGGAGCACCAGCTAGATCGACCTAGGTGAGGCCTCAAGTGTGGTGCCCGCTCGACCTGATCGCTACCTCCTCCTGATTGTCCTCGGACCGATATCGCCGGGGCCCGCCGGAGCCTCGGCCTGGTCTGCGGCATCGGCATCCAGCTCGGCCGCACGGCGATCGTGGCGATGGGTGCAGACACGCCGCCCACTCGCCGCGGGCGATCTTGTCGACCTCCTGGCCCGACGCGGAGTATGGAAAACCCTACCTCAATGCGGTGGGTTTCCCACCCACTTTCTGGGGGCCACTCCCTCGACCGATTCAAGATCACGCAGGAGGCTCTAAGGATAGAGATTCCAGCGAAACCAACCACATCAGCAGGGAGTGTACGCCATGTTCTCGTCCCTTATTAACAAGCAATTCTGGCTGCATTCCGCAGAACGTGCACTGAAGACGTTCATCCAGGCCTTTGTCACGCTGCTCAGCGCCAGCAAATTCGCCCTGCTAGTGTAGTGTCTCATTATTGATTTTCTACTTGTTGGAGGGCGACTCGTCCGCGGGCGACTTTGGCGAGGATTTGCTCGGCGGTGGCGGTCCAGATGAATGGTTTTGGGTTGTCGTTGCTGGCTTTCAGGTAGTCCTCGAT
>DATDHI010000405.1:0-2837 GCA_036521655.1 Pseudonocardiaceae bacterium | reverse complement strand
ATGGGCTGGGGCTTGGTGATGGGCTGGGGCTTGGGCTCGGTGATGGGCTGGGGCTTGGTGATGGGCTGGGGCTTGGTGATGGGCTGGGGCTTGGTGATGGGCTGGGGCTTGGTGATGGGCTCGGTGACGTTGTGGGTGTGGCGGTCCAGGTGGTCGGGTTGGTGAAGGTCACCGAGGTGGTGAAGGTTCCGCCGACGTTGCTGAAGTCGTCGAGGCAGTTCGCGGTCAGCGAGTATTCACCGGCTTTGAGTGTCTTGCCCCGCGCGGCAGCGGCGTCTTTGTAGGTCAGTCCAAAGGAGATGTTGAACGGGTCGGTCTTGGAAAAGCCAGCGGAGCTGTTGGTGGCGATGGGGTAGTCGGGATCCCCACCTGGGGCGCTGTACACCTGCTGATCGACTGGCAGGTTGATCGGTCCGGCGATCCGCAGCTCATAGGCGGTGGAATTGGGGTCGGAGCAGCCGCCGGAGGTGCGGACTACCGGGGCGCTGAGGTCGGTGCCACTGGTTGGGTTGATGGTCAGGGTGCCCAGGGTGCCCGGGGGTACCACGGCATTGGCCGCACCCTCGACGAGCAGCCCTCCCCCGGCGGTGACGGCGACCACGAGGGCCCCCGACGCCAGCCGGGTAAAAAGTTTGCTACTACGCACGAGTCACTCGCTTTCGCTCAGAGTCAAGGGGCCTGATCACGGTGTGTGGATGGCGGTGTCACCACACAGCGGGTTCGGGGCGAACCCGAAACGCTTGATCGTCGCGGAGTTGGTGCAGACCGCAGATGACGAACCCACGAACGTCGTGCTCGTCGGCGCGGCACCTAGCTGGCTAGTGGGCACCACGTTGTAGACATCGCGGACCATCGCCGAGTCGGTGTTGGGCACCGCTGGGCTGACACTGCCGATCGATCCGAGAAGGGTCGTGCCGTGCACGTCGGGGACCACACCGTTGATCTGCGACAGGTACTGCGCGATCGAGTACGGTGCGACGTTCTTCGGGTCGGTGATCAGGGTGCCGGTGTTTTCCAACAGCGGGTTGCCCACCGAGTCGACCTGGCTGATGCAGGTGTGGTTGGGCTGGCTGGTGAAGTCCGCCGCGTCGGTGAAACCCAACTTCTGCAGGAAGAACTTCCGGGTCCCCGAGCCGAACTGCGGTAACAATGGCTTGAAGTTCGCCCCGCCACCGCAGTTGTAAACGGTCGTCAGCTGCGCCAGCGTGAGCTTCTTGGAGACCCCGCTGTCACCGCGGACGGCGTAGGACACCGCGTCGACCGCGAACGGGATGTAGGTCAGGTTCGCCCCGGTGCGACTGGCAGCGTCGTTGGCCGAGGACCGAGCGAACTGCAGACACCCGTCACCGGCGGTCTGGGAGTTGATCAGCGCGGTGACGCCGGCACCGGAGCCGGAGGGCCGGGGGATGTTGGTGCACGCGGGCGTGGCCTTGGGGGAGATCGTCTGCCCCGGTGCGGTGGCCGCGTCGTACGACCCGATGATCTTGGTGCCGGTGCCGTCGACGATCACATCCGACAGGCCGTTCATCACGCCCTGGGTGGTATCCGAACCGGTACCGGCCAGCTGCCGGAACGTGGGCGCACCGGTGGGATCGGCCATCGCCGAACCCACCGCCAAAGACAGGCTCGCCAGGCAAGCGCCGGCGATCAAAAACAGGTTCCTCTTACGCACTGGTATCCTTTTCAACGCAGGAATGCACGGACTGTTGTCCGGGCACGCGCCAGTGACGGGGCGAATTAGCGGCATGCCAACACGTCGTCACAGGCGCTCGCTTACACCCAGTTGGACAGCGGTGGCCGGGAGCGGACACTCCCGGTCACTGCTCGGGCGGCACCACCTCCTTCCGCCAACGGCGGAGCCCGCCACCACTAAGCAAATGCAGCACCGGCGACGACGTCACCGCCAACCCACCAGATAGCAAGATCACGGCTCGTGTGGCACCGGCACGTGCGCGGACAATGAGTTCACAGCGGGGACGATGCGCGCCGGAAGTGAATGCGACAAGTCCAGTAGTCGATCAGGGGATTGGGACAAACCCCACAAGGGATGGCTACGTGGCCGGTGGCTGGAACTACATGTTCATGCTGGAGCGGCGATTGACCGCGACGGGTCGATACTTTCCGTGGTGCGCAATACTTGCATCCGGTGCGCCCAGATTCGAGGAACCAATCCGGGGCTGAACACGGTGATCGCCTTGCGGCCGGTGGGGTGGCGGTGAGCGGTGGGCAGCAGTCTCATCTCGGCGATCGGTGTGTCGGGAAACTTGCACGGAGCCGCTGTTGCGCGAGGATCGGCTTGGTGGTGTCATCGCCGATCGGGCAGCTGCGCGCGGTTGGCCTGGTTGTTGTGGTAGACGATCACCTGAGCAGTTCGTCGATGTCTCGGTATAAGCGGCGGCATGATCTCTGGTGGCAGGTCGCGCCTACCCTGTCCTGGCTCGGGTTGAGAGGAAGTCCGCGAGATGGATCGCGAAGTCCTCGCCCAACTGCCTGGCGGTGCCGGGCCTGTTAGGTAGTTCGCCAGACTCAGATGCGGTGCACACCGGGCCGATACCCCCTCCCTACGCATTATCCCGCGCCAGCCCGGAAGACTCCCAGAGAATGGTGCTCGTGGTTGTAGATCTCTCGATCCGCAGGAACGGGTGCTGAAGGAACCTCGGGGCGGCGTACACCGCATCAGTGGAACGATTCGGAACCGACTGTGCTCGCCTGAAGCGGACGATATAGGAAAGCTGGCTGCGGGGAGAAACGCATGCCGGTTTGACAGGAGGGCTTGATCCCAACCGGTCGAAGCAATTGATCTTGGTGTAGATCGTCGGCGCCATCGTCGACGAGGA
>DATDHI010000404.1:0-15496 GCA_036521655.1 Pseudonocardiaceae bacterium | reverse complement strand
AGGAGATCACAACGGCACCAGCTCGACTCAGCTGTAGCAGGCTCCACCAGTCCCGCCATTGGCGCTGCCCCCGGCACCACCGAAACCGTCACCGGCGCTGTTGGTCTGGTCGCCGAACAGGTCGATGTTCAGGAGGTTGATACCGAGGCCGCCCCGGCCTCCACCGCCGGTGCCACCCTGGCCGCCGTTCCCGCCGCGGCCACCACAGCCGCCAGTGTGGAACATCGACATGACGGTACGGGCCGGAAGCAGTTCCACGTGCTGGCCGTCGATCTCCGCCAAGCTCAGTGCGTCAGACATCGAATCCTCCTAGGAAGTTGAGTCCCGGTGGGCCCGGGGACAGAAATAACCTCATCGGCGGCGTTACCGATTCGGCAGTACTACCATGCCCAGCGGTGCTGTCACCTGGCAATCAGTAGCCACACCTAACTCTTCCGGTGCGCTACCTATACGTAGTCGACGGCAATATGCGACGTAGATTTCGCCACCTGCTGCTTGACCGCCCTGGTGTCGACCTCGGCGACACCAGGGCAGTACAAGCTCTCCTGCGAGATCAACTCGACCGCTGAAGCGTTGTGTATTTCAACAGCCCTTGCGTTCACAGCACAGCGCGATCACCGATCGCCCAGCAGCGCTGGTTCGGCTCAGTGCTCGACGACGCCGGCACCGCCAGTAGCGGCACCGCCGTCGGCAGCACCGCCGGTGCCGCCGGTCGCGCCGGTGACGTTGTTGTACACGTCGCCCTCGGTGTAGAACCAGTTGTCGAAGAGCGCCGCCTTGCCGCTACCGCCCGCACCGGCGCCACCGGTACCGCCCGCACCGGCGGCTCCGGTGTCGCCGCCCTTCGGGCCGCCGAAGCTGAACATCGACAGGACGGTACGGGCCGGCAGCAGCTCCAGATGCTGCCCTTCGATCTCCGCAAAGCTAAGTGCGTCAGACATCAAGTCCTCCTAGGAAAGGTAGCCCCGGTCTACCCGGGACAGAAAGCACCTCATCGGTGGCATGCCGATTCGGTACCACATACCCTGCCGGGCACCATGGCGTGCGGCAATCGGTAGCCGCACGTAAATCCTCCGGCTCACTACCTAGCGGAAGGCTGCCTTTCGAATACGTAGTCGGCATCGAGACGCTACGGAGATCGCGACATCGAGTACCAACTCCGGACTTGCCGCCGTTTCTCGGCTCGCGGTCAGCCAGCCGGGATGGTGCGCAGTAGATCCCGCAATCCGCCGCCGTCGAGCAGGTCAGCGGGTCGCACTGTGACGTTGTCGCGGACATAGTGGAATGCCGCATGTACGCGGTCCAGTGGGGCACCTGACAGCGCCGCCCAGGCCAGCCGGTAGGCGGCGAGCTGCACGCTGACAGCCCGCAGGGTGGCGCCGTCGGGCACCGCTCCGGTCTTCCAGTCGACCACCGTCCAGCCACCGCCGGCATCGGCGAACACGGCGTCCATCCGGCCGCGCAGGCCTATCCCGTCGAGCACGGTCTCGAAGGGCACCTCGACGTCGTGCGGGTTGCGCGCCGCCCAGGCGCTGGCGAGGAAAGCCGCCTGCAGCGCTCCGAGCTCCGTGTTGGGGGCAGCGTCCGCGTCGGCAGCGCCGGGCAACTCGTCGTGATCGATCAGCCGGGTGGCGCCGAACCGGCGTTCCAGCCACGCGTGGAACGCGGTACCGCGGCGCGCCATCGGGTTGGGCGGGAACGGTACCGGCCTGCGCAGCCGCGCGGCCAGCACCGACGGGTCCGCGGCGAGCTCCACCAGCTGGCTTACCGACAGGTGTCCGGGCAACACAACCCGTTGCTGGGCGGCCCGCGCATCCCGCTCGGCAAGCAACACGTCGATCTCGTGGCAGAGGCCTCGTGAGTGGCATTCGGTGCCATAACACTGTTTGCCACTCACGAGCGCGAAGCGCACCAACTGGGCACCCTCGGCCACGGCGTCGCGGCGGGTGCCGAGCGGGTCGGCCGGCCAGGGCGCCTGGCGCGCTTCGGTGTCCAGCGGGTTGGGCTCACCGTCCCCCGGCGTCGGGGTCCACTGATCGACCACACAGGGCCCGGCGTCGCGGACCTCCAGCAGGAACTCCGACGGCGATCTGGGTGCGCTCCCGGTCTCGCCCCAGTGGTGGCCGCTGACCAGCAGGCACCGCTGCGCTCGGGTCAGCGCGACGTACAGCAGCCGGCGCTCCTCGGTGAGCCTGCGGGCGTCGAAGGCCGCCTCGTGCGCCGCGAGCGCCTCACCGAGCTCCTTCTGGTCGGCGCCGGCCGGCAGCGCCAGGTCGGGCAGGTCGGCACGGTCGCCGCGCAGCGCCACCGGTAGCTCGGTGACGGTCTTCAGCCACGAGGAGCTCTTCTTCGCTGCCGGGAACACCCCGTCCACCAGGTGCGGGACGGCCACCACCTGCCACTCCAGGCCCTTGGCCGCGTGCACGGTGAGAACCTGGACCCGGTCGTGGGCGACCTGGACCTCACCCGATTCGAGGCCATCCTCGGCGTCCTCGGCGGTGGCCAGGTAGTCCAGCAACGCGGGCAGCCCGGCCAGCGGGCTGGCCGCGCTGAAATCGGCGACCACGTCAGCGAAGGCATCCAGGTGGGCTCGGCCGGCGGGGCCGGGACGAGCCAGCGCCTCGGTGTCCAGCAGCAGGGTCCGCTCGGCGTCGGCGACCAGGTCGGTCAGCGGTTGGGTGACCCGGCGCCGCAGCGCCTGCAGCTCCCCGGCCAGCGCGCACAGCCGCTGGTAGCCCGGCGGCGAGTAACGGTCCGGGTCACCGGGCGAGTCCAGCGCGTCGAGGAGCCCAGCTTGCTCGGCCTGCTCCCCCGGCAACTCCCCGGGCAGCCCAGCCAGCACCTCCTGCGGGCCGGTGGAGCCCGGACCCGGCGAGCTCCGGTGATCCATCGCCAGCTCCCGGGCCCGTCGCCACAGCGCGGCCAGATCGGCTGCCCCGATCCGCCACCGGGCACCGGTCAAGAGCCGAACCGCGGCGGTACCGGCCAGCGGATCGACGAGCAGCCGCAGGACGCTCACCAGGTCGCGGACCTCCGGGGTGGCCAGCAACCCGCCTAGGCCCACCACCTCTACCGGGACGTCGCGGGCCCGCAATGCGGCCGCCAGCGCCGCCATGTCCGCGCGCCTGCGGACCAGCACCGCGGCGGTCGGCGGGCCGCCCTGGTCGGCTCCCTGGACGTCTATTGCGGCGTGCCAGCGCTCGGCAATGGCGGCGGCGACCCAGTCCACCTCGGCCCGCACGTCGGGCAGCAGCGCGCAGCGGACCTCGCCGGGCCCGGCCCCGTCCCGGGAGCGCAGCGCCCCGACCTGCACCGGCGCGGCACGCAGCGCCCCGGAGACCGCGTTGGCCACCGCAAGCACCTCCGGGGGGTTGCGGAAGCTGGTGAGCAGCCCCCGGGTCGCCGCGGGGGTGCCGTCAGTGCGAGGGAAGTCGGTGGTGAACCGCGGCAGGTTGGCCGCTGAGGCGCCGCGCCAGCCGTAGATCGACTGGCAGGGGTCACCGACCGCGGTGACCGAGATCGGGTTGACGGCGCCGCCGAACAGCGACCGCAGCAGGATCCGCTGAGCATGACCAGTGTCCTGGTACTCGTCGAGCAGCACAGCGCCGAAGCGGGCCCGCTCGGCCGCGCCGACCTCCGGGTGGTCGCGCGCGAGCAGCGCGGCGATGCCCATCTGGTCGCCGAAGTCGAGGACAGCCTCGCGCCGCTTGAGCTCGGTGTAGCGCTCCACCAGCGGCAGCAGGGCCAGCCGCGCCCGCTGGCGCTGCACCGCCGGCCTGAGCTCAGAATGCAGTTCGCCGCGCTGGCGCGGGCTGGGCGGCGCCGAGGTCAGCGTGGTGATCAACGCTTCGGTGCGCTCCCGCAGCTCCGCCGGCTCGCGCAGGTGCTCGGCGAGCTGCCCGGCCAGCCCCAGCAGCCAGCCGGTCACCGTATGGGGCACCCTTCCGTCGAGGTCCAGATCGGGCTCCCAGCTTGCGGTGACCCGGTGCGCAAGCTGCCACGCGCCGGTCTCGGTGAGCAGCCGGGCGCCGGGATCGGTGGGTAGCCGCAGGGCATGCTCGGCGACCAGCCGGCCGGCGTAGGCGTGGTAGGTCAGGACGGTGGGTTCACCGGCCAGCACGGCGGCGCGGCGCTGCCCGGTCGGGTCCAGGCGGTCCAGCAGCCGTGAGCCACCTAGGCGGCGTATCCGCGCCCGGATCCGCTCGGCGAGCTGCTGGGCGGCTTTCCGGGTGAACGTCAGCCCGAGCACGCACTCAGGAGTGACGTACCCGTTGGCGACCAGCCACACCACCCGGGCCGCCATCGTCTCGGTCTTGCCCGATCCGGCACCGGCGATCACCAGGGTGGGCTCGGCGGGGTCGGCGGCGGCGACCTTGGCCTGTTCCGGGGTGGGCGGCGCGGCGCCGAGTTCCGCGGCGAGCTCTGCCGGTCCGATGTAGCCGGCGCGCGGCAATGTCATCCGGGCACCTGCCGGCCGGAGTCGTGCAACGGGCAGGCGATCCGCGAGGGGCACCGCTGGCAGTCGCTGTTCTCCACGGCGAGGAATCCGGGCCCGGCGGTGCGCCCGGCTGCCTCGCGCACCACGTCGCCCCAGCGCGCCAGCGCGGGCCCATCCAACGCCGGCTGGCACCGCTGCACCGACCGGGCCTGGCGCGCGGAGACCTGCACGATGCGGGCCCCTCCGGTTTGTGCGGCGAGGCCGTGCCCGGTGAAGGCACCGTGCGCGGCGGCGAGCTGGTAGGTGGCCAGCTGCGCGTGCTCCTGCGCGGCCCGGGTGCTGACCGGCGTCTTGCTGCTCTTCACGTCCACGATCACCGGACGGCCCTGCCGATCGCGCTCCAGCCGGTCCACCCGCCCGCGGAGCACGACCGCAGCGCCCTGCGCAGCGCCCTCCGGCGGGGGCAGTTCGATCTCGACGTCCTGCTCGCAGCCGACCTCGGTGAGCTCGCCGCGGCTGTCGCGCAACCATTCGCGGAACATCACCACCATCTCGCGCACCCGCTGCAGCTCGGTGCGGGAATACCACGGCGGGCCCGCGTCGACACCGGTCCAGGCCTCAGCCAGGGCGTGCTCCAGCTGCTCGTCGGTGGCACCGGCCGCGGCGGCCTGGACCAGCCCATGCACCAACGATCCGGTGACCGCGGCCAGTGCCCGGACGTCCTCGCCGCCGTTGCGGGTGAGCAGCCAGCGCAGTGGGCAGCTGGACACCAGCTCCACCATCGACGGTGACACGCGGGCCGGCTCATCGTGCGCCCGCAGCGGGGACTCCGATGATGGCGAGCCCAGCCCGTACCAGGAGTCGGGGTGCGCGCCAGGCACGCCGGCCTCGGCGAGCCGGGCCAGACCGGCCGCCGCGTGGCGCCGCTGCTCGCTGTCGCAGGCCGGATCGCAGCACACTCGGCGCAGCTCGGCGACGAGCTCGGGCAGGCTCAGCCCGCGGCCCCGGGCCGCCACCGGCCGCTCGTGCACCTCGGTGCCCTCCAGCTCATCGAGAAACCGGGAGGGCTGCTCGTCCTCTCCCCGAACCGCGCTGACCAGCAGCCGGTGCCGGGCCCGGCTGACCGCCACCAGCAGCAGCCGGCGTTCCTCGGCCAGCAGCGGAGCGGTCCGGGAGACCGTCGCGGATTCGACTCCCGCCGTGATGTCGACCAGCTGCTCCACCCCGAGTAGGGAGCCGCGCAGTCGCAGGTCGGGCCAGCTGCCCTCCTGCACGCCGGGCACCGCGACCAGCGACCATTCCCGCCCGGCCGCGGCGTGCGCGGTCAGCACCGGCACCGCCTCGCCCTGCGGGGAGCGGGGGGCCAGCGAGTCCCCGGGGATGTGCTGGCCGGAGAGGTAGTCGCAGAAGCCGAGCACGCCGGCCGGGCCGCCGTCGGCGCCGGGCAGCCGATCGGCATAGCGGGCTGCGGCATCGAACAGCGCGACCACGGCGTCGAGGTCCCGGTCGGCCTGCGCACCAGCCGGGCCGCCACGCATCGCGGTTGCCGCCCAGCGCTCTGCCAGGCCACTGGCCTGCCACACCCGCCACAGCACCTCCTCGGCGCTGCCCCCGCGCCGGGCCACCCCAGCAGCGGCGCTCAGCAAGCCGGACAGTCTCCTGGCCGGTGCCACGATCCGATCGGCCATCCCGCCCGGCGCGTCCGGCCCTTTGTTCGCTGCACAGCCGGACCGGAGCACGTCGACCAGCAACGCGCCGCTGGTCCGCGCACCCCCGGCGGCGAGCTCCTGACGGCGCAGCTCCCGGCGCAGCCCGCGCAGCGTGATCGGGTCCGCCCCGCCCAGCGGGGAGGCGATCAGCGTGGCCGCCGTCTCCTCGTCGAGGACCTCGGGCGCCACCGCACAGCGCAGCACCTGCAGCAGCGGCAGCACCGCGCCGTGGCTGGCCACCGGTTGCTCCTCGCGCGGTACCGCCACCGGCACCCCCACCGCTAGCAGCGCCCGGCGCAGGGCCGGCAGCGCCCGACCGGTGGAGCGCACCAGCACGGCCATGTCCGACCAGGCCACCCCGTCGAGCAGGTGAGCGCGGCGGAGCTGGTCGGCCACCCAGGCTGCCTCGACCGCAGCGGAGCTGAATACCCGGACAGCGACCTCCCCGCCCGGCTCCCGCTCTGGCGGAGCGTGCAACTGCGCCCGTGGTCCGGGCAGCCGGGCGGCGAGCCGGGACACCGCGGCGTGCACCGCCGGCGCCATCCGGTGGTCGGTACCCAGCCGGACGACCGGGGCCTCGCCGGTGGTGAGCAGGCCGGAGTCTGCACCACGGAAGGTGAACACCGTCTGGTCCGGGTCTCCCAGCAGCAGCAGCTCATCGGCGCCCGCGCCGAGCCGGGTCACCAGCCCGGCCTGCAACGGGTCCAGGTGCTGGGCGTCGTCGACGATCAGGTTGCGGATCCGGTCGCGTTCCCGGCGCAGCACGTCGGCGTCGGTGTCGAGCACCAGCAGCGCCGCGGACACCAGCTCGGCGGCATCCAACGCCGGGGCGGTGGCCTCCGGGATCGCAGTGCCCACCGATCCGCGCAGCAGCGTCACCTGCTCGTAGCTGCGGAAGAAGCGACCGGCCGCCACCCACTCCGGGCGCCCCGTGGTGCGGCCCAGCGCGATGAGGTCCTCCGGTCCCATACCGCGTTCCGCGGCACGCAGCAGCAGATCCCGCAGCTCGGCGGCGAAGGCCGGCAGGCCCAGCGCCGGCCGCAGCCGCGCTGGCCAATCCCGCCCGCCCGCTGCGAACTCGCCCGCGAGCAACTCCCGGACCACCACATCCTGCTCGGGGCCCGACAACAACCGGGGCGGCGGCAGGTCCTGCAAGGACGCCTGCAAGCGCAGCACGGCGAACGCGTAGGAGTGCACGGTGCGCACCAGCGGTTCCCGCACGGTGGGCGTGACCCCGTGCGCCGCGAGCCGCTCAACGATGCGTTCCCGCAGGTCAGTGGCTGCACGGCGGCTGGAGGTGAGCACCAGCACCCGCTCGGGGTCCACTCCGCGCTGCAGCACCCGCTCAGCGACGGCGTGGGCGATCAGCGTGGTCTTGCCGGTGCCGGGGCCACCCAGCACCCGCAGCGGACCACCGCTGTGCTCCAGCACTCGGCGGGCGTCGGGCCCCCAGGCGGGGGTGGCGGACGCCGGGGTTACGGAACGGACCAGGACGGGCACGCCGCGCATGCAATCACGCCGCCCCGACGATCTCTGGCGCGGGAGGATGGTCGCGATGGACGACGACGATCTGGAGCGGATCCGTGCCGTGGTGGCCGCTATCCCGGCCGGCTCGGTGCTGGCCTACGGTGAGGTCGCGGCCCGCGCCGGCCTGCCCGGCCAGGCCCGGTTGGTCGGTCGGATTCTCGCCGAAGACGGCCACGACCTGCCCTGGCACCGGGTGCTTCGTGCCGACGGCACTCCCGCGCCCCACCTCGCGGTTGAGCAGATGGCCCGGTTGCGCGCCGAGGGTGTGCTGGCCCAAGGCGGGCGGATCCCGATGCGCCACTACCGGCATGCAATCACGCCGCTGTGACGGTCTGCGGCGTGAGAGACCAGCTCCCCGCGAGTCAGGCGCCTGGACCCACCCTCGCCTCACCGTCAGTCATGGCCGCCGCGAGCGTCTACCCGCAGCGTGATCGCTGTTTGTGTGCCTGGGACGACACACCGCGTCGCTCCCGGCACCCAAACGGTGATCAACGCGCGTTTTGCAACCTGTTTCACAGGGGCTCCATAGCCGATTAGTCCCGACAGGTAACCGGTATGTTACGTTAGGTAAACATCTGGACATTGTTTGATACAAAGTGGCTGCTGATGCCAGGCCCACATCATCGCGTTAGCGCCGGCGGTCGGCGACTGACCCTGTTGTTGCAGGTCGTAGGGCTGGCGATGCCGTGCCCAGCGCCCGCAAAACATGAACGACATGTTACGGACCGCGCACCGTCAACTCTACGAGGATTGTGAGCTTTGGCGGTCCTTCTTGAAGGCTAAGAAATCACCGTCTAGGGTGAGTGAGCCAGCCCCCCGCGAACGCAAATTATCACCGGAGAGGTGGCGTCCGTGCCCGATACCCCCAGTAGGAGCGCCCCCTCTATCAGCACAAGTGCCGGCATGGACACCGATTTCATCGATTCTCTGCTACGCATGGGAAGGCATTTTCAACACGGCGAGGCCTCCGCCGATCTAAGGACGCTGCACCAGATCGGCGGCCGCTCGGCTGACGTATTCTACCGTGATCGCTGGGCTTACGACAAAGTAGTGCGCTCGACCCACGGGGTGAACTGCACCGGTTCCTGCTCGTGGAAGATCTACGTCAAGGACGGGATCATCACCTGGGAAGCACAGCAGACCGACTACCCGTCGATCGGCCCGGACAAACCCGAGTATGAGCCGCGCGGCTGCCCGCGCGGCGCGTCGTTCTCCTGGTACACCTACTCGCCGGCCAGAGTGCGCTATCCCTACGTGCGCGGCACGCTGCTGGAGTTGTACCGGGAAGCGAAGCAGCGGCTCAAGGACCCGGTGCTGGCCTGGGCCGATCTGGTCGATGACCCCGAGAAGGCCCGCCGCTACAAATCGGCGCGCGGCATGGGCGGGTTCGTGCGCGCCGAGTGGTGGGAAGCAGTCGAGATCGTCGCCGCCGCGCATGTGCACACGATCAAGCGGCACGGCCCGGACCGGGTTGCCGGATTCTCGCCGATCCCGGCGATGTCGATGGTCAGCCACGCCGTCGGCGCCCGGTTCATCTCGCTCATCGGCGGGGCCATGCTGTCGTTCTACGATTGGTACGCCGACCTTCCGGTGGCCTCGCCGCAGGTATTCGGCGATCAGACCGACGTGCCCGAGTCCGCCGACTGGTTCGATGCCGGCTATCTGATCATGTGGGGTTCAAACGTTCCGGTCACTCGCACTCCGGACGCGCACTACATGACCGAGGCCCGCTACCGTGGTCAGAAGGTGATCGTCGTGTCGCCGGACTATGGCGATCACACGAAATTCGCCGACGAATGGTTGCCGGCGCGGCCGGGCACCGACGCTGCGCTGGCAATGGCCATGGGGCACGTGATCCTCAAGGAGTTCTTCGTCGATCGGCGGACGCCTCGCTTCAGCGACTATGTCAAGCGCTATACCGATCTGCCTTTCCTGGTCACTCTGGAAAAACGGGAGGACGCCTACGTCGCCGGCAAGTTCCTCACCGCGGCGGATCTGGGTGACACCGGCGAGGGTGCCGAGTCCAAGACCGTCCTGCTCGACGTGAATACAGGACAACCTGTGGTGCCCAACGGCTCGCTGGGGCACCGGTTCACCGATTCGGGGCAGGGTCGCTGGAATCTCGATCTGGCCACCGTGGACCCACTGCTGACCATGTATGGAAGTGACGTTAAGGAGGTCGACCTGCCCCGGTTCGACACCGCCGAGCCCGGTGTGATGCGCCGCGGCGTGCCGACCAGGACGGTCGGCGGCCGGCTGGTCACCACGGTGTTCGACCTGCTGCTAGCGCAGTACGGAGTGCACCGACCGGGCCTGCCCGGCACCTGGCCTAGCGGCTACGACGATGCTGAGCAGCCCTGCACACCGGCCTGGCAGGAGCCGATCACCGGGGTGCCGGCGGCCGCGGCGGAGCGGATCGGCCGGGAGTTCGCGGACAACGCCGAGCGCTCGGGCGGCCGGTCGATGATTCTGATGGGCGCGGGCACCAACCACTGGTTCCACTCCGACCAGACATACCGCTCGTTCCTGGCGCTGGTGATGCTCACCGGGTGCCAGGGGGTCAACGGCGGCGGCTGGGCGCACTACGTCGGGCAGGAGAAGTGCCGGCCGATCACCGGGTGGTCGACGCTGGCCTTCGGCCTGGACTGGCAGCGGCCGCCGCGGCAGATGCAGGGCACCGTGTACTGGTACCTGGCCACCGACCAGTGGCGCTACGACCCGTTCACCGCCGAGGCGATGGCCTCGCCGCTGGCGAAGGGGCGCTTCGCGGGGCGGACCGCGGCGGACAACATCGCGCTGGCCAGCAGGCTGGGCTGGATGCCCAGCTACCCGACGTTCAACCGCAACCCGCTGGACCTGGCCGAGGAGGCGCAGCGCCTGGGCAAGGACGCCGCCCAGCATGTCGTCGACGGGCTGACCACCGGGCACCTGCGCTTCGCCTGCGAGGACCCGGACGCGCCGGAGAACTTCCCGCGCTGCCTGACCGTCTGGCGGGCCAACCTGCTCGGCTCCTCGGCCAAGGGCAACGAGTACTTCCTGCGCCACCTGCTGGGTAGCGACTCCAACCTGCAGGCCACCGACCGCGACGGGGTGCGCCCCGTTGAGGTCACCTGGCGGGACGAGGCACCGGTCGGCAAGCTCGACCTGCTGCTGTCCCTGGATTTCCGGATGACCAGCACCACGCTGTTCTCCGACGTGGTACTGCCCGCGGCCACCTGGTATGAGAAGCACGATCTGTCCAGCACCGACATGCACCCCTACGTGCACGCTTTCTCGCCGGCAATCTCCCCGCCGTGGGAGACCAAGACCGACTTCGAGGCGTTCCACCGGATTGCCCGCGGCTTCTCGTGGCTGGCTGAGAAGCACCTCGGCGTCCGCCAGGACATCGTGGCCGTACCGCTGATCCACGACACCGCCGATGCCACCGCGCAGCCCGGCGGCCGGGTGCTGGACTGGAAAGCCGGCGAGTGCGCGCCGATCCCCGGCAAGACCATGCCGCGGCTCGTCGTCGTGGAGCGCGACTACCCCGCGGTTGGCGAGAAGATGGCCGCGCTCGGTCCACTGGTGGAGCGCGTGGGCCTGACCACCAAGGGCGTCACCGTGCACCCAGACGCCGAGGTCGACTACCTCCGAGCGGCCAACGGCGCGATCATCTCCGGGCGCGCTGCCGGCCGGCCGTCGCTGGCCAAGGACACCCACGCCGCCGAGGCCATCCTCGCGCTGTCCGGCACCACGAACGGCCGGCTGGCCGTCGAGGGTTTCCGCACCCTGGAGCGGCGCACCGGCACCAGGCTCGCCGACCTCGCCGCAGAGAACGAGGGCAAGCGGATCACCTTCGCCGACACCCAGTCCCGCCCGGTGCCGGTGATCACCTCGCCGGAGTGGTCCGGCAGCGAGGCCGGTGGCCGGCGCTATGCCCCGTTCACCATCAACACCGAGCGGCTCAAGCCGTGGCACACGCTGACCGGCCGGCAGCACTTCTACCTCGACCACGACTGGATGTCCGAGCTCGGTGAGCAGATGCCAATCTTCCGGCCACCGCTGGATATGACGGCGTTATTCGGCGAGCCGACCATCGGCCTCAATGGGAGCCGGGCGGTCACCGTCCGGTATCTCACGCCGCACTCGAAATGGTCCATCCACTCCGCTTACCAAGACAACCTGCACATGCTCACGCTTTCCCGCGGCGGGCAGGCCATCTGGATGTCCGATGTGGACGCCGCCAAGATCGGCGTGGTGGACAACGAATGGATCGAGGCGATCAACCGCAATGGCATAGTGGTCGCGCGGGTGATCGTCAGTCACCGGATGCCCGAGGGCACCGTGTTCATGTATCACGCCCAGGAGCGCACGGTGGGCGTGCCGCGCATCGAGAAGACCGGCAAGCGCGGTGGCATCCACAACGCGCTAACCCGGCTGATGATCAAGCCGACGCATTTGATCGGCGGCTACGCCCAGCAGTCCTTCGCGCTGAACTATCACGGCCCCACCGGCAACCAGCGCGACGAGGTCACCACCATCCGCCGTCGCAGCCAGGAGGTGACGTACTGATGAAGATCATGGCACAGCTGGCCATGGTGATGAACTTGGACAAGTGCATCGGCTGCCACACCTGCAGTGTCACCTGCAAGCAGGCGTGGACCAATCGGGGCGGCGTCGAATATGCGTGGTTCAACAACGTGGAGACCAGACCCGGGCAGGGGTATCCGCGGCAATACCAGGATCAGGAGCGGTGGAAGGGCGGTTGGACGCTGACCAAGCGCGGTCGGTTGACGTTGCGCTCGGGCTCGCGGTTCAAGCGGCTGCTGAATATCTTCGCCAATCCCGACCTGCCGACAATGGCCGACTATTACGAGCCGTGGACCTACGATTACGATAACCTGCTGTCCGCGCCGCCGTCGGACACCACCCCGGTGGCCCGGCCCACATCGTTGATCACCGGCGAGGACACTGCAATCACTTGGGGCGCCAACTGGGACGACGATCTGGGCGGTGGCCCTGAGCAGATCGGCCGGGACCCATTGCTGGCCAGGGTCTCCGACAAGGTGAAGCTGGAGTTCCAGCAGACGTTCATGTTCTACCTGCCGCGGATCTGCGAGCATTGCCTCAACCCGTCCTGCGCGGCGTCCTGCCCGTCCGGCGCGATCTACAAGCGCAGCGAGGACGGCATCGTGCTGGTCGACCAGGACAGGTGTCGAGGGTGGCGGCAGTGTGTCACCGGGTGCCCGTACAAGAAGATCTACTTCAACCACAAGACCGGTAAGGCAGAGAAGTGCACGTTCTGCTACCCGCGGGTGGAGGTGGGCATTCCCACGGTCTGCGCGGAGACCTGCGTCGGGCGGCTGCGCTATATCGGAGTGGTGTTCTACGACGCGGACGCGGTGCTGGCCGCAGCCTCCGTTCCCGATGAGAAGGACCTCTATCCGGCGCAGCTGGGGGTATTCCTCAACCCGCACCACCCGCGGGTGGTGGCCGAGGCTGAGCGAGCTGGGATCTCCCAGGAGTGGATCGACGCCGCGCAGGCATCGCCGATCTACCAGTTGATCGTGGACTTCCAGGTGGCGCTGCCGCTGCACCCGGAGTACCGGACCATGCCGATGGTCTGGTACATACCGCCGCTGTCCCCCGTGGTGGACGTCCTGGCAGGCACCGGACATGACGGCGAGGACGCTGGCAACCTGTTCGGCGCGATCGACGCGCTGCGCATTCCGGTGGAGTACCTGGCCGAGCTGTTCACGGCAGGCGATGTCGGTCCGGTGCGCGCCTCGTTGCAGCGGCTGGCCGCCATGCGCGCGCACATGCGTCGGGTCAACCTCGGCGAGCCGGCCCGGCCGGAGATCGCCGCGTCGGTGCGCCTGACGCCGGCTGAGATCGAGGCGATGTACCGGCTGCTGGCCATCGCCAAATACGAGCACCGCTACGTCATCCCCAGCGCGGCCGGCTCCGACGCCCACCGGCTGGACGCCCTGGCCACCGGGTGCAGCTTGGACTCCGACGGCGGCCCAGGCATGAGCGCCTTCGACGTCATGGACGACAAGTTCCACCTGACCCAGCAGCCAGCCGACAGCAACGGTGCCGCGGCGCCGGCGGACAAGGCGCGCCGCATCAACCTGCTCAACTGGGATGGCAAGAACACCAATGGCCTGTTCGCCGCCACACCACACACAAATGGTGCAGCGACAGCCCCATCGCCCGCGGAGCACACCCCATGAGCCCGGCCTGGTTGGGCCGCCCCAAGGCCCAGGCGCCCCCGGACGAGAGGACCGACCTGGATCAGCGTCTGGTGTGGCGGATCGCCGCTCTGCTGCTGGACTACCCGGTGCAGCAGACCCTGGGCATGCTGGACGAGCTGCACGCCACGGCCCGATCCCTGCCCTCGTCAGCCGGACCCGCGCTGGCGTCGTTCGTGGACCATCTCCGCGGGACACCGCCCATCGAGCTGGCCGCCTACTACGTCGAGACCTTCGACCTGCGGCGTCGCAACTGCCTGCATCTGAGCTACTACGCCTACGGTGACACGCGCAAACGCGGCATGGCACTGCTGCGGTTCAAGCACGCCTACCGAGCGGCGGGTGTCGAGCTGGGCGAGCACGAGCTACCGGACCATCTGGCGGTGGTCCTGGAGTTCGCCGCCACCGTCGACCCAGTAGCCGGCCGGCGGCTGCTGGTGGAGTACCGGCCGGTCGTCGAGTTGCTCAGGCTTTCCCTGCACGACAGTGAGTCGCCCTATGCGGCGGTGCTCGACGCGGTGTGCACCACCCTGCCGGAGCTCAACGTCGCCGACCGGCGCCGGGTCGCTGAGCTGGCGGCGCAGGGGCCCCCGGAGGAAGAGGTGGGCCTGGAGGCGTTCGCGATGGATCCCCTGCTGGCCGACCACATGGAAGGACGCCGGTGACCACTCTGCTGTGGCTGACCGTGCCGTATGTGGCATTCACCTCGTTCGCGGTCGGGCACATCTGGCGCTACCGTCACGACCAGTTCGGCTGGACCACCCGGTCCTCCCAGCTCTATGAGAGCCGGCTGCTCCGGCTGGGCAGCCCGTTGTTCCACTTCGGGCTGTTGGCGGTGCTCGGCGGCCACGTGCTCGGCATCGCCATCTCGGCTTCCTGGACTGCGGCCGTGGGCGTGTCCGGCGAGGCGTACCACGTGATGTCGGTGTCGGCCGGCACGCTGTCCGGCCTGGCCACGGTCGCTGGGCTGGCGATCCTGCTGTACCGGCGGGTCACCGTGATGGCTGTGCGCCAGGCCACCACCGCCATCGACAAGCTCATGTACCTGCTGCTGAGCGCCGCGATCGTGACCGGGATGCTGAACACCGTCGGCAGCAACCTGATCGGCGGCGGCTACGACTACCGGGCGACGGTGTCACCGTGGTTCCGCAGCCTGTTCACCCTCGCTCCGCGGCCGGAGCTGATGGTCGGCATCCCGATCAGCTTCCAGATCCACGCCCTGGTCGTGCTCATCCTGCTGGCCGCCTGGCCCTACACCCGCCTGGTGCACGTCTTCAGCGCACCGCTGGGCTACCTGGTCCGGCCCTACGTCGTCTACCGCAGCCGCGACGTTGCGCACCCGGGCGCCCGCCGCTACGCCCGCGCCTGGGAGCAACCCGCATCCTCCGACCCCCGCCGCTAGCCCCGCCTTCCAAGTCCCTAGCCCCACTTAAGATTGTCGTCCAGGAGGGCTAGTCGCTTGCGGGATCCCGATCGACAAAAAGTTGTCTATGCCGCGGCAACCCGGGTGGTGGTGATGCCGAGGTCGTGGAAGAGGGTTTGCATGTTGATACGGAGGGTTTCGTAGTCGCGGTCGATGCGGGTCCAGGTGG
>DATDHI010000403.1:0-6584 GCA_036521655.1 Pseudonocardiaceae bacterium | reverse complement strand
GTCGCTGATCTGGATGCCGCGCTGCGGGCAGCCCTGGTCGGCCAACGGGAGATGCAGCTCTACCTAGTCGGGCGGCACGACCGGGGGATCGTCCAAGCCCGCCGGGCACTTGAACTGGCTGACTCGCGAGCTGAGTCGCATCCTGAGTCGCAGATGCGTGTGCACCTCGTGCTGGGCGGGCTGCACCCCGAGGTGCAGTACTGCATCTGTCACCGGGGTCGTGTCGTGGGCAGGGCGGATCTCGCCTTCCCCGAGCGCCGGCTCGCTGTCGAGTACGACGGTGCCTGGCACGGTGCGCCGCTGCAGGTGGGGCGGGACCGCGACCGGTTGAATCGCCTGCATGCGGCGGGCTGGGACGTCGCCTTCGTCACTGCGCAGCATCTCCGCGAGCCGCGCCTCCTCGTGGGTATGGTCCGCGGGGCCCTGCAGGCGCGCCAAGCCGGGTGAAGCTGCACGCAGCGACAAGCATCCATGTCGCCGTCCTTGATGCCCGCCCGGCAGCGACAAGCATCCATGTCGCCTCTCGCGTGCGATATGCATCCATGTGGGCTCCAGAGAATAGGTGCTGCGAGCACCGCAGAGGTCGTAAGCTGGAGGGCACGCGTCCCAGCTGCGCTCGGGGCGCGTTCGTCTTGCCGGTCGCGCACCCCGGGCAAGCGGTATTCCACGAGGGAATGGTGAGGTCAGTGCCGACCGGCAAGGTCAAGTGGTTCGACGCGGACAAGGGCTTCGGTTTCGTGACGCAGGACGGCGGTGCTGACGTCTACGTGCGGGCCGCCGCACTGCCTACCGGGGTGACCGACCTCAAGACCGGCCAACGGGTCGAGTTCGGAGTGGCCGACGGGCGGCGCGGCCCGCAGGCCCTGTCGGTGCGGTTGCTGGACCCACCGCCATCGGTCGTGGATGCCCGGCGCCGGCCGGCCGAGGAGTTGCACGGCCTGATCGACGACATGATCAGGATGCTGGAGCTACGGGTACAGCCGGAGCTGCGCCGCGGCCGCTACCCCGACCGTCGCAACACCAAGCTGGTCGCTGAGCTGGTGCGGGCCGTCGCCCGCGAACTGGATCCGTGATCGGAGTCAGCGGACGGCGAGCACCCACGAGGCTCTGATCCGGAAGTTCGGTTCGCCACCGACGAGTTCGGGCGCGCCGTACTGCTGGATCTCGACTGTCTCCAGAGTGGCCCCACCCGGCATCTGCAGCGTGTAGTCGTGCTGGCGGCCCGCGGCGAATACCTGGCTGCGGCCCTCGACCGGCTGGCCGCCAGCGCGGTAGCGGAACACCACTTGCCAGGGTGTCGCGGCTACCGGCTCGGGCACCGAGATCTGCACCGGCCGCCCTGGCGCGACACTGAGCACCGCTACCGCGGAGTCGTTGTTCTGGCATTCGGTCAGTTGGATGTCGCAGTACCGGATCGGTCCCGCGCGTGCGGTGCGCCCATCCGCGGAGAAGGTCACCTCGGGGGCCGGCGGCTGCCCGCAGCCAACCAGCATCACCACCGCCAGGACAACGGGGAGCGGCGCAGCTCGGGACACGGGAAGGCGAGCCTAGAAGACGTCGGTGCGCCGCGACCGCTCCGGCGAATCCTGGCCGGTGGTGAATTCGCGGGTAGCCCTGGGCCGGCGCGGCGGCGCGCCCACGCCGAAGCCGGGAATCAGCGATGAGCCACGCCGGACCAGTACGGTCTGCGCTAGCCCCAGCCCGAGCAGCACCGACACGGAGGCGAACCCGATCCAATAGGTGGGTGGCAGCAGCACACCCAGAGCCCCGCCAAGCACCCAAGCCGTCTGCAGCACCGTCTCCGACCGGCCGAACGCCGAGGCTCGAGAGGCTTCGGGCACGTCGCGCTGGATCACCGCATCCAGGCACACCTTGGCAATCGCGCTGCCAGTCGCTGCCACCAGGGCCGTGACCGCTGCTACGGAGATCCCTGGCACCAGCGCTGCGAGCACCGACATGGTGAGCCCAGCAGCCACGCAACTGAGGATGACCTGATCGGGTTTGCCGAACTGGGTGCGGGCGCCCACCACGTTGCCCAGCAAGCTGCCGGCACCAGCCCCCGCCCCGACGACGCCGAGCAGCACCAGCTGCCGTCCTGGCGAACCCTCGGTCTGCGCCTTCACCGCGAACGCCACGAACAGCGTGAGAAACCCAGTGAGTACCCGCGTGGTCCCGTTGCCCCACAGCGCGACCACGACGCGGCGACCCATCGGCTGGCGGCGACGAGCGGCGTCGAGGGCGGCAGTGGTCTCAGCCCGCAACGAGGCCGGCACCTCACCCTCGGTCACCTCTACCCAGGACGGGATCCGCAGGCACAAGGTGGCTCCCACCAGGCACACCACCGCGGTGACCAGCAGCGCTGCCGGTGTTCCGGTCAGCGCCGCCACCCCGGCGGCCACCGCCCCGGACACCCCTGCCGCGACCAGCCCGAATACGGTGAGCCGCGAGTTGGTCTTGACCAGGGTCATCTCCGGCGGGAGCAGCCGCGGGGTGACCGCTGCCTGGAGCACGCCGAAGGATTTGGCCAGCACCATGAAGCCCAGCGCCGCCGGGTAGAGCAGCCAGTCGTTGACGTGCGTGGCCATCACGATCAGCAGCAAGCTGCGTCCGGCGAATGACAGCGCCATCGCCACCCGCCGGCCGTGCTGCAGCCGGTCCAGCAGCGGGCCGATGACCGGAGCGATCACGGTGAACGGCGCCACCGTGATAAGCAGGTAGAGCGCCACATCGGTGCGGCTCTCCGCGGTGGCGGCAGCGAAGAACAGGGTGTTGGCCAGGGCAACTGCGACAGCGGCGTTGGCCGCGTAGTCCATCATCGTCGCGTAGGTCAGCGAGGACAGTCCGGACTGGCCGGCGCCGTCGGCTGTAGTGGCCCGGTGGAACCGTCGCACGCCGCCCCCGACCAGCTGCCTGCTCCGCCACGCAGCCACCCGGGTAACGGTGATCTTGCTCGGGAACCGCGGGTCACCCGATGCGGGTCGTGGAGGCACCTCAGCCGATTCCGCGTCATCGGGCACCCGGTGTGCGCGGCGCCGATCGTCAGGGAGCCAGCGAGTGGCGTCCCGATCGTCCCACGGGTGGTGCGCCGTACCCCCGTTGAGCGGCCAGTCCGGTTCGTCAGGAGGGCGCGCAGCGGCCGGGTGGGTGGGAACCGGCGATACCCACTCCAACGGCGGCAATGCACTGGTTTCGTCGGTCCGGCTGGGGCCGCGGTGATCGCCGGGCACCCAGCTCCGGCCGCGACCGACCCGACGGCGCCCCCGGGATCGGGGGTCCTCGGCGCCGGAGGGAGATGCGGGCCGCTTCACGTGTTCCATCCTGCACCAGCGGTAGCTACTCGGCGCCGCACCCCAACGGTGCGTCCTATTGGGGCGCAGCGACGAAGCGAACCCGGAACAGCGACGGCCAGTACTTGCCGGTGATCAGGAACTCGTCCGTGCCCGGGATCGCGGCGATACCGTTGAGCACGTCGGCGTGGGCCCGCTGCTGCGGGCTGAGCAGGCCGGACGCGTCGACCACGCCGGTCACCACGCCGGTGCCTGGGTTGATCCGTAGGATGCGATCGGTCTGGAAGACGTTGGCCCAGACCACGCCATCTGCGCACTCCAGCTCGTTGAGCTGCTGCACCGGGTCGCCGTCGAGGGTGACCGCCACCTGACCGGTCGGGGCGAAGGTGACCGTGTCCCGAAGGGTGAGCTGGTCGGTGCCGTCGCTCATCACCAGCTGGTGCCCGTCGTGGCACAGCCCCCACCCCTCGCCCTGGTAGGGCACTCGGCGGCGCTCGGCCAGCGTCGCCGGGTCGCGCTCGATCGCCGTCCCGTTGGTCCAGCTCAACTGCCACAACCGGTCGCCAGTGACGGTGAGCCCCTCGCCGAACAGCGGGGCGGGCAGCATCGCCTCCGCCAGCACGGCGCCGTTCGATAGCGCGACGGCCCGTACCCGGGACTGCCCGACCAGCCCGCTGCCCTCGTAGAGCACCCCGTCGTGGATCTCCAGACCCTCGGTGTACATCGTGTTGTCGTGCGGGAGGGTGGCCAGGATCTGCACGCGCAGTTGTTGCGAGGCCGAACGTTGCGTGGTGCATCCGGCCAGCCCAGCAGCCGTCAGCACGGTTGCCAGCGCCGCTGCCGCGAGGGCAGCCGCGGTCGGGACAGGCACCACGGGTGCAGCCTGGCACAGGTCTGCTGGCCGGGTCGCCACCGCGGATCACCGGTGAGGCACAATCGGGGGGTGATTCCCGAGACCTCCGCGCCAGGCTCTGCCCTCGGTGACGCGGTCGCCTTTGGTGAGGCCGTCGACCTCGATGACGATGACGCCGTCGAGCTGGCCCGGCAGGCCGCGCAGGCCGACGCCGGCGATAGCCGGGTGGGTCCTCGGGTGGGGACGCAGACCGAGGAGGGAGGCGCAGTCACCCACCTGTTCGAGGCCGGCCTTCCCGGCTACCGCGGATGGCACTGGGCGGTCACAGTGGCCTCGGCGGTCCCCGCGACGGTCAGCGAGGTCGTACTGCTTCCAGGTCCTGAGGCGTTGGTCGCGCCGGCCTGGGTGCCGTGGATCCAGCGGGTCAGGGCGGGTGACCTCGGGATCGGGGACCTACTGCCCACTGACCCGGATGACCCGCGGCTGGTGCCCGGCTACCTTGCCGACGATGACCCACCGGTTGAGCGGCTCAGCCCGGAGCTCGGCCTGGGACGCACCAGGGTGCTGGCTCGTGATGCCCGCCTCGCGCTGCTGCAACGGTGGCGTGACGGTGACCGCGGCCCTGACACCGAGATGGCCCGCAGTGCCCCCGACAGGTGCGTCACCTGCGGCTTCTACTTACCGCTCGGCGGTCTGCTCGGCGCGGCCCTGGGTGCCTGCGGCAACGATCTGGCTCCGGCGGACGGGCAGGTCGTACATGCGGAGTTCGGTTGCGGAGCGCATTCGGAGGTCCACGTGGATACCAGCCCGAGCGTCCCCGTGGCCGAGCTGGTCTACGACGACGCCGAGCTGGAGCTGGTGCCCCGGCCGCCGGCGGAGTGACCGTCAGAGCTGAGCTTGAAGACCTGCTCGTCAGAGTTGAGCCATGAATACCGATCCGTTCGGCACCGCGGCGCTGCGCGACGGGGTGTTGGCCGCTTGGCGGGGGTCCCCGACGCGGTTCCGGGAGGACGCCAACACCGAGTCCGACCTCGCGCTGCTCGGCTACGCCGACCGGTTGCTCGTCGAGTTGGCGCAGAACGCCGCCGACGCGGCACAGCGCGCGGGCGCGCCGGGGCACCTCAGGGTGATCGTCGAGGGGGACGAGCTGCGGGCGGCGAACACCGGAACCCCGTTGGACTCCGCCGGGGTGGCCGCCTTGGCCGCGCTGCGTGCCTCGGCCAAGCGGGCGGGGAGCAGCGTCGGCCGGTTCGGGGTCGGCTTCGCTGCCGTCCTCGGGGTGACCGACGCACCGCAAGTGGTCTCCAGCTCCGGCGGCGTGGCGTTCTCGGCGCAGCGCACAGCCCAGGCGGTAGCCGGTGACCCCGCGCTTCGCGCTGAACTGCGGCGCCGCGGTGGTCGACCCCCGGTGCTGCGACTGGTGTGGCCCGTTGAAGGTGATCCGCCATCGGGCTTCGACACCGAGGTCCGGTTGCCGCTGCGAGCCGGAGTCGATCCGGAGGCATTGCTCGCGGCCTTCGCCGACGAGGCCGGTGACCTACTGCTGGCATTGCCGTGGCTGCACCGCATCGACATCGGGGACCGGATGCTGCGCCGCGACGGTCAGGATCCGGTGCTGGTCCACGACGGTTCCGGGCTGCGACGGTGGCGGGTGGTGCGCAGCGCGGGGCTGCTACCCACAGCCGCGCTGGCCGGGCTCGGCGCCGAGGCGCGGCCAGAGTGGAACCTGTGCTGGGCGCTGCCAGTCGACGGCGACGGGATCCCATTGCCGCTGACCGGCGAGGTGCTGCATGCGCCTACCCCCACCGCGGAGCGGCTGACCCTGCCCGCCCGGCTGATCGGCACGGTGCCGGTCGACTCCTCACGGCGGCATGTCCATCCCGGTCCGGCCGCCGACCTGCTGCTCGGCACCGCTGCGCGGGCCTACCCGAAGCTGGCCGCTGCGCTGGCAGCCGACCAGCGCACCGCGCTGGTGCCGGCGGCTGGATTCCCGGCCGGGGAGATCGACGCCGCATTGCGCGAGGCGGTGCTGGAGGCGCTGCGCGGCTCCCGATGGCTGCCCGGAGCCGCTGGTGACGATGTCGCTCCGGCCGCCGCTCAGGTGTTGGACGTCCCGTTGCCCGACCTGACCGCCCTGCTCGCCGACGTCGCGCCTGACCTACTCGACGCCGCGTTGGCCGCACCCCGGCATACCGCCGCACTGGCCGCGCTTGGGGTGATCCGGCTGCGCCCGGCGGCTGCCTGCGCATGCTATCCATGTAACGGTCGCCGGAACCCAATCCATCCCGATTAGTACCCAGGCGCCCATTCCGCAAACCAAGGCCTTTGGGATCGCCCGCTTCAAGAATCTAACGCAAGCGGTCGTTCCCATACCTGCTGGCACGGTTATTTATAGTGTCGGACAATCGACCATCCGTTTTGCGACACTCAATGATACCCATATT
>DATDHI010000402.1:0-11515 GCA_036521655.1 Pseudonocardiaceae bacterium | reverse complement strand
CACGGTCGAGGCTGCACCGACACCACACACCCCAGTCTGCGGCCCGGCAAGGGGGAACGCGACCGCACACCACATGATCCAACCCGGAAAACCGCAGCTCACCGACCTACACGGCGTGTCGCGGATTTGACCACCAGGGTCCCGCTGGCGACCAAACAGGAGCAGCTGGCCAACATCCGCCAGATCTATCCCCCCGAACGCACGACGTCGCCGCGGTCAGGCGCCTGGCGCTAGGACGGGCGAGTGCCCAGTGCCGCGCGCACCTGGGGTTCCACGTCGGCGGCGGCGACGAAGAGCAGCTCATCCCCGCCCTCGAGCGGGTCATCACCCTGCGGGACGATCACCCGGCCGCCGCGCAGGATGGTGACCAGCGCGGCATTGGCGGGCAGCTGCAGGTGCCGTACCGGGTGCCCGGCCAGCGGGGTGTCCGCCGGCAGCGTGACCTCGACCAGGTTGGCCTGCCCCTGCCGCAGCGTCATCAGCCGCACCAGGTCGCCGACGCTGACCGCCTCCTCGACCATCGCGGCGAGCATCCGGGGCGTCGACACCGCGACGTCCACCCCCCACGCCTCGGTGAACAGCCACTCGTTGCGCGGTTCGTTCACCCGGGCCACTACCCGGCGCACCGCGAACTCGGTCTTGGCCAGCAGCGAGACCACCAGGTTGACCTTGTCATCACCGGTGGCCGCGATCACGACGTCGCAGCGCTCGAGCTCGGCTTCCTCCAGCGAGGCCAGCTCGCAGGCGTCGGCAAGGACCCATTCAGCGGCCTCGACGTCGCGGGGATCGAGCTGTGCGGGGTCTCGCTCGATGAGCATCACCTGATGGCCGAACTCAAGCAGCTCGGCCGCGATGGACCGGCCGACCGCACCCGCTCCGGCGATGGTTACGCGCATGACGGCCTCTCCGTCGATTGTCGGGGCTCGATCTGTCGGGAATCAGTCTTTGGGGGGAGGGGTGGATGCCGCGGTGGTGACCTCGGTGACGGTGCCGGACACGGCGGCGGCATAGACCTGGTCGTCGGCCTGCAGCACCGTCCTGTGGTTCGGCAGCACCCCAGTGCCGAACCGGACGATGAATGCGATCCGCGCTCCGGTGTGCTCCTCCAGGGCCCGCACGCTGCGGCCCGCCCATTCCTCGTGCAGCGGCAGTTGCAGCACCGCCACCGTGCCCGACGGGTCGCGCCAGGCGGCCGCCACGCCCGCGGGCAACAGCATGCGCAGGAAGCGGTCGGTGGTCCAGGGCACGGTGGCCACGGTGGGGATGCCGAGTCGTTCGTAGACCGCAGCTCGCTTGGGGTCGTAAATCCTGGCGACGACGTGCGCTACCCCGAACGTCTCCCGGGCCACCCGCGCGGAGATGATGTTGGAGTTGTCGCCGGAGGACACCGCCGCGAATGCGCCGGCCCGCTCGATCCCGGCTTCGGTGAGCACCTGGCGGTCGAAGCCGATGCCGCGAACCTGCTGGCCGTGGAAGTCGGCACCGAGTCTGCGGAAGGCCTGCGGATCGCGGTCGATCACCACCACATCATGGCCGAGACGCTCCAGCGCGAGGGCTAGACCGGAACCCACCCGGCCACAGCCCATGATCACGACGTGCACGCGGCCACTCCAGGGTCGGCGGTCGGGCGGGTCGGCGGTTTGCAGTACAACGGTATCGCCACGGCGGCTCCCCTCAGCGCCGGGCGGGCGGCGCGCCCGTAGGCTTCCCGCGTGTCGAAGCTCGCGACCGCGGCCAAACGGATCCTGGTCGGGAGGCCATTCAGCAGCGAACGGCTGGGCCATACGCTGTTGCCCAAGCGGATCGCGTTGCCGGTCTTCGCCTCGGATGCGCTGTCCTCGGTGGCCTACGCACCGGAGGAGATCTTCCTCGTCCTGTCCATCGCGGGGATCTCGGCATACTCGTTCTCGCCGTGGGTCGGGCTCAGCGTTGCTGCGGTGATGCTGGTGGTGGTCACCAGTTACCGGCAGAACGTGCGGGCCTACCCCTCAGGCGGCGGGGACTACGAGGTTGCCACGGTGAACCTGGGCCGCTCCGCGGGGCTCGTGGTGGCCAGCGCGTTGCTGGTCGACTACGTCCTCACTGTCGCGGTGTCGATCTCCTCGGCGGCGTCGAACATCGGCTCGGCAGTGCCCTTCGTCGCTACCCACAAGGTGACCTTCGCAGTCGTCGCGATCATCGTGCTCACCGCGGCCAACCTGCGGGGGATCCGGGAGTCCGGGACTGCCTTCGCCATCCCGACATACGCCTTCATGATCGGGATCACCGCGATGCTGGCCTGGGGATTCCTCCGGACGCTGTTGCTCGGTGAGCCGCTGCGCGCCGAGTCCGCCGGGTTCGGGCTGCGCGGCGAGGGCAACCAACTCGTGAGCGTCGCGCTGGTGTTCCTGGTACTGCGGGCATTCTCGTCCGGCTGTGCTGCGCTCACCGGCGTGGAGGCGATCAGCAACGGGGTCCCGGCCTTCCAGAAACCGAAGTCCCGCAACGCCGCCACCACGTTGCTGCTGCTCGGGGGCATCTCGGTGACCATGCTCCTGGGTCTGATCGTGCTCGCCCAGCTCACCGGGGTGAAGATGGCCGAGGATCCGGCTGCGCAGCTGATTGGGGCACCCACGGGGTACGCGCAGAAGACGATGGTGGCCCAGATCGCGCAGGCCGTGTTCGACGGCTTCCCGGTGGCGTTCTACTTCATCACCACGGTTACCGCGCTGATTCTGGTGCTGGCCGCGAACACCGCGTTCAACGGTTTCCCGGTGCTGGGCTCGATCCTGGCCCAGGACCGCTACCTGCCCCGGCAGCTGCACACCCGCGGCGACCGGTTGGCCTTCTCCAACGGCATCCTGTTCCTGGCCGGCGCGGCGATCGTCCTGGTGGTCGCATTCGGGGCCGAGGTCACCCGGTTGATCCAGCTCTACATCGTCGGGGTGTTCGTCTCGTTCACGCTGAGCCAGACCGGCATGGTGCGGCACTGGAACCGGCTGCTGGCCCAGCGGCCTGACCCGCCGGAGCGCCGCCGGATGCGGCGCTCTCAGGCGATCAACGTGCTGGGACTGGTGATGACCGGCTCAGTGCTGGTGGTGGTGCTGCTCACCAAGTTCACCCAGGGTGCCTGGATTGCGATCGCGGCCATGGTGGTGATCTTCGTGGTGATGCAGGCCATCCGGAGGCACTACGACCGGGTGTCCGCCGAGCTGGTGCCCCGGGAGCTGGACACCGTGTTGCCCTCGCGGAATCACGCGATCGTGCTGGTGTCCACCCTGCACCTGCCCACCCTGCGGGCGCTGGCCTACGCCCGGGCCACCCGTCCCGACGTGCTCGAGGCGGTCACCGTCAACGTGGACGACGCGAGTACCCGAGCGCTGGTCGCGGAGTGGGAGGCGCGGGACCTCCCGGTTGCGCTCAAGGTCGTCGAGTCGCCTTACCGGGAAATCACCAAGCCGGTGGTCGACTATGTCAAACGGGCTCGTTCGGACAATCCCCGCAACGTGGTCACGGTATTCATCCCGGAGTATGTGGTTGGTCATTGGTGGGAGCAGATCCTGCATAACCAGAGCGCGCTACGGATCAAGGGTCGCCTGCTGTTCGAGCCCGGCGTGATGGTGACTAGCGTGCCCTGGCAGCTACGTTCCTCTGCGCGGGTGGCCCAGCGGGACCAGTCGTCTCCGCCCGGAGTGGTGCGCTGGGGCCTGAACACCGGGCCCGGCGGCACCCCCGCAACTCGCACTCCCGCAACTGGCGCCCCTGCGACTGGCACCCCAGCGACTGGCACCTCAGCCGATGGCGACGCGGTCAACCCCGAGCCCAGGCCGGTCGACCGGCAGTGATCACCGGCTTCGAACTGGAGCTCACCGTCGGACCGGTCGGGCATGGCGGATTCTGCGTGGCCCGTCATAAGGGCCGGGTGGTGTTCGTCCGGCACGCGTTGCCGGGGGAGCGGGTCCGGGCGGTGGTCACCGAGGATCGGGGCGGGTCCTACTGCCGGGCCGACGCGGTGGCGGTACTCGAGCCCGCGGCGGGCCGGGTGCCACCGCCCTGCCCGGCATCGGGGCCCGGCGGCTGCGGCGGTTGTGACTTCCAGCACGTCGACCCAGCGGTGCAGCGCAAGCTCAAGGCGGCGGTGGTAGCCGAGCAGCTGCGCCGGATCGCCGGGCTGGATGTTGACGTGACGGTGCAGGAGCTGCCCGGCGGCGCGCTGGGCTGGCGGACCCGGACCCGCCTTGCGGTGGACGCGACGGGGCGGCCCGGTTTCCGGGTGCACCGCAGTCACACGGTGCTGCCGGTTCCGACCTGCCCACTGGCGGTGTCAGGATCCCTGGAGCCGGTGCTGTCTCGCCGCTGGCGCGCGCGCGAGGAGCTGGAGGTGGTGGCCGACGAGTCCGGGGAGCTGAACGTGACGCAGCTGCCGCCGGGCGGGCGGCCGCAGCAGGTCTGCGGCACCGGGCGCGCCGTGCGGCATGCCGCCGGTCGACGCTGGGAGCTCTCCGCGCACGGCTTCTGGCAGGTGCACCCGGCCGCCGCCGATGCGTTGGCCGTGCTGGTCGGAGACTGGGCAGCGGCGCCGCCCGGGGGCACCGCGTGGGACCTTTATGGCGGAGTGGGGCTGTTCGCCTCGGTGCTCGCTGGTCAGGTCGGTCCCGCCGGCTCCGTGACCGTCGTGGAGACCTCACGGCGCGCGGTAGCCGACGGCACGGCGGCGCTGGCCGACCTGCCGCAGGTGGGCTTCGTCACCGGCGTCGTGGAGCGGGCGCTACCCCAACTGCCTGGACGTCCCGACGTCGTGGTGCTCGACCCGCCCCGGCGCGGGGCCGGCCGGGAGGTGGCCAGCGCCGTGGCGGATCGGGGCCCGGAGCGGATCGTGCACGTCGGCTGCGACCCGGCTGCGCTGGCCCGCGACGTCGCCGCCTACGTCCGCGGCGGTTATCAGCTCGCCGCACTGCAGGGGCTGGACACGTTCCCGATGACCCATCACGTCGAATGTGTCGCGTTGCTCGCCCGCTGACCCCCACTCGCCGAGTCGCCCTGGAGTCACTCGACCTCATGTGGCGTGGATGGCCATCAACACGGTGGGAAGTAAAGGAAGTTCGGGAAGCCCGTGGTTGTCCCGGTGTACGTGTATGGGTTGACGGCGCCAGAATGTGTCTCGTGGTAGGGTTCCGACGTATTGAACGACGGAAGGGCTGCGTTATGTGTGTTGTTCTGGACGTATGTCCCACCCGCAATGGCTGGGGTCCAATTCAAGCGCTTCATCTCTTGTCTCATCTCGTGTTTCTCGGAAGGGCTATGGCTAGCTGACGTGAGGTCCACGTCGGCGCTGTGCACTCGCAATGACCCCACACGATGGCGTCAACTGAGCCAGACCACGAGCTGGGTGCATGGTCGCACGTCGCCGCTGATCTCGATCGGCAGCCGAAGGTATCGACCACTGTCCTTGATGACGATTGATGCGGTGCCGCCAGTACTCTGGTGGACTGGGTAGTCGCTGGGGAAGTGGAGAACGATGGCCGGTCCCGGTGGGGGCCCATGAGAAACAACGGGGCCATTGACGTATTCGAATTGATCGTGGTCAAGAGGGCCGAAGTCGAAGGTGTAGGTGTCAGCACCCTTCACGTCGACGGGCTGTGACGAGTAGGCGTAGTCACCCGCATTATTGCCCGGTAGCGCGGCGTATTTTGGTCTCGCTTGATACGCTTCCTTCTTGTTAGCCCGAATGCGTTCGCCCTCGGTGCTGGACGAGGAGTGTCGCGGCGGCGACGGCGGCGACTGACCGTGTCTCTCTCATGCTGACCCTTCGCAGGCCCCCACGCCCACAGTGGATCACCCTGGAGTGATAACTCGATCGAGCCTCGTGTGAGTTCTCGTTCGTTCTACACGTCGAACGCGAGTTCACACCGGGTGTGGCCGAGTAACCGAGCGTGGCCAAATAGTGGGTCGGTGCACCCGTGACGACCCGCTCCGTAGACTGGGCGCTCAGTCGCCATCGCGGGCGACCCGGGTCTGCGGGAACGTCCGGTGAGGAGCGAGGTGGGAGACGGGTGACCCTGCTGCAGTCGGTGCGCAGCCCTCAGGACGTCAAGCGGCTCGACTTCGAAGCACTGACGCAGCTGGCCTCGGAGATCCGCAGTTTCTTGGTCGAGAAGGTGTCGCGTACCGGAGGGCACCTGGGCCCGAACCTCGGTGCGGTGGAGCTCACGCTCGCGGTGCACCGGGTATTCGACTCTCCGCGCGACCCGGTGATCTTCGACACCGGGCACCAGGCATACGTGCACAAGATCGTCACAGGGCGGGCCGGTGGCTTCGACGGGTTGCGCAAGCGGGGTGGGTTGTCCGGTTACCCCTGCCGGGCGGAGAGCGAGCACGACTGGGTGGAATCCAGCCATGCCTCGGCCGCGCTGTCCTACGCCGACGGGCTGGCCAAAGCGTTCGTGCATGACGGATCACGCCGGCATGTGGTGGTGGTGGTCGGCGACGGTGCACTGACCGGCGGGATGTGCTGGGAGGCGCTGAACAACATCGCCGCTGGCAAGGACCGGCCGGTGGTGATCCTGGTCAACGACAACGGCCGCTCCTACTCGCCGACCATCGGGGGATTCGCCGACCACCTCTCCACGTTGCGGCTGCAGCCGGGCTACGAGCGGGTGCTGTACCACGGCAAGCAGGCCCTGGAGCGCACCCCGGTGGTGGGCCGGGCGATCTACGCTGGCCTCCATGCAGCCAAGCGGGGCTTGAAGGACGCCTTGGCCCCGCAGGTCCTGTTCGAGGACCTCGGGCTGAAGTACCTGGGCCCGGTCGACGGGCACGACCTGCGCGCCCTGGAGGTGGCGCTACGTCGGGCCAAGGACTTCGGCGGCCCGGTGATCGTGCACGCGGTGACCCGCAAGGGCAACGGCTACCCGCCCGCGGAGAACGACACCGCCGAACTCATGCACCAGGTGAAGGTTATGGATCCCGGGACCGGTGCGCCGCTGGCTCCCGCCGGTACCACCTGGACCAGCGTGTTCGCTGACGAGCTGATCAGCTTGGCCGGTGAGCGCGACGACCTGGTCGCGATCACCGCGGCGATGCCGGGCCCAACCGGACTGGCCGCCTTCGCCCAGCGCTTCCCGGACCGCTGCTTTGACGTCGGTATCGCTGAGCAGCACGCGGTCACCTCCGCCGCCGGGCTGGCCCTGGGTGGGCTGCACCCGGTGGTGTCGCTGTACTCCACGTTCCTCAACCGCGCCTTCGATCAGCTCCTGATGGACGTTGCGCTGCTGGGTCTCCCCGTCACCCTCACCTTGGACCGGGCGGGAATCACCGGCGACGACGGTGCCAGCCACAACGGTATGTGGGATCTGTCGGTGCTCGGGATCGTGCCCGGGATCCGGGTGGCCGCACCCCGCGACGCCGGCTCGTTGCGCGAGGAGCTGGCCGAGGCCGTCGCGGTGCACGACGGACCCACCGCGGTGCGTTTCCCCAAGGGTCCGGTGATCGAGGCGGTACCGGCGTTGGAGCGCGTCGGCGGGGTGGACGTGCTGGCCCGGCCCGGCCCGGCCGAGGGTGACGACGTGCTGCTGGTGGGGGTAGGCGCCTTTGCCACGCTGGCCGTGACCGCGGCGCGGCGGCTCGCCGACCAGGGCATCGGGGTCACTGTCGTGGATCCTCGCTGGATACTGCCGGTGCCCGAGATGCTGGTGCGGATGGCGGCCCGGCACCGGCTGGTCGTCAGCGTCGAGGACGGTGGGCGGCACGGCGGTTTCGGCTGGTCGCTGGCCGCCGCGCTGCGCGATGCCGAGCTCAACGTGCCGCTGCGCGATATCGGCATCCCGCAGCAGTTCCTGCACCACGGCTCCCGGGACGAGGTGCTCGCGGATCTCGGCCTCACCGCACAGGACGTCGCCCGGGCGGTGACCGGTTGGGCGGCCGCGTTGACCGGGTTGGTGGGCGAGCCGGCCGCCGTGGAGACACCGGGCACATAGCTACCCCAGAACGCTGCGGAGCGCCGTCGCCAGGCCCGCGGCGGAGTGTGGCACCGTTGTAAGGTGCGCATTCTGATCGTCGAGGACGAGCAACCGCTGGCCGACGCGGTGGCGCGTGGCCTGCGTCGCGAGGGCATGGCAGTGGACGTCGCCTATGACGGCGACAGCGGCCATGAAAAGATCATGGTGACCCGGTATGACGTGGTGGTCCTGGATCGGGACCTGCCCGGGATGTCGGGCGATCGGCTGTGTGCAGAGATCACCGGAGCCGGGGCGGTGACTCGGGTGCTGATGCTCACTGCCAGCGGAACCGTGTCCGAACGGGTGGCTGGGCTCTCCCTGGGCGCCGATGACTACCTGTCCAAGCCGTTCGCATTCCCCGAGCTGGTGGCGCGGCTGCGGGCGCTGGGTCGCCGGGCCACCCCAGCGGCCCCGCCGGTGCTCTGTGCGTTCGACGTGGTGCTCGACCCGGCTCGGCGGACGGTCAGCCGGTCCGGCGGTTCCGTCGACCTCACTCGCAAGGAGTTCGGGGTGCTTGAGGTGCTGCTCTCCGCCGGTGGCGGGGTGGTCAGCAGCGAAGAGTTGCTGGAGCGGGTCTGGGATGAGCACGCCGACCCGTTCACGACCACGGTGCGGGTGACTGTGATGACGTTGCGAAAGAAGCTCGGTGAGCCGAGCATCATCGAGACCGTGGTCGGGTCCGGCTACCGCGTGCCCACCGCCGACATCATACCCGGCTGAGCGCCTGGTGAGGCCCCGCCACGGGCCAGGGTTGCGCGCCCGGCTCACCCTGCTCGCCACCGGGTTGTCGGCGGCGGTGAGTGCGCTGCTGCTGTGGCTGGGCTGGTTGCTGGTCGGCGGTGTGGTGGCCGCCGTACCCGACTTGCCGCCAGGCAGCATTGTCAAGGTCGGTGGTGTCCCGGTGGCGGCACGCCACCTCGGTGAGGTGCTGCAGCAGGCTGCCCGGCAGCGCGTGCTGCAGGCCGGGTCGGTGGCTTTCCTGCTCACGGTGGCCGCCACCGCGCTGCTGGCGTGGGTGATCACCGGCCAGGTGTTGCGGCCACTGCACGACGTGACCGCAACCGCGCGCCGTCTGTCCGCCGAGTCGCTCGACGAGCGGCTCCGGCTGCCGGGACCGCGGGACGAGGTGGCCGAGCTCGCCGACACCTTCGACGCGATGCTCGACCGGCTGCAGGCCGCCTTCCAGGCGCAACACCGGTTCGTCGCGAACGCCAGCCATGAGCTGCGCACTCCGCTGGCAGTCGTGCGTACTGAGGTGGACGTCACCCTCGCCGATCCCGCCGCAGACGAGGCCGAACTGCGCCGGATGGCCACGGTGGTCCGGGATGCGACCCTGCGTGCCCAGCAGTTGGTGGACGGGCTGCTGGTGCTGGCCCGCACTGAGGGCAGCGCGCTCCGGGCGCGGGAGCCGGCCGATCTCGCCCTGCTGGCCGGCGCCGCGCTGCGCATCGTCGGCCCCGAGGCCCAGAGCCGGAGTCTCCGGGTGACTGCACGTGCGGCGCCGGCGCCGACGGTCGGTGATCCCGCGCTGCTGGAGCGGGTGGTGGGCAACCTCGTGGAGAACGCGGTGCGGCATAACGTCACCGGCGGCTGGGTGGAGGTCTGTACTGCTACGGCAGGACACCAGGCGACGCTGCGGGTCAGCAGTTCAGGTGAGGTGGTGGCGCCCGAGGAGGTAGCTGTCCTGTTCGAGCCGTTCCATCGCGGCGGGGTGGCTCGGACGTCCCGCGACGGGGCAGGATTGGGTCTGTCGATCGTCCACGCCGTGGTCGCGGCGCACGGTGGCACCGTGCACGCGCAACCAGTACCCGGCGGCGGCCTCGCCGTGACAGTGCACCTGCCCACCGCGTAGGTGGCCCTTCAAGGGCTACCAACCCCGGGCGCGAGCGCTGTCAACGACTACCAACCCCCGGTTCGCGTGCTAGGGGTCAGGACCCTGCTGGTGTACGTCTACAGATGTGGGCGCGAGATTCGATCCGATGGGGAGTCCGTCGGCAAGTATCGTGGCGAAGGAGATGGCGGGTTACCGGACGAACGGAGGCCCCGACGGTGAGCAGGCCGCTGATCGTGGGTTCGGTCGCCTACACGCCCAATGTCGTCACCATCTGGGAAGGGATCCGCGAGTATTTCGTGGGCGGCCCGGCCGAGATGGACTTTGTGCTGTTCTCCAACTACGGCCGGCAGGTGGACGCGCTACTAGAGGGCAGTATCGACATCGCCTGGAATACGAATCTGGCGTGGGTTCGCACTGTCGCGCAGACGGACGGCACGTGCCGGGCGCTGGCGATGCGGGACACCGACACGGTGTTCCAAACGATGTTCGTGGCCCGCGCCGGCAGCGCGCTGAGCGGTCTGGACGGACTCAAGGGCAGGCGCCTCGCGCTGGGGTCGAAGGACTCCGCGCAAGCAGCGATCTTGCCGGTGTACTACCTGCGCCGGGCCGGACTTGACGTCAACGATGTGGAGTTGCTGCGGATCGACAGCGACGTCGGTAAGCACGGCGATACCGGGCGCAGTGAGCTCGACGCGCTGCGTGCGGTGCTGGCTGACAAGGCCGATGCCGCTGCGATCGGTATCAACACCTGGGAGGCGATCGGGCGCGAGGAGCTGATGCCCGGCGCATTTGAGGTGTTCTGGGAGTCCCCGACCTACAGCCACTGCAACTTCACCGCGTTACCGGCGCTGTCGCAGGATCGCGCTCAGCCCTGGGTCGACCAATTGCTCGCCATGGACTTCGGCAACCCCGCGCACCGGCCGATTTTGGAGATGGAGGGTCTTCGCCAGTGGGTGCTCCCGCAGTTGGACGGTTACCACTCGCTGTTTGACGCGGTCAAGGAGCAGGGAATCCCCCTGCGATGGTGAGCCAGGCGCTGGTCCTGGACCTGGTCGAACGAACGGGAGCGGCTGCCGCCGGGGCGACCGTCACCGTGGCGCTCGATGCCCAGGACCTACAGCAGAGCACGGAGCTTGTATTGGCATGGTGTGCGCGGACCGGAAACGAGCTGCTCGAGGTCCGCCATGGCGTCGCCACCATCCGCCGCGGGCGCAGTCCGGATCCCCTCGCTGGGCTTGCACCCGACCAAGTGCCCGGGACCCGACTGTGGATCTACACCAACTTCGACTGCAACCTGGCCTGTGACTACTGCTGCGTCCGGTCCTCGCCGCGGACCCCTCGCCGGGCGCTGGGCGTCGATCGCGTGCGCCGGCTGGCAGCCGAAGCCCTCGACGCCGGAGTGAGTGAACTCTTGCTGACCGGGGGAGAGCCGTTCCTGCTGCCCGACCTGGACGAGGTGGTGGCGGCGTGCACCGCCGCCCTGCCGACCACGTTGCTGACCAACGGGATGCTATGGCACGGACGCCGGTTAGCCCGGCTCCAACGAATGGACCGGAACAGGCTGGTCCTGCAGGTCAGCCTGGACTCGGCGACCCCGGAACTGCACGACCGGCATCGCGGTGCCGGCTCATGGGCGCGGGCGGTGGCGGGAATCCGCATCGCCCAGTCCGCGGGGTTCCGGGTCAGGGTCGCGGCCACGCTGCCA
>DATDHI010000401.1:0-23228 GCA_036521655.1 Pseudonocardiaceae bacterium | reverse complement strand
GCTCGCAACGCATGCCCAGGATCGGGGCATTCGGGTAACCAACCCCGACCCCGACCGCGAGACGTTACCCCTGGCCGCTACGCCTCCGACTCCATGACCCAGATGGCATATTGAGGTTCACGACGCCCCTGGGTGCACGCGGAGCGACCCCACCCTTGCTAGCGGCGGGGTCGTTCCGTCCGTCGATCAGTCGAACTCGCTGGTACGTACCGCAGTGGTGAACGCGGCCCATTCGGCCGTGGTGAACATCAGGGCCGGGCCGGTGGGGTTCTTGGAGTCCCGCACGGCGTGGTGGCCGTCGAGGTCGGCGACTTCCACACAGTCACCGCCGTTGCCGTTGCTGTAGCTGGCCTTGCGCCATACGGAGCCGGTCAGATCGTAGTTGTCGGTCATCACTCACTCTCCTAGGGCTGCACTCTTGATCAAAAGGGACGAGGCGGTGGGATCGAGCGCCGCATGGGCCAACATGCCGAACACCGCGACGTAACTCGCGATCTGCGCCGGGCGGCCCAGGTAGTCGGCGCTGGCTAGGTCTTCCAGGTAGACCGTCTCGCCGTCGGGCGGGTCGGCCAACCGCAGGTGGACGAAACTCGATCCCATCGCCGGGTGCGCACCGGCGGAGAACGGCAGCACCTGGATGGTGATATTGGGATCGGTGTTCATGGCGACCAGGTGCTCCAGTTGCCGCCCGGTGATCTCCTTGTCGCCGACCTGTCGACGGATGACGGCCTCGTTGAGGATCGCCCAAATCAGGGGGGCGTCAGCAGCGCCTAGCCGTTGTTGACGCTCGATCCGTGCAGCGACCAGCCGCTCGACTTCCCTGGGGTCCCGAGTTGGGTCAGCGGCCTGGGTGACCACCCGGGCATATGCCTCGGTTTGCAGCAGGCCGGGGATCAGCTCGGTCTGATAGGTCCGGATCTCGGCTGCGTCGGCCTCCATGCCCACGTAGGTCTTGGCCCAGTCCGGCACTCGGACGGTCGAGCGGCGGCGGGCATCCCGGGCGAGCCGCAGGACCTCGTCACGCTCGGTGACGCCGTAGCGGTCGAGTAGGGCCCTGACTTCAGCCGGCCGCATGGTCGCCTTGCCGGCCTCGATCTTGCTGATCTTTGAGACGCCACACTCCAGCTCGGCTGCCGCATCGTCGCGGCTGAGCCCGGCGGCCTCACGGAGTCGTCGGAGCTCACGACCGAGTTGCAGCCGGTAGACGGTCGGCCCGTTGGACATGCCACCAGTGTGTCACTTACCGGCAACACCCAACAGCGGATAGCCCTAAGCGATAGACAAGTCGAATGTTCCACTTGTAAAGTGCCGCTAGCGATGCTCCTACTGCCAGTAGCTTACTGGCACGAGCGATCGATAGCCGCCCGGCCTGCTGCCCTGGAGGCCGGGCCGGGCGGCGCTCGACGAAGCGGGGACCAGCCATGACAGACAACCAACAGCAGAGCGCCGATCCGTCCAGCGCGCACCACCGCGTCATCCATGCCACCTGCACGACGCATGGCGGCGCAGCCGGGTTCACCAATCTGGTGGTGAGTAAGCGCGAGGGCGGCATCGTGGTGCTGGATCCGCACGTGACGGGTCAATGCGTGCTGACGCTGGCCGAGGACGCGGCGACCCAACTCCGCGACGTGTTGATCGCGTGGCTGGGGTGAGCGCGCAGGGCGCCGCCGAGACTGGTCCCGATCACCCCCTCACCCCCGGCGAGGCGCTGGCGAAACTGTTCCTGGACAACGCGGACCGAGGCGCGAACGCCGCGAACGACGATCTGGTCGCGGCGCTACGGCAACGGGCCCGCAGCACCTCCCGGCGCTTGTAGCGGACGGTGACCGTCCAGCCGCGCAGCGCGCAGGCCTTCTACCCATGCGAATCTTTAGGGGTCCCACGGGTCACTGCGCGGGAGCGAGGACTGAGGTTTCGGCCTGCTTCCGCTGCTTGACAAGCGTGTATCCGATCAACACCAAGAGGATCGCTGTCAGAGTGGCGGATGTGCCCACCGTGCCCAGGTTCAATCCGCCCTTCGCGTAGGGCTTGCTGAAGAAGTCTCCCACGGTTGCCCCCAGCGGACGGGTGAGGACGAACGCCATCCAGAACAGCAACGTGCTTGAGATCCGGGTGAAGTAATGGACGGCGAGGATCAGTGCCATCACTGCGCCGATGACCAGTGCACCTCCCGCATAGCCAAGACCGGAACTGTCGGCCAGGAAGTCGCCCAGAGAAGTGCCGAGGGTGTTGGAGAACAGGATCGCAATCCAGTAGAGCAGCTCGCCTCTGAAGGTGCTGATCTGCTCGACGGATAACGTCTGGCCGCTGAAGCGCCAGATGGCGAACACGCCAGCGAGGCAGCTGATGAGAACTAGCGCGCCCTTGGTGTAGCCCAGCCCCGCCGAGCGATTGATGAAATCCGACATGGTCGTGCCGGCCGTACTCGTCGAGACGATGACCGTCCAGTACAGCGCCGGATGGAACCTCTTGGCCTTCAGCTGTGTCGCCAAGCTGACCAGGAACAGTCCGATGAAGAGCAACGAGCTGATTGCATAACCCACGTTCAGCGTCTGGGCGAGCAGGTCACCGCCGGTCTCGCCCAGGGTCGTGGCGGCAATCTTCATCACCCAGAAGAGCAGGGTGATCTGAGGAAGCTTCTTCACCGCTTTCCTTTCCCTGAGCGCGTTCGGGCGTGTGAGTGCATCAGTGGTGGATACCTCGGAGCCGCGCGATCCCTAGTTAACGCTGGGTGAGCAAACTGGTCACGGACCGGGAGGCGGCGGGAATACGGTGTGTCGCGGTGGTGGCATGGGGGTGTTGGGACCCTTGACGCTGGCCCAGATCGCCTGGTTGAACCGCTGCATGTTGATCTTATCTTCGCTGGTGAGATCCTGGTCGTCGGACAGGGCTCCCAGGGGGTCCGCGGCCGGGTTGATCTCCTGAAGGTTCTGCGTGGGCACCTGCGCGGAATAGGCGGTGAAATCGGGCTTGTTGGTGAACGCCGCGAGCATGGGGGTGGCGTAGGCATCGAACTGCGTGAGCGGGCGAAGTCCGACGATCAGCTCCATGGTCCGCAGCATCGAGGCGGTGCTGTAGAAGGTGGAGTCCACCTGCCCGGTGCGGGTGTAGGGGCTGATGACCTCGGCGACCGTGCGGTGGGCGTCGACGTGGTCGGGTCCGTCCTGGGCATCGTCCTCGGTCACGAAAATCGCGGTGGAACCCCAGTAGGGGGAATGTGAGACCGTGTCTACCAGCTGACCCAAGGCCCAATCGTTGTCGGCAATGAACGCCCTCGGCGTCGGTGCGCCGTTTTTGTTGCCGGCGTTGTGGTCGTTGGGCAGGCGCACGAGCTCGGCGGTGGGCAGGTTGTTGTGGGCGACGTAGCCGTCGAACTCCTTGCGCCATTCGGTGAGCCGGACCGGGCCGCAGTCCGGGCTGCGGGGGGTGAAGGTGTTCGGGGCGTCCGGGCAGCGCAGATCGAATCCGCGGAATGCGTGGTCGGTGTTGGCGTCGAGCACCGGATCCTGAGCCTTGAAGGTGCCGTCGGGTTGGGCATCGACGTAGAAGCCGTAGTTGCGGAAGGAGATCCCGGCGTTGGCGAACCGGTCCCAGATGTAAGCCTGGGCCGGGTCGCGGTTGGGCGCGGTCGCCGGTTCGCCGCTTTCCGAGGGGTACGGGGCGTTGCGCTCGGAATAGTTGGCTGACCACACTTGCTCGGAGTAGGGATCGGAGTTCGCAGCCACGGTCCAGTTCCAGCCCTGTGCGCTGATCTCGGCGTCGGCGTAGAAGTTGTCCAGCGTGGCGAAGTCACGCTCCAGGGAGCGGCTGTTGGGTGCGGACTCCTCACCGAACAGATTCAGCGACGGATCACCGTTGCCCTTGCCCAGGCTGCCGAAGACCTGGTCGTAGGTGCGGTTCTCCTTCACCACGTAGATCACGTGCTGGATGGGGCTTCGCTCGCCTGGGTGTCTGGGCACGATGCTGGTCCCGCCGGCGGCCCGGACTTCGCCGTGGGTGTCGAAACCGTCGTTGCGGGTTACCTGTGCTGTCCAGTTCGTGAGCTGGGCGGCGGTGATGGGCAGCCCTACGCTGGACAGCGTGCCGACCATCATGGAGCCGGCGTACTGGTCTGGCGTGGTGGCAGTACTGCCTCGGTAAGGATCGGGCTTGCCCGATCCGTTGTTCGGGCCGGCACCGAGCCCCTTGCCGTTGACGACGAACAGCGCGCGGTCGGTGGCCACGACCGCCGTGGGATACCAGCCGGTCGGGACGAGGCCGGGGACCTGATTCGTGCCGAGATCGACCACGGCGACGTCGTTGTTGCCGGCGTTGGCGACATAGAGGGTGTGCCCGTCCGGGGACTGGGTTAGGCCGTCGGGACTGCTACCGACCTGCGCGCCTGGATAGGGAGCCAGGCTTATCGTGTGAGTCACCGCGCCCGAGCCGACGTCAATCACGCTGACCTCGTCGGAGTCTCCATTGGCGACAAAGAGCGTATGCCCGTCGGTCGACATGATTGCTTTATTGGGGTGGGTACCGACCGTGATGGTCTTCTGCTGGGCCGGCTCCGGTTTGGTCAGGTCCATCACAGACACAGTGTTGGTGCCCTCATTGGTGACATAGGCGGTGTGACCGTCGGGGGAGGCGACCACCGCGTAGGGCTTGTGCCCGGCGGCCGTGGTGTGGACGTTCCCGCTGGTCAGATCGACCACCGAGAACGCGTCGGCCTGCTGGTCGGCGACCAGCAGACGCTGGCCGTCTGGGGTGAGGACGATCCCGGCCGGGAACGGGTTGACCTTCGCCCCGGCGGGGTTTGTGGTGGGCAATGGAATCGGTGCCTGCTCGGCGAGGGCGCCACCGCCGACGCTGTAGCGGCGGATCATTTCATTGCCCCCGCCGCTGGCGTATAGCGTCTTGCCGTCTGGTGCGAAGGCCAGCCCGACGAACAGCGCCTGCGGTGCGGGGTAGGACAGCGTCTGGCGCACCGTGCCGCTTGAGGTGTCCACGAGCTGCAGCGACTGTGCGCCCTGCCCGTCGTTGCTGATCGCCAACCAATGGTCGTCGGGTGAGATCGCGGCCGCCAGCGGGAGGTCACCGAGATCCGTCTGCCGTCCGGCTGGGGTTAGCGTGTAGCCAACGGGGATCATCGTGGTCGCATCGGTGGCGGGCCCGGCGTGCGGCCTGCTGAGCGCCGGCGGGCCGCATCCCGCCGCCAGCATGACCAACAGCGCCACCCCAGCCGTCAACCAACCCCGCCGACGCACAGCGCACGCCCCCTCCATGCAGTGCTGCAACCGGGACCCCACGCTAGACCCTGCCAGTGACAGTTCTTGGTTGCCTACCGTGCAAGCGCCCGGATTGATGGTGGGGCAGGCTGGTCGGGTGGTCGTGGCCGCGGGTCTATCGCCGTTGACGTGGGGGCGGCTGTGGACTGCGTGGACGCCCGCCCCGGGTGTGTTGCTGGCGGTGGCCGCGCTGGCGTTGGTGTACGGGCTGGGAGTGCGCAAGCTGTCTCGGCGGGGCGTGGCCTGGCGGAGCGGCCGGACGTGGTGGTTCCTGGCCGGCCTGGGGTCGATCCTGCTGGTGACGGTGAGCTTCGTCGGTGTCTATGCCGGCACGCTGTTCTGGGATCGCGCGGTGCAGAACATTGTGCTGCTCATGATCGCACCGATGTTCCTCGCCCTGAGCGCGCCGCTGACGCTGCTGCGTGAGGTGCTTCCGGAGCCAGCCAGACGGCGGGCCAGCCGGGCTGTGCACAGTTCGACCGCACGCGCACTGACCTTTCCCGTGGTGATGACCGCCGCGCTGATCGCTCCGCTGTTCGTCCTGTATCTGACTCCGCTGTATGAGGCCAGCCTGCGATCGGCGTTAGTCGGCGCAGCGGTCGGCGTCGCTCTGGTCTGTGCTGGATTCCTCTATTTTTGGACCCGGTTTCGCATCGACCCCACGCCGCGTCAAGACCCCTACCTGGTGACCATCGGAATCAGCGTCAGCGAAGTGATCTTCGATGGGGTGTTGGGGCTGGTCCTGTGGCTGGGCCCGCTGATCGCCCCGCACTACTACCAGGCGCTGCACCGGGATTGGGGACCAGACCTGCGGATGGATCAGATCATCGGCGCCGGGGTGCTGTGGATCGGTGGTGATCTGGCCGGACTGCCCTTCCTGGCCGCGGTCATGACCAGGATGATGAGGGAGGACCAGCGCCAAGCGGCCACCATCGACGCCGAACTCGACGCCCTCGACGCGACCTCGGCCGGTGCCACCGACTTGCCTGTGGTCCCCGGCACCACAATCGCGCCCCCGAATATCACATCGGAGCCTGCCCCGGCCCGGCTGTGGTGGGAAGACCACCCCGAGATAGCCCAACGATTCCGCAACCCCGGCTGACCTTGGTGTCGAATCCGATCCCAGTGTCGAGGTGGGGGCATCTGCGAGTGGTGCTGGGCAGCGACTTCACCATGCCCGCCGCCTAACCCCAGCTCCCCACTCCCGGACCGGACAGTACCTCCGGCGGAGGCATCCCCAGCGTGCCCTAGACACCGGGTATCCTCGAAATTAAGCTCCCGCGCTGGCTTCCGGAAGCGCCTGGTGATCTGCAGTGTTGAGTGGGGTGGAACCTTCTCCGTTATTCGACGTGATTCTGAGAGTTGCGGGGTCATTGAGGCAACGTGGCGCCATCATCGATCCGGGAGGGTCGTCCACTACTTCCGCTGAAGATGTTGAGCTGCCCGTCCGACGGTCCAAGGCAGAGAGGATGTCGTGTGGGGACTGTGCCAGCTGCGGCTGGTGATCCAGTTGTAGCTGTTGCGCCGGGGTCAGCTGGTGAACCCCCACGATCCAGTCCACCTTCACGATAAGCAGAGCATCAGCCCTGATCACGGCATCCTTGGTCGGTTGGAGAGCCGCGAGGACCGGTCCGAGGTTCTGCAGCATGGTCGCGGTGACAGCCGCGTCCTGAGCGTGGACGAAATGCGATTTCGCGGCGTGCACTGCCAGAACCGACGCTTCATGAGCGAGTGGAGAGTGCACGGCTTGGCCAGTCCTGGCCCGCATCCGACGAAACCACGAACCGAACACCGGATCATCTCGATGTTCGATGTGGCCACCAGCGGCTGCAAGAAGATCCTCAACTGCGGCTTCGACCTCTTCATGGGCCGATTCGTCCGACAGGTAGATCGTGATTGGCAAGGTTGTCTGTACCAGGCTGCTTTGGCTCCACCTCCGGTCTGCGCCAGGAGTGGCGTTCAACCGTGCCGGAGCGGGGGAGCCAGTTCCTGCCTCGTCACCTCGCAATGCCTTGACGATCATATCTTGCGCAATCGGCAGCGGCATGTACTTCAACAGTGCGTCGGCCTCGCCGGAGACCACCTGTGGTACGCTTATGTTCGCCAGCCCCTCGAGGTAAATTTTCAGCCGGACCGCATCCTCACCCAAGAGATCTATCTGGCCTTGGAGTTCGAGCTGGGCGCGGCGCTGCTCGGTGTCGAGCCGAAGTTCCTCGATCTCCTTTTCGGCTATCACGTTCTCGTGCTGGTGCACGAGCTCCTGCCCCCGATCTCGTTCCATGGCGACGCGGCGCCGGAATTCGTCGAGGCTGGTGTCCTCGGGCACGAACTCGCTGAGAGTGGTGCGGACTGCTTCGATATCCCAGTCGGCGAGAGCGGCCCGTACCACTTCCTCGAGATCCATGCGAACTTGGTTGTAGTTAGCTAAAAAATCTAGGATCGTCTGACCACCCGCGGCGGCGTTGAAATAGCCCTCCACGAGAGGGCTAAGGACCCTGTCGACCAAGCGCCGCACGGGAAGAGGCTTATCTGGGTTCGATTTGTCATTCTCTTGCTGACCTAATAGGCTGACGAGACGGGGTGCTGCTTTGGCTGGTATGCGAATAATCTGCGACACGTCACACCGTAGCCAGTGGCCCTCGATGCAGACGCGGATCTGGTCGAGCATAGCGTCGAAGTTGTTGTCGGGTCTAGCTCTTTTTGTCCATTCTAAGACAATCAAGCGGGTGGGGATCAGTTCGACGCTCGCGAACCACGGATTGATTCGGTAAACACCTCCACGGTTGAGGGTTTCTTCTTGTACACCTCGCTGTCCCTTGTTGTCCAGGAAGACCGACGGAAGCTGAAAGTGCTCGTGGCCGGGCACACAACGTCCGATGACCCCTTCGTCGTCATCGGGATTTTCGCCTTCGGACACGACTACCACCCCGGTGGTTCCCTCCGGAATTCCAATCTCCATGAGGTCTGCAGCAGTGAGGTCATCACGTCCCGCGCCGACCGTGTCGACGGCGATCACGTCGAAGATCTTCGGATTGATAGCGTAGGACGCATCACCCGGGAGCACGCCCAACTGCCTCCCCTTTTGTCCGCCACCAAGCAGGAAAGCTCGACCGTCCTGGAAATAGTCGCATTCAACGTGCTTTCCCAGTGTTCGAGTGAGCGGCGGGGGAGCGCCAACCTTCGCCACGACGAGACCAATCGTGCCAGCGGGAACATGGATCCGGGGGAAGTCCTCGACTTCGAAGAGCAGGCGCGGCCGTAAGTATCGGCGATTGGCTTTGAGGGTCTCGGCCTGAAAACCTGGAGAACCGTGCACGCTTACCTCGAATGGGCCGTCCCCGGGGTGTGCACGCCCGAACCGGCGATAGACAACTCCGAACTTCTCGAGTTGGACACTATATATCCCCGTTACCAGGACGACAACACCACCGGCTACGACGACGACAAGAAAAAGCAACAACCAGATCATCCTCTTCCTTCCCATTTCCGAAGTTGGAGATGGACGGCCATTACTGTCTCCAGCCACCGGTCGTGCCAACCTTGCCGCCGCTCGACCTGGGGATTGCGCAATGTCGGAAAGAATCCAACGGGGTAGCTCTTCGCCGTCACGAAATGTTCGTATCTTGGCATCGTGTCGCCTCGCGTGCTCTTCCAACCGACGGACAGCGCTAAGCTTGTGAAGTCCCGCTGGCGTCCCGCGGGAGCGCCGACAGGGTGGCTTTGGTGGAGTGACAGCTGTGTCCGGAACCCCTGCGCCCCTCGAGAGAATTTCGACCAGACTGTGTCAATGTCGGCCAGCAGACTGAATGACAGATTCTCCCCATCAGCGCGGCGCATCCACCCGCACTCGAGTCGGCCCACCGATTGGAGGAGCAGCGACGTCGTCACGATGTCGGCGTGCTCGATCTGCTCCTCTTCGAGGAAATTCCAAAGCTTTTGTAGCGAGATGTCGAGAGGGATGTGCGCCGTTCGCGCCAAGAGCCGCGCCACCGGTGCGGATAGCATGGGCGACGGGCGCCGATCGGCGCCCGGCCCTCGTGCGTCGCGGATGTCTCGGAGTAGGCGGATCACGGGTTCGTCCGGTAATGCGCCATCCCGAGCATCGAAGTAGTTAGTGCAAGCTAAGAGGAAGAGTCGCTCCCCTTTGAGGAGGATCGGCACGAAATCGCAGCCGCGCAGCTGGCCCTCAAGGATCTCCCGCTCGACCCACTCTGAGACCTCAGCTTCGGGTGACATGACCACGATGACTGCAAACGCCGACCTGATCCGTTCACGGATCTCTTGAGTAAACCGTGCGCCTACTGTCAGATCGTCGTCAGACCACAGTGGAAGGTCGAACCCGCGCAAGTGGTTGACAAGTCGAGCCACGTATGTAGCATCCTCATGCGCGTAGGAGATGAAGAAACCCGAACCCTGATTCATCGGACTTCAGGTGCCCTTCCTTCCCTGGGGTCGTCGCGTTCCGGCTGGTCGTACGTTCGCGGTCACCGCACCTTCGCCGCCCAGCCACCGGTGCTGGTTCATCACTCCTGCCGTCGTCCGTGCGACAGAAAGTAACAGATGAACCACCTGATAGGGTGAGATTCGGCAGATCGACATCGATTTTGGGTGATCAGCTGCCCCTTGATGTACTCCAGGCGCGGCCGGGCCTTCGGAATGCTCTCCGCTACCGCGTGGCTTCAGATCGTGTGGCTGCCGGGTACCCGCGACGCGACGCGGGTGCCTCAGCCATGACCCCTACCTGCTGACCATCGGAATCAGCGTCAAAGAAGTGATTTCCGTGGGTGTTGGGGCTGATCCTATGGCTCGGCCCGCTGATCGCCCCCTCCGCCGGTGCCACCGAGTCGCCCGCGGTCTTCGGCTTCCCTCCTCCATCAGGTCGGGCGGGGGCTCGCGACGACGTTGGAACGTCAGCTTGCGGCCTTCGATGTCACCGCCCAGCAGGCGGCGTTGCTCCTGCACGCGGGGCGGCAGGACAGCAGCCCGAGTCGATTGATGGCGCTGTTGGGCACGGACACCGCAGGCATGACCAGGCTGCTTGATCGCCTGGAGGGTAAGGGACTCCTCCAGCGGCGCCAACATCCAGACGACCGCCGCTCCGTCGTAATCGAACTCACCGACCAGGGCAGGGCGGTAGTCCCGCACTTGCCACCCGTCTTCGGGCGCGTCACCAGCCAGCTCTTCGGCGGATTCTCGGCCGAGGAGATCAGTCAACTCACCGTGATGCTGCAACGCATGCACGACAATCTGAACGCACCCGATGGACGCTGTTGACCGGGTCAGTCACCCGGTTGGTGTTCACCCACACGGTCGGCTCTGTTCACCAACGGCACATGTTCTTGCGGGTTCAATGAAGAGCATGGCGTTGGGTGGATTCTCCGCACCCGCATGGTTCGGTTTGCTCGGGTTGGTGGCCGGCTTGGCGGTCGGTTACGTCTGGGTGCAACGGCGGGCCCGCCGCTACACGCTACGTTTTGCGAACCTGGCAGTGTTGGAGCGGGTCGCCCCGCGCCGGCCGGGCTGGCCCCGGCACATCCCCGCGGCTTTGCTGATCCTGGCGCTGCTGCTGCTCACCCTCGGGTTGGCCGGGCCCACTGGCAATGCCCAGGTTCCCCGCAACCGGGCCACCGTGATGCTGGTCATCGATGTATCACTGTCGATGAACTCCACCGACGTCACTCCCACCCGCATCGCCGCGGCCAAGGACGCGGCAGCCTCCTTCGCCCGCAGCCTGCCCGCAGGCATCAACCTCGGGGTGGAATCCTTCGCCGGTTCCGCGACCGTGCTGGTCAGCCCCACCACCGACCGGGACCAGGCCGTGCGCGCCATCGGATCCCTGACACTGGCCGAGGCCACCGCCACCGGCGAGGCGTTGGCCGCCGCGCTGAGCGCAATCGACAACGTCAACCAGCTCATCCCGGGTGAAGGTCAGGGGCCGCCGCCGGCCCGGATCGTGCTGATGAGCGATGGCAAACAGACTGTCGGCCGTGACGAGTTCGTCGTGGCCAAACAGGCAGGGGACGCGCACATCCCGATCAGCACGATCTCCTTTGGCACCCCGTATGGCACCGTCGACCTCCAGGGCCAACAGATCCCGGTGCCGGTCGACGACGACTCCCTGGCCCAGGTCGCCCAACTCTCCGGTGGCGAGTTCTATCCAGCCCAGAGTAACCAGCAGGTCCACCAGGTCTATGACACCCTCGCCCAGCAGATCGGCTACCAAACCGTGCGCCGCGACGCCAGCAAACCCTGGCTGGCCCTGGGCACACTGTCCTGCCTGGCCGCCTCGGTAGCGGCCCTGTTCATCTCTCAGCGCCTCCCCGCCTGAAATCCGCCTCAGGCGATGCCGCGGGTACTGCGGGCGTAGCCCTGTGCGAAGCCGTAGACCTGCTGTGCGTAGTCCAGGGAGCCGTTGTAGGACAGGATCGCCCGCAGCCAGCCGTCACCGGATGCCAGGTTCCGCTTGTCCGTGCAGAGGTACTGCGCCGCGGCCAGCGCGGCATTGTCGATGTTCTGCGGATCGGTCATCCCATCACCGTGCGCGTCGGCCCGCCACACCGCCCAGCTGGAGGGGATGAACTGGAACGGCCCGACGGCGTGATCCCACACCTTGTCCCCGTCCAGCAGACCGCCGTCGGTGTCGCCGATGGCCTTCACCCCGGGCGCACCGTTGAGTGGGATCCCGATGATCGGCGAGGAGGGCCGGCCGTCGGGCAGCAGGGTGCGGCCTCCCATGGTCCCGTGCTGGGACTCGACTTCCGCGATGCCGGCCAGAGTCACCCAGGTGATGTGGCAGTCGGGCCGGGTGGCGGCCATCACGGCGTGGGCATTGGCGTAGGCCTCCAGCGCGCGCTGCGGGATCCCGCTGGGGCGCGACATCCGGGTGGCCCAATCAGCGAAGGCCAGTTGCGGGCCACCCGGGCGCGCTACAGGCACGGGCTGCACTGGGATGGTGACTGGCCCGGCGGGCTGTCCAGCCGGGCCGGGCTGGGTTGCAGGTTGCGCGGCGGCGGGTTCAGGCACGTCGGGTAGCGCGGCCGGCACGGCCATCGCCATCGGGGCGGACTCGGCGAGCCCGCGGTCAGGCAGCGGGGCGGCCACCGCGCCCAGACCCGTCACGACCAGACCGGCGCAGACCACCGCGCCACCGGATACCACCCCGCGCAGCAGATAGCCGCGCCCCCGAGCAAACCATCCACGGGGGCCACCAGAACGCTCACTGCCACTCACATCACAGATCAACGACCGTCCACCCTCCCAGAAACGGTCGCTGGCACGGGCTGTTCCGCCCCGCTTTCGCCGAGTTCGACAGCAGGGTGGTCCGTGGCGCGCCGGACAGCTCTCTTGTCGAATTCGGCGACAGCAGGCGCGTTCCTGAAAGGTGGCTGAGCCCTTGGGACGGTGGTCTGGGCTCTTCAGGTAGCGCACAGCTGCGGGTCTCAGGGTCTGGCGTGTTCCCAACGGGGGCTGCGCCGCCGGACCCCGCCGTGCTAGTCGAACAGAAGGGCCACCTCATGAATTCCGAACTCCACCCCGCCGACGTGCCGCAGCGAGCTGGCCGCCACCGCGCTCCGCTGCACAGGCGCCGAGGGGGTCAGGTTGCGGGCGGCGCGGTGATGACCGCGCTCACCGCTGCTGGTGTGCTGGCCGTGACTGGCGTCGCTGGCGCTGCGCCCGCATCGCCCGTCGCATCGCCCGTCGCATCGCCCGTCGCTTCGACCGTCGCTTCGCCCGTCGCTTCGACCGTGCAGCGTTGCGACGATGGACCGTGGATGGGCGCCGGGGCGTCGGTGGAAGGCCGGCCGGCGGACTTCGACGCGGGGGACGCCGGCCGAACCTATGTGTGGCACGACGGCGACGGGTGGCACCTGCGGACCACCGATGCCCGCCCGGGCCCGCACCACTACAGCGGCACCATCACTGCGTCACCCGGTGCCCGGTTGCTCGACGTCGACAAGGTGCGATTCGAACCCGACGATCACCTGTGGGTGGATGACCACAACACGTTGCGCTACTCGTTCACCACGTACCAGGGCATCGACGGTATCAACTTCAAGGTCAGCGCCTGCGACGGCGACCGTGACCGCGAGATACTCGGGTTCTTCCTGCAGAAGAACTCGCACAACGACGATCCGGCCACCATCGACCTGGGCGCCAAGAGGCAGCACCCCAGCAGCGACCCGTTCACCGTGCACCGCACCGTGGCGGCCTGAGCCAGCGCGGCGGGGAGGATGGACCGGGGCCATTCTCCCCGCCGGGTTGGCGGCGGTTTGAGGCACCCGCGGAGGGGGTTGGCGGTACTTGAAGGGCCACCTACGGCTCGAAGCGGTAGCCCATTCCGGGTTGCGTCACGAGGTAGCGGGGGCGGGCGGGGTCGGGCTCGAGTTTGCGGCGCAGCTGGGCCAGGTAGACCCGCAGGTAGTGGGTTTCCTTCCGGTACGCAGGGCCCCACACCTCGCTGAGCAGCTGCCGCTGGGTCACCAGCCGGCCGGAGTGGCGCGCCAGCAGCTCGAGGATGCCCCATTCGGTGGGAGTCAGATGGACCTCGACGCCGTCGCGGTGCACCTTCCTGGCGGCCAGGTCGACGGTGAACGTGTCGGTGGCGATCACCGGCTCGTCGGCGCCCGCGCCGGCGGCGCTACGGCGCACGGCGGCCCGTAACCGGGCCAGCAGCTCATCCATCCCGAACGGTTTGGTGACGTAGTCGTCGGCCCCGGCGTCCAGCGCCTGGACTTTGTCGGTGGAGTCGATCCGCGCGGACAGCACGATGATCGGCACGCTGGTCCATCCGCGGAGCCCCGCGATGACCTCGGTGCCGTCCAGGTCGGGCAACCCGAGATCGAGCACCACGACGTCGGGGTGCCCATCGGCAGCTGTGCGCAGCGCTGCGGTCCCGTCAGCGGCGGTGAGCACCTGGTAGCCGCGGGCGGCGAGGTTGATCCGCAGCGCGCGCACGATCTGGGGCTCGTCGTCGACCACCAGCACCCGGGTCACGCCGGCGACCCAACTGCGACGGCTAGCGAGATCACCACGGTGAGCCCGCCACCGGGGGTGTCCTCGGCGCAGAGGGTGCCCTCCATCGCCTCCACGAAGCCCTTCGCGACGAAGAGTCCCAGCCCGATCCCGTTGCCGGTCTGACGGTCTGCCCTCCCGGTGGGATCGGCTAACCGCTGAAACGGCGCGAACACGGTGTCGGCCGATCCCGGGGGCAGCCCGGGCCCGTGGTCGCAGATCCGCAGCTCGACCCGGCCCGCGTGCGCGCTGCCCCGCACCTCCACAGCGCTGCGGGCGTGCCGTAGCCCGTTATCCACCACGTTGGCCACGACGCGCTCCAGCAGGCCGGGGTCTCCGAGCACCGGGGGCAGGTCGTCGGCGATCTCGATGGCCACCACCTCTGACCGGTCGACGGTGGCCAGCGCGTGCGCGACCACCTCGTCGTACCCCACCGGCATCAGCTGCGGGCGCACCGCCCCGGTCGCCAGCCGGGAGGAGTCGAGCAGGTTCTCCACCAGGCCGCAGAGCCGGTCGGTGGACTCCTCGATGGTGGCCAACAGCTCGGCGGTGTCGGCAGTGGACAGCCGCAGCTCCGGGTCACGCACGCTGCCGACGGCTGCCTTGATGGACGTCAGCGGGGTGCGCAGGTCGTGCCCGACCGCGGAGAGCAGGGCAGTGCGCAGCTCGGTGGTCTCGGCGCGCCGCTGCGCGGCGAGTGCCTCCTGGGCGGCTCGTTGCTGCCGGAGCGCGAGCACGGCCTGGCCCGCCGCAGCCTCCATGACGGTGAGGTCCGCCCCCGCCAGCGGCCTGCCCCGGATCGCCAGCCGGGTCTGGTCGTCCACGGTGATCGTGGTGTCGGCTTCAGCGGGCGTCGAGCACGGGTCGGTGCCCGTAGCGGCCACCCGCTCCCAGCCGTCCCCCCGCTGTTGCAGCAACGCCACCGACGCGAGCCCGAAGTTCTCCCGCACCTTGTCCAGCAGCTGGTTCACCGGATCTACGCCGGTGAGCACGGTGCGGGCGTAGGAGGCCAGCAGCGCCGCCTCGGTGCGCGCTCTCGCGGCCTGGACGGCTCGGCGGGCGGCCCGGTCGACGACGAGCGCCACCGTCGCCCCCACCGCCACCATGGCCATCACCGTCACGACGTTCTTGGGTTCGGCGATGGTGAGGCTGTAGCGGGGATCGGTGAAGAAGTAGTTGAGCAGCAGCCCGGATCCCAGAGCGGCGGTCAGCGCCGGCCCGAGCCCGCCGATCAACGCAACCCCCACGGTGGCCAGGAAGAACAGCACCACGTCGGTGGACAGGTCGAACACGCCACGCCCGAGCAGGCCTAACCCGGTGGCCACCGCGGGCAGCACGATCGCCATCGCCCAGCCGGTGGTCTTGCGGGCCTGCGGGATCGCGCTGTTCAGCGCCGGCAGGACCAGCCCGCGACCCGCCTCGTCGTGAGTGACCATGTGCACGTCGATCGGCCCGGAGTGCTGCACCACGGTCGCGCCGATGCCCTCATCGAGCAGCCGGGCAATCCGGGCTCGGCGGGACGTGCCGAGCACCAGCTGGGTGGCATTGACCCCGCGGGCGAACTCCAGCAGCGTGCTCGGGACGTCGTCGCCGACCACGGTGTGAAACGTCGCCCCGACGTCTGCGACGAGCGCGCGGACGCTCGCCAGTGCGGCCGGCGGTGCTCCGGCCAGGCCGTCGCCGCGCAGGATGTGCAGCACCAGCAGCTCACCGCCACCTGGTTTGTGGACACTGCGGGCCGCAATCCGGGCGGCCCGCCGGATCAGTGTCTCGGACTCCGGCCCGCCGCTGACTGCCACGACCACCCGCTCGCGGGCTTCCCAGGTGTCGGTGATGTGCTGCTCGGCACGGTAGCGTTGCAGCGCGACGTCGACCTGGTCAGCCACCCAGAGCAGGGCGAGCTCGCGCAGCGCGGTGAGGTTGCCCGGCCGGAAGTAGTTGGACAGCGCGGCATCGACGCGGTCGGCGGGGTAGATGTTGCCGTGCGCCATCCGGCGGCGCAGTGCCTCCGGGGTGATGTCGACCAGCTCGAGCTGCTCGGCGCGGCGCACCACCTGGTCGGGCACCGTCTCCCGCTGCCCGATACCAGTGATCCGCTCGACCACGTCGTTGAGCGACTCCAGATGCTGCACGTTCACTGTGGACAGCACGGTGATGCCCGCCGCGAGCAGCTCCTCGATGTCCTGCCACCGCTTGGCGTTGCGCGAACCGGGCGCATTGGTGTGCGCCAGCTCGTCCACCAGTGCGACCTCCGGCCGCCGAGCGAGCACCGCATCGACGTCCATCTCGGACAGCTCCATACCGCGGTAGACGGAGGTGCGCCTGGGCACCACCTCCATGCCGTCCAGCAGCGTGGCGGTCTTCTCCCGGCCGTGGGTCTCCACCAGGCCGACAATGACGTCGGTGCCGCGGCTGGCGCGCCGGCGGCCCTCACCGAGCATCGCGAAGGTCTTCCCGACGCCGGGCGCGGCCCCGAGGTAGATCCGCAGCTCACCGCGGCGGGTAGGACTGGGTTCGTCCACGCTTCTAGTGTCCCCCGGACGGGGATCAGCCCGCGCGGGTACGGTGCACAGCCAGAGCTCCACGACCAAGATTGTCGACGCAGTCCGCCCCGCAGCTAGGGGTCAGCGACTGCTGATCGGCCGGCGCCCTTTGGCGTCATGGCTGGGGCGCGCACGAGCGGTGCGTCGTGGCTGATTGTCGGTGATCTGCTCGATGGTGGCCTGGTGGTGTTGGGCGAGCCGGTCGACGGCGTCGTTGCATTGGGTGAGGAAGTCGAGGATGCGGCGTAGCTGGTGGTCGGGGTAGCGGGCGAGAATGGCGGCGACGGTGGCGCCGATGGGGGCGTAGTGGGCGGCGAGGTGGTGCAGCGGGTCTGCCCAGATGATCTCGATGAGAACTTGGCGGCGGTCGGCGGGGTCGCGGGTGCGTCGCAGGTAGTCGCCGCGTTGGAGCCGGTCGATCATTGCGGTGACCGCGCCGCCCTTGCTCAGTGCGAGGGCTTCGGCGATTCGGCTGGGTGTCATCGGCCCGCGCAGGGCGAGCAGGTGTAGGCACTGGGCGTCGATGGGGTTGATGCCGACCGCGTCCGACGGCCGCGTGGTTGATCAGAACGGCGTGCATGACCTGCGTACGCATGGCCAGGTCGATAGCCTGCTCGAGGTCGGCCCTCGTGCCGCACGCCGGCCACTGCTGAGGAGCCTCGTCATGGCCGTGGGGTTGACCGCGCAGGAGCGGGCCACGCTGAAGAGGGCAGCGTTCGGCGTGCTGACGCTGCTGTCGGTGGCCTACCCGGGGGCGTATCGGCGGCGGCGCGCCGCGGCGGGAGTCGCCCCATGCAGGTGACCATCGTCGGTGCGGTGCCACTCACCGCCCGGACCCGCCAACTGCTCACCGAGCAGGTCATCGACGGGGTCAACATCTTCTTCGCCCCCGGGGGATACTTCCTGATCATTCACGTCATGCAGTTCCCCTGGGACGAACACGGCGCACCCAAACACGGCATCGGCGCCACCGACACCGAACTGATCAAGCAGTGGCCCGGGCTGCAGTTCGACAACACCCGCGACTACATCCTGCTCGGCTTCGCCGGCGCCGCCCAGAACCTGCCCGCCGACATCCTGCACATGAACGACCAGCAAGGCGACCCCATCCACAAACCCGTCATCGGCCGGCTCGTGCTCGCCGCAATGCGCACCGGAATGCGCATCGTCAACCACCTTCCCCCACTCAAACGCCGAATGGCCGCCTCCCAACGGGCCTACCGCGGCCACGACCGCGACCAGTAACTGCTGGGCGCCGGTTCGGTGGAGCAGGTCACGACCGAGCTGGCGACCGATGAATTCGGCCGCAGCCGATGGTCCTACTGTGCGACGGCCGGTTCGAACCAGCAAAGGAGTGCACATGGTCATCGTCGCGGGTCATATCGTCGTCCACCCGGACCAGCGCGAGTCGTACCTCGCGGACTGCGTGAGCGTCGTGAAGCAGGCCCGCTGCGCACCCGGCTGCCTTGACTTCACTATCGCAGCGGACCTGGTCGATCCCGACCGGATCGACATCTTCGAGCGCTGGGAATCGCAGGCGGATGTGGAAGCGTTCCGTGGCAGCGGTCCCAGCGACGAGCAGGGCAGCGCCACGCTGTCCGCCTTGGTGGCGGAGTACGACGTAGCGGGTGTGCGTTTCGTGACCTGACCGGGGTGCTGTCGTGGGCGCCCGCAGGGGGATCGCTCGGGGGAACAGGCTGAATCCTCAGTGCCCATTGGTGGATCTTCCTGCGATACGGCGGGATCATCGCAGCATGGGCCGATCTCGCAGACGCTAGGATGACCGTCGGATACAACTTGACGGCTCGGCCGAGGATTCACTGCGTGCCGTCGCTGATCTGCAGCGGAGACACTCGGCGATAGTCAGTGTGTTTGCGCTTCTCGCTCTGATCGTTGCTGGTCGGGTGTCAGTTGTACGCCGACGTGGTGTTTCTGGATCAGGATCCAGCCCTGGAATCCCGCCGCGACGGTCAGTGTCACGCCGATCACGCTCAGCACGATCCCGAGGGTGGCTCCGACATCAGCGGGACCGTTCCAGTATCGGTAGTAGGCGAAGAAGCTGATGATGAAGAGCACCAACGCGGCGACATTGAGCCCCATGTGGATCCGCCCGGTGAGTTTGGCCGGGGTTCCGCTCGGGATGGCCGCCGCCCAGTCGATGAAGCCGGGGACGGCGGCGACGACCGCCATCACCACGGCGGCGAGGTTGAGGGCGATGGTGAGCTTCAGCCAGAACAGGTCGGCGCTGATGCCATAGATGACGAAGCCGACGAGCGTTGCGGTGTTGAACGCGATGGGGTAGGCGACCAGCATCGGATGTACCGGGTGACCGAGGATAGTGACCTTGCTCTGCATGACACGCCTCCTGCCAGTGGACTAGGTCGGTCCGCGGCGCCACGATCCCGACCGCAACCCGACCATCGACCCGGTCAGGGTCTGCGGAGCATGTGATCGGGCTGTTGATCGGCCGCCGGCTGGCGGCTGCGCAGCACTGACCGGGACCTCGAATTTCACAAACATAGTTTGGTCTTATTCGGATAAGAGGTCAACAGCCAGGGAGCGGAGAGTTTTCGGACAGCGAGGTAGTCGTTATGGTGGCCACGTGGACCACGCACCATCTGGCGACGACTCCCGCGAGGAGCACCCGGCCCTGGCGGCGCTGACCGCGGTGGCAGCGCTCAGTGATCCATTTCGCCGCCGGTTGTACCGGTTCATCCGCCGTTCGCGCTGGCCGGTCAACCGCGAACAGGCCGCCGCAAGTGTCGGGATCTCCCGCAAGCTCGCGGCGTTTCACCTAGACAAGCTGGTGGAAGTCGGCCTGCTGCGGGCAACCCACGAGCCGGTCGGGCAGCCCCGCAAAGTGGGTCGCACGCCCAAGGTCTATCAGCCGACCGAGGCGGTCGTGCGGATCAGCATCCCGGAGCACCAGCACGACCTGCTGGCCGAGATCCTCCTGGACGCGGTGATCACTCAACGCGCCGACGAAAGCGCCCATCAGGCTGCCCTACGGCTGGCCGCCCAACACGGAGAGGACCTCGGCCGCGCCGAACGCACCCGGGTCCGCCCCGGTCGTCTCGGCGCTGAACGAGCCCTGACCCTCGCCCAGGACGTCCTGGCCAGACACGGCTTCGAACCCGCCCGCGACGACCTCACTACGCTACGGCTACGCAACTGTCCCTTCCACCCGCTCGCCGCCAAGGCACCTGAGTTCGTCTGCGCGATCAACCACGCCTTCCTCACCGGCTTCCTCCACGGCCTCCAAGCAACCACGGTGCACGCGGTCCTCGCGCCCCACCCGCCAGAGTGCTGCGTTCAGCTCCGCACCACCCCAAACTTATAGCGGACCGCAACTACGCTAAATGCCGCCGCATCACCTATCTACCCTGTCTGCTTCCCGGAGAAAGCCGGACGCAGCAGCGGGGCGGGGTGGGCTGCAAGTGTGCCATCAGCCCGGTGAGGGCTAGGCCGTTGAGAAGGCCGTCGAGCAGAGACAGGTTCATTCCGCACACAAGTTCGGTGTACTCCCGCGCAAGGGTGTGGAAGGGGCAAGTTCACGAAGGCAACGTTATCGCCTTCGATGCATGGTTCGAAACCATATGCTTCCAGTACCTGCACTGCGGTGGCCCGGGGTCGTGGTCGCCAGCGCGGCCGAGCGAGAACTCGCTCATCGCGACGAGGCGGATACGAGTTGGGCGTAGCGCCGGATGGTCTTGATGGGCATGCCGGTGGCCCGCAGCTTGGTGCAGACCGTGATCCCGCCCGCCGACTCATTGCCGCGGGCCACACCGTCTACATCGGATGCCGGGACGCCGAACGCGGGCGCCGGGCCGCCGAGCAGCTAGGCGCGCGAGCAGTGCAGCTCGACGTCACCGACGACGCGTCCGTGGAGGCCGCGGTGAAGGCCATCGAGGCCGACGGAGGGCTGGACGTGCTGGTCAACAACGCCGGCATCCAAGAAGAGATGGGTGACAACAATGTCGTGATCGGCGCCGCGGACGTGACCGCCGACCGGATGCGGCAGACATTCGAGACGAACGTCTTCGGCATGGTGCGCGTCCTCCATGCGTTTCTCCCGCTGCTGCGGCGCTCCGCCGCCCCGGTTGTGGTCAGCCCGGCTTCACCAAGACCGACATGAACGGGAACACCGGCACCCAGACTGTCGAGCAGGGCGCCGAGATCATCGTGCGCATGGCGCAGGTGGGTCCTGATGGCCCGACCGGAGGCTACTTCGACGCCGAAGGCACCCTTCCCTGGTAATCCGAACCGGGCGCCATCAGGTACAAGGCTCTAGGCCCACGCCGTCCGGCATCGGCCCCTACCTGCCAGTCGGTGCGATCGCCGACGGTGCTGGGGGGGCCACTTCGTCGCGCAAGGCTTCAGCAGTTCATCCGGGATAGTCACCGAGGGTTGGCGTGTTGCAGGTTGTCTGCGCAGGTGGTGAGCCACGCCTGGAGCTGGTCTTGCTGGGGCGGGGTCAAGCCGCGCGTCATGCGGGATTCGACCGCGCGCACCGCGTGGTCGGCCTCGTCGGCGACTCGGCGGCCGTGGTTGGTCAGGGTGACCGGTTGGCTGCGGCCGCCCTTGGGCTGGGGTGCCGCCTTTTCGATGAAGCCGCGGGCATCTAGGCAGCTCAGCACATCTTGCATCGACTGGCGGGTGGTGAAACTGCGCCGCGCCAGCTCCGCGGCCGCCAGCGGCCCGTGCTGCAGCGATTTCAGGACCGCGAACTGGGCCATGCTCAGGTCGTGTTCGGCCAGGGCCGTGTCCATCGACACGCGCAGAACCTGCTGTAGCCGTTTGACGACATAGCCGACCCGGCTCTCCTGCTCCGATCCCCCTTGACTCATGACAGGATCCTGCCATACATTCAACATGTCAGGAACCTGACATCAAGTTCAAGGTGGAGGACCCCATGCGGTCACCTGATCAGCCAGCTGCCACACCGGACCCAGGCGCCGGGGTGCGCGGGCCATTGTCCGGGCGGGTCGCGGTGGTCACCGGCGGCGGCCGGGGCATCGGCGCTGCCACCTCTCGGCGGCTGGCCACGCTGGGCGCGCATGTCGTCGCGACTTACCGCCACGACCGTGGATCCGCCGAGGAACTCGCGAGCGCCATCATCGTGGCCGGGGGCAGCGCGGAGATCGAGGCCCTCGACATTGCCGATACGAGTCAGGTGCATGGTCTGGTCGAGCGGTTGCTGGCCCGACACGGCCACGTCGATGTGCTGGTGTGCAATGCCAACGCCGCCTTTCGGCGGGCGCCGCTGGCCGAGCTGGACGCCGACGACATCGCAGGCCCGGTGGCGGTCAACCTGCGTGCGGCGCACATCCTGACCACATCGCTGGTCGAGGGCATGCGGGCCAGCGGCTGGGGGCGGCTCATCTACGTCGGCAGCCGCCACGCCCAGGGGCCCTCGGCCCCGGGGATGGCGGTCAACGGCACCGCCAAGGCAGCCCTGGCCGGTTACCTGCGCTATGTCGTGGACGAGTGCGCCACCGGCGGTGTCACCGCGAACATCGTGTCCCCGGGCATGGTCGACACCGACGCCAGCCGCGGCATCGGGCTACCTGACAGGGTGATCCGGTTGCTGGTCGCGGCCACCCCGTCCGGACGGATCACCCAACCCGACGAGGTCGCCGAGGCCATCGCGCTGCTGGTGACCGCCGGAGACCTGCTCAACGGGATCGACCTACCTGTCACCGGAGGGCTCAACCACCCTCTGCCACTGACGCGGCTGCTGCCGTATGCCTCCCCACCACCCATCAACCACTGATTGAGAGGCATACCCACCATGCCCAGATCCCACCCAATGTCGCGATCGAATGACCGCGCGGGTACCAGCCGCCGCGACGAGCTCCTCCTCGCGGCGTTCCTCACAGTCACCGGGCTACATCTGGGCGCTGGCCTCTACGAGGCTCGCGTCGTCATCCCGCAATGGGCGGCGGTGCCGACCCCGGCCGAGGTCGGCCCGGCCCTGCACAGCTCGGGTCATCTCACCTCAGGGCGAGTGTTCTGGCCCTACACCGGCGTCCCGATCCTGCTGCTGACGACGGCAAACCTGCGCGCCGCGTGGCGCAGCGAACCTCCCCGACGGAACTGGTGGCTGGCCGCCAGCACCACCGCGGCGGCCGCCAGCCTGGCGACCCTGGGCTACTTCATACCCACCCTGCACCAGCTCACCCGCGCCCAAACCCTGCCCGAGCCCAGCGTCCGCGCGCTGGCCTCACAATGGGTGCGCCTCGACCGGCTCCGCCTCACCCTGGGCCTGGGCGGCTGGCTCGCCGGGCTCACCGCGTTATCCCAACCCCCCGCCCCACACCCGGACAGGACACCAATGTGAGCCGTTACTCTGCGCCCGTGAAGAAAGACCGGGTCTGTCAACTTAACGGTGTAACTGGATCTTGTG
>DATDHI010000400.1:0-5453 GCA_036521655.1 Pseudonocardiaceae bacterium | reverse complement strand
GTGACACCGCGGGGATCGATCATGACAATTGCTTCGCAAAATTATTGCGACATGTTGGCGGAAGTCAAGGAAGGCGCTACTGACGTTCCCGTGGGTGCCATTCCATGATCGAGTAGGGCGCACGCCGCCCCTGTCTAGGGTTTCTGGCTTACCACAGTCAGAGACGATCATGACGGGAACGGCGTGCGCACCACGAGGGTATGGCGACGGCTGCTTGGGGTCGAGCACACAGTGATCGAGTCGGTGGATCTGGAGCCTGATGGCCGTGGCGGGGAGCAGCTCATTGAATCGCCCCGGCGTGTCCGGAGGCTCCATCAGTTGAGAAAGCGATGGGGTCTTGGGCATGGGAAGATCGAAATATCCGCCGGAGCTGCGGGAGCGTGCGGTCCGGATGGTCGCCGAGGTACGAGCGAGGTAGGAGCGAGTTATAGCTCGGAGTGGGCGGCGATCGAGGCCGTCGCCGCCAAGTTGGGTGTTGGGACAGCGGAGACGCTGCGTAGCTGGGTAGGCCAAGCCGAGGTTGATGCCGGTCGGCGGGTCGGCGTGAGCAGCGAGGATCACGCCGAGATCAAGCGGCTCAAGGGTGAGGTCGCCGAGTTGCGACGAGCTAACGAGATCCTCAAGGCCGCCTCGGTTTTTTCGCTGCCGAACTCGACCGGCCACCGCGACGCTGGTGAAGTTCATCGACGAGCGCAAGGGCCATCGCGTGGGCGATGGCCTGCAATGGGGTGTCGTGTCGATTCCCACGGTGCTGTCTTCAGCACGGCGCGGCGATTGCCCCCTCGACCTACTACGACGCTCGGGCTCGCACCCCCAGAGCCTCCGATCGCCGCGATGAGCAGCTTAAGGAGCAGATCGCGCAGGTCCACCGGGACAACTACGGCGTCTATGGCGCCCGCAAGGTCTGGCTGGAGCTCAACCGCAAGGCCATACCGGTGGCCCGCTGCACCGTCGAACGACTCATGGGGCAGCTCGGATTACGCGGCGCACGGCGAGCAGGCAAAGTCCGTACGACCAAAGCTGACCCGGCTGCGACGCGCCCACCAGATCGGGTCAACCGCAACTTTGCGCCGCGAGCGCCCAACCAGCTGTGGGTGGCGGATTTTTCCTATGTCCCGACCTGGGCCGGGATGGTCTATGTATCAGTTACGTGGAATCACGCTGTGGGGTGGTCCTTGGCCCGGCGGCGTCACCACGAGCTGAGAGGCCCCGTTGCCGGTGTCGATGGAGCTGAAGGACAAGTGGCCGGTGCTGCGCCGGCACGAGCGAGCGGTCGAGTGGCTGCGAATCTGGGCCGATCTGGGACGGGCGCCGCGCACGATCGACGCGTACGCGCGGGGTCTGGCGGAGTTCTTGCTGGTCTGCGAGCGCGACGGGATCGACCCGGTCGCTGCCACCCGCGGTCAGGTCGCCTCATTCGTACGGGAGTTGCGCACTCGCCCGAGTCGGCGCGGCTCGAATGTCGTTGCTTTGGACTCGGGCTCGGGCCTTGCGAACGCGACGTTGCAGCAGCGGCTATCAGTTACGTGGAATCTGACCGCAGCGGAGATCATGTCCGCTGCGGTGTGACCACGGACTGAGGAGGGTTGTTGGGCACGGTGGTATTGGAGGAGAAGTGGCCGGTGCTCGGGCGGCACGAGCGGGCGGCCGTCTGGCTGGGGGTGTGGGCCGATCTTGGGCGTGCGCCCCGAACAATCGACGCTTACGCCCGCGGGCTGGCCGAGTATCTGGTGATGTGCGAGCGGGTGGGAGTCGACCCGCTCGTCGTTGACCGGGCCCACATCGCAAGTTTCGTCCGTGCGTTGACTGAGCGACCGAGCCGTCGCGGCGCGAACGTGGTGTCGATCGACTCGGGTGCGGGCTTGGCGAATGCCACCCTGCAGCAGCGATTAGTTCCTGTGAGGCTGTTTTACGACTTTCTGGTCGAGGAGGGCCTGCGCGAGTCCAACCCAGTCGGCCGGGGTCGCTATATGTCTCACGGTCGCGGCGGCGGCCAGCAGCGGGGTCTGGTGCCCCGGCTGACCAAGCTGCCGTGGATTCCCACCGATAGGCAGTGGATGGAGATCCTCGCCGTCGCGGCGAAGGAGCCGGCCCGCAACCGGGTGATGCTCGCGCTGGCCTACGATTCGGCGCTGCGCAGGGAGGAGCTGTGCTCGCTGCGCATCGACGATCTCGATCCTGCCCACCGGACCCTGCGGGTTCGGGCTGAGACGACGAAGAATCGGCTGGAGCGGGTGGTGCCGTACTCCGCGCCAACCGGTGTGCTTCTGTCCGGTTACCTCACACACCGATCGACGCTTAGCCGAGCCCGGGGGCCGCTGTTCTTGTCGGAATCGCGCCGCAACAGGGCCGAGCCGCTGACGCTGTGGACCTGGTCGAAGGTCGTCAGGCGGTTGGCGTTGGCGGCAGGCCTGCCGCAGTTCTCCACGCACACCACCCGGCATCTGTGTCTGACCGACCTGGCCCGGATGGGTTGGGAACTGCACGCTATCGCCACTTTCGCCGGCCACCGCAGCACCGACTCCACACTCGCCTACATCCACCTGTCCGGCCGGGATCTGGCCGAGAAACTCAACCGCGGCATGGCGCAGATCCACGGCTGGCGGGTTCAGACGCTGGCGAGGCTCGACGAGCAGGCACCGGGGGCGGTCAAGCCGTGACCGCAGCATCTTCGGCGGCCGTCACCGCGACGGCCGCAGCTCCCGCATGGTCTTGGCCGGTCAGCACCGCGCAGTACGACTGCTCGCCCACACTGTCGATCGCCGAGCAGGCCGCGCTCGACGCCCTCGGCTGGGACGTGCGCTGCTGGCCCGAACGGTGGACTGACCCTGATCTGCCTCAGTGGCGGGCGCTTCAGCGCCTGGTGCTGCCGCTGGCGGAGGCGAGGGAATGCCTAAACGTGGTCGATGACTGGTTTCACCGCCGCTCGGCCAGCGACGCCGTCGCGTTGCTGCTGCAGCGCTGCGCTGTCCACGGGAGGAGTTTCTGGGCCTGGGACGCGGCGAGCTGGGCCGGTGTCCTCGGAACGAGTGGAAAGGCTTTCCTAGCAACCTATCCGCGATGGGCCGACACGTCGGCGCGGTCCTACGCGATCGCCCTGGCCTACCTGTTCGGGTTCACCGAGCTGCACATGCTGGGCAACGTCGGCCGCGGCGCGGTCGCGCGGAAGGTGTTCGGCAGGGCTGCGGTCGACCGAGCGGTCGAGGAGGTCACGTCGGTGCTGCACGGCTGGGGCCAGCGGTCCCTGCAGGTCACTATGCGAACCGCGAGTCTGGTCTGTCACGCGCTGCTGCTCAACCGCAGCCCGTCCCTGGCAGATTTGTCCGAGGAGGTGCTTCAGGGGTTGCGGGCGAACATGTCGATCCCGTACTCGCTGCGCCAAAACGTCCATAGCCTCCACCGGGCGCTGGCGGCCCTCGGGCACACCAGCGCTCCGCGGCCGCCAGCGAGGCTGGTCCCGCCGCCGGTGGAGGGCGTCGCCCCGACGTGGGCCGACTGGGTGCAGCGATGGCACGACACCTCCACGCTCCCCGCCTCGGGCAGGAAGAGCAGGCGCAACCAGATGTTGCGGATGGGGCGGTGGCTGGCTGCCGAGCATCCCGAGGTCCAAGAACCGGACCAGTGGACACGAGAGCTGTGCGCCGCATGGGTCGCCGCCGTCGACCGTCTGCGCATCGGTGACTACACCCAGAACGACGACTCACTGCGGGAGCGCATCGGCGAGCCGCTCATGCCGCGCACCAAGAGCGGCCTGCTCGCCGGGGCACGCCAGTTCTTCCGGGACTGCCAGGAGTGGGGCTGGATCCCGCGTCGCTTCGACCCGGCCCGCGCGCTGGCCACCCCATGCAGCATCCGCGCTCTCATCGGCCCTGATCCGCGCGTCATCGCCGACGACGTTTGGGCCAAGCTGCTGTGGGCTGGCCTCAACCTCGAGCACAGCGACGTCTACGCCAACCCCGTCGGCCGCAAGCACCCGATCGAACTGCTCCGCGCGCTGGTGCTGTGTTGGCTATTCGGCGGGCTGCGCAGCGACGAGATCGTCCGACTGCGGGTCGGTTGCATACGGTGGCAGCGTGAGGACGTGGCCATCCCAGGCGACACAGACGAGGTGCTCTCGAAGGACGCCGTCTGCCTGCTCGACGTCCCAGTGCACAAGACCGGAACCGCGTTCACCAAACCAGTCGACCCGATTCTGGGGCAAGCCATCGCCGCCTGGGAGGTCGTCCGACCAACCCAACCCGCCGTGCTCGACCGCAAGACCAGCGAGCGGGTGCACCTGTTGTTCTCCTACCGGGCGCAGGGCATCGGCCGGCAGTACCTGAACACCCGCGTCATCCCCGCCCTCTGCGCCAAGGCAGGCGTGCCGACCTCCGACGTCCGGGGCAACATCACCAGCCACCGGGCCCGCTCGACCATCGCCAGTCAGCTCTACAACGCCAAGGAGCCCATGACGCTCTTCGAGCTGCAAGCCTGGCTCGGTCACCGAAGTCCGGCGGCAACGCAGCATTACGCCAAGATCACTCCGATCACGCTCGCGAAGGCATACAGCGACGCCGGATACTTCGCCCGCAACGTCCGCACGATCGAAGTCCTCGTCGACCGCGACGCCGTCACCTCCGGCGCCACGGCATCAGGCGAGCCGTGGCAGTACTACGACCTCGGCCACGGCTACTGCACCTATACCTTCTTCGAGCAGTGCCCGCACCGCATGGCCTGCGCCCGCTGCGACTTCTACGCTCCGAAGGCCTCCAGCAAGGGACAACTGCTAGAGGCCAAGGAAAATCTGCAACGGATGCTCGCCAACATCCCGCTCACCGAGGACGAACAGGCAGCGGTCGATGAAGGCCAGGCGGCCCTCGACCAGCTCCTGGAGCGACTGATCGACCTCCCAACACCCAACGGCGCAACCCCACGCGAGCTCGGCGTCCCGGCGACCGCGACCCTGTTGCCGATCATCGCAGTGAACCAGGACGAACAATGATCAATTTGACAAATCTGATTCCACATAATCTCGGTGATGTCCGCGTTCTACGACTTCCACTTGCTCAGTGGGCGGGGGCCGGTGGTCTCACCGGTGCCGCCGCAGTCCCGCGATGGGCGCCGGCTGCAAGGCCACCACAATCCGCTCGAGCCGTTCCGGTTGTACCGACGCGGCGTCTACCGGCAGAAACAGCCTGAGGCGGCGCCGCGGGCGGTGCCCGATGAGGTCTTGGAGGACTTGTTCACGGCGCTGGGCTGCAACCGGGACCGCGCCCTGGTCGCGATGTTCTTGTCCAGCGGCGCCCGGGCCGGGGAGCTGCTGGGGATGACGGTGGGTGATGCCCGGCCCGGCGACGGCCGTATCTACGTGCAGTCCAAGGGGCTGGGTGGAGCCAAACAGGCGTGCCCGGCCTCACCGGAGGCGTTCGCGTGGATGGCGTTGTATCTGGGTGAGCTGGCGCAGGAGGGGAAAC
>DATDHI010000399.1:0-3714 GCA_036521655.1 Pseudonocardiaceae bacterium | reverse complement strand
ATCCGAGATAGGTGCGATTTGCTGATCCCGGCCAATCCGGCGACCACCCGTAGCGATTTACGCCGCGCGTTGCGGACCTGCCGTACGCGCCGTCCGATCGTGCGCGCGTCGTCCTCAGCGTCCACCGCAGACCTCTCCTCGCCGAACCCTCCACCGAAGCCCCGGGACTCCTCGCCCCGGGGCGTGAACCTCGGCGAAGAGGTGGACGTCAGGTTACGCCGTGCCTGGTACGGGCCCGGTGCCCGAGTCGGTGGCCTGATCGGCCGTGTCCGCGACCTGCGGAAACGAAGATCCCGATTGCAGGATAAGAGCAGGTCAGGGTTACCATTTCTCAAGATCACCGTAGTGGGCAAATCGAACATCTCGGCTATCGGGTCTGCCGGGCGCGCGAGGAGTTGCTGTCGCGGGGTGCTCGTGACCGACCTCCGGCCCGGATGATCTCCGTGGGGGCACAACGGGGGTACGGGAGCACGCCAAACCGCGCGCAACGTTGACAAGCGACGAGAAAGATACCCGCAGCCCAGAGCCAGTATCGGAGCCCTGACCAGTACCCCGAAAACCCCAGTAGGGTGTCCTTCAAGTACCGCCAACCCCCGTCGCGCATGCCGTCAACAGCTACCACCTTGGCTCGCGCGCTACAGCGGAAGCGGGCGGGACAGCACAGCGAACGCCCGGGAATCGCCGGTGAAGCGGTAGTTGCGCAGCAGGTCGGTGAACCCGGTACGGCGATAGAGCCGCCACGCTCTGGTGGGACCCTCAGGGGTGGACAGCAACACCTGCGGGGCGTCCACCCCGGACAGCAGCTCAGTCAGCAAAGCCTCGCCGATCCCCCGGCCCTGCGCGTCCGGGTGCACATGCAGTTCGGTGAGCTCGAAGTAATCGGTGAGGTCACGCCCGGCTGCGGCGGGATCGATCAACATCAGTCCCCGATGTACCTCGTCATGCCACCATTGGCCAGGTGCGCCCCGGTAGCCGTAGGTGATTCCTACCAGGACCTCGGCCTCGAAGGCCGCCATGCACCGCCAGCCCTCCCGCAGCGTGTGCTCCAGCCACATCGCGCGGCGATGCTGTGCCGTCCCAGGTGGGTAGCGCATCGCGGTGACGTAGATCCGCAACGCTTCGTCGAGTCGTCCTCGCAACTGCTCGGCCGTCAACTCAGCCAGCTGAGCTGGTTCGCGCGCAGGCATGGCAGTCATCGCCGACCTCCAGTCTCGGCTCGCTCAACGGTGCCGCAGTCGTCGTCGACTGACTGCGCGAGTCCATCAGACCACGCCCGGGCCCCGGCTCGCCGCCCGCCTGAGGCCGGACTTGACGGGACTGCGGCTAGAGAGGTTATCCTTCACTGGTGTCGAACAGATGTTCGAACATGAGCCCGGTGGTGGGGCGGGGGAAGCGCGCCGCCACCGGGCTCCGCCGGCTTCCCCACGGCGGAGTCAACCCGTGTCGCACTCAGCACGACTCCCAGCCAAGGAGGCCTCCGTGCCCGCCACCGCTCTACCTAGCCACACCGTTGCGCCGCTGTCGCGGCGCGACGGCGCGACTCACCGTCCGCCCGCCGCATGCACGCTTCTCGACCAGGCCCGACGAACACTGCTCGACGCCGAGTACGCCGCGCATCCACTAGACCGCTACGCCCAGGCCCAGGCCGCGGCGCTGAGAGCGGCGGCTGCTGTGCTGGCGGCGCGGGCCCGACCGCGCCGCCGTGCCCAGCCGACCAGCGCATGGGTACTCCTCGCCACCGTCGCGCCAGAGCTCGCCGAATGGTCGGTGTTCTTTGCGGCGACATCGGCCACCCGGGTAGCGGCCGAGGCCGGTGTGCGCCGCCTGGTGACCACACGTGACGCCGACGACCTGGTCCGGCGGGCCGGCGAGTTCCTTACCCTTGCACAGCACGCAGTATTCCGGATGTCACGATGACGGCTCCGCGGCCGTTGATCGACTACGGCCGGATGCTCGACGTCATTGGCATCGAGGGTGAGTTGATGCTGGGCACGGCGGCCACCGCGCTGCCCGACGCGCTAGACGCCGAGGTGCCCGGCTGCCCCGACCTGACCCTCGGCGAGACCCTTCGGCACATGGGCAGCGTGCATAGGGTCACCGAGCTTTGGGTGCGCGACGGCCATCGTCCCGATCAGTGGCAGCAGTCGCCGCCGGACGGCGATCTGATCGGTTTCGTCCGGACCGGACTTCGCGGACTGCTCACCGAGCTGCGCCGGCATGACCCGGCCGACCCCTGCGACACCTGGTGGCCCGCCGACCGCACCCACGGATTCTGGCGACGTCGGATGACTCACGAGACCACCGTGCACCGGGTCGACGTGCAAGCCGCCGCAGGGGGACCAGTGAGCCCCATCGATGCGGAGGTGGCTCTGGACGGTATCGACGAACTGCTGTTCCTGTGGTTCGGTCACCGCCTCGGTGAGCTACGGATGTCCTCGCCTCAGCAGGGAGCGGTCGCGTTGTCGGCCGGCGACCGGCGCTGGTTGGCGGTCTTCGAGCGCGGCGGTTCGACTGCTCGGCGGGTGGAGGAGGCCGACGCCCGCTCGGCGGACGCGATGGTCAGTGGACCTCCGAGGGAGGTGTACCTCTGGTCGTGGGGGCGGTTGCCCGACCAGTCGGTGCAGATCACCGGCGACCAGGAGGCTGTAGCTCACCTCTGGGCGCTGTTGCGGCCGGCGACGCAATGAGCGCGACCGTCGCCCGCAGCTTTAGGCACGCAGGCGCAGTCCCGTGGGGGTGGCGCGGAATCCGGCATCGCGGAGCAGATCCGCCAGCGCGGACTCGAGCGCCGCTTCGCCGTCGGTGCGTTGGACGGACAGCGAGCCCAGCCATCCCCGCTGCACCGCGCCGGCGAGGGCGGCGACGGCGGTGCGCAAGGCGTCGATGTCCTCAGTGAACGACAGCAGGGACCGGCCCCCGCGCTCGACATAGAGCGTGGCGGCACCGTCCACGAGCAAGGCCAGCGCACCTGCCCTGCGCCCCGGTCGGTGGCGGACGCCTCCCATGGTGGGTGGCCATGGCAGGGCCGCTCCATAGGGCTGGGCGGGGTCGGCTGCGGCCAGTACCACTGCCGCGTGCCGACCCGCACCGGGTTGACCGAGAGCGTCGGGTTGGCCCTGCGCGTCTGGGTGGCTTATAGCGTCGGGTTGGCTCACAGCACGTATCCGGTCGATCGCGCCCGGTACGGCGAACTGCGCGGCTCCGAGTCCTTCGACGACGTACCCGCGACGGCACCGGCCGGAGTCCTCCATCGCCCGCAGCACCTTGTAGACAGCAGCGAAGCCACCAGTGACTCGCTCGGTGTCGAGTGCGCCTCTGGTGAGTACCCCGTGCCGCTCGAGGAGCGCCTCGGCGCGGGCGTGAGCTCGGCGGGTGGGGTCTGCATCGGGCACGGGCGCCAGTGACCAGCGCCCCGCCGCGGTCGGCGGCCCTGAGCGGGAAGGCATCGACGGGCGACCCGCCCTCATCCTGGCGTACTGCCCGCGTGGCGCGGATCGTCGCGGCCGGTGGGCGGCCGAGCGGCCGGATACTGAGCGCCCGGACACCAATGCTCGCAGCGGCGCCAGCGAGTCGTTGGTGAGCAGGCCAGCCCACACCAGGTCCCACAATGCTGCGACCACATTGGCGTCACCTGGCAGCGGCTCCCCGTCGGCGAGCAGCTGCTGGCCGGCCCGGTCGGCGAGCTGCCTGAAGAACAGGGCACCCCCGCCGGCT
>DATDHI010000398.1:0-2271 GCA_036521655.1 Pseudonocardiaceae bacterium | reverse complement strand
AGCTCGTGCACAGCGGACGCGGCGTTATGGGTCGCTCCGGTGGGTGCAGCGGTGGATGGTGGCACCTCGTAGGCTCGCGCCATGCCCGTCACCGCTTATCTCGGACCCGAGGGGACGTTCGCGGAGCAGGCAGCTCACCTGCTGGCCCCGGGTGACGAGTTGCGTTCCGCGGTCTCGGTGCACGCGGCGATCGCCGCGCTACGCGCCGGTGAAGCCGACGCGGCGTGCGTGCCGGTGGAGAACTCCGTCGAGGGCTCCGTTCCGGCCACCCTCGACGCGATGGCCGAGGGTCTGCCGGTGCTGGCCGTGGCCGAGACCGTCCTGCCGATCCGGTTCAGCGTGCTGGTGCGTCCGGGCACCGCCGCCGCCGACGTACGCACCGTGGCCACCCACCCGCACGCCGCGGCACAGGTCCGGGTGTGGGTCGCTGAGCACCTTCCGGCGGCGACGATGGTGCTGACCGACTCCACGTCAGCGGGTGCGATCGCAGTGCTCGAGGGCAAGGCCGACGCCGCGGTGTGCGCCCCGGTCGCGAGGCGGCACTACCCGCTGGCCGAACTGGCCGGCGGAGTGCACGACCAGGCCGACGCGGAGACCCGCTTCCTGCTGGTACGTCACCCCGGGGTGGTGCCGCCGCCCACTGGTGTGGACCGCACCTCGCTGGTCGCGGTGGCCGTCGACCGTCCTGGGGCTCTGCTCGAGGTGCTCGCTGAGTTCGCCCTGCGCGGGATCAACCTCACCCGGATCGAGTCCCGACCGATGAAGTGCAAGCTCGGCGAGTACCGGTTCTTCCTGGACTGCGAGGGTCATGTGGCCGAGGACGCAGTCGGGGATGCACTGGCCGAGTTGCACCGGCGGTGCACGTCGGTCCGCTTTCTCGGCTCCTACCCGCGAACCGGTACGGCCCGTCCCGGTCCGGATCCGGCCGGGTTCACCGCTGCCCAGGAATGGCTCACTGCAGTGCGCGCCGGGCAGAGTGCGTGACGTCGCTGCGGCTTGTGCTAGTTCGGCACGGGCAGACCACGGCCAACGCCCAGGGCATCCTGGACACCCGCCTGCCCGGGCATCCGCTTACCGAGGAGGGCCACCGGCAAGCTGCCTCGCTGGCGCAGCGACTGGCGGACGAACCCGTGGTTGCGGTGTATGCCAGCCGCGCGCTGCGGGCCCAACAGACGGCGGCGCCGGTGGCGGCCCGGCATGGGTTGGCCGCGCAGGTCCTCGAGGGGGTGCACGAGGTGTGCATCGGTGATCTTGAGGGGCGGCGCCGGCCGGAGGATCATCTCGCGCTGCGGGAAGTGTACGGCGCCTGGCACGGCGGTAACCTCGACACCGCGATGCCCGGCGGGGAGTCGGGTACCCAGGTGCTGGAGCGGTACCTCGCCGATGTCGCGAGGATCCGCTCAGCTCATCCTGGCGGCACCGCAGTGCTGGTCAGCCACGGCGTCGCGACCCGGTTGGCCATCGCCGCGCTGGCGACCAATGTGGACAGCCTGTCCGCCGAACCCCCTGACCTGCCCAACGGAGCCACGGTACTGATGGAGGCCGACAATTCCGGCTGGCGCTGCGTGCGCTGGGACGGCATCGGGTTGCCCTAGTGACACGGCCGCGATGTACGGCAGTTCAACCATCAATCGACCGGCGAAACGACCACGATGGCTTCGGCAAGATGACCATCACATCTGCGGCAGATCAACCACAAGAACGAAGTCGATGCAATTCTGGAGCGCGCCTTGAGTGAGTGTGGTTGCAGTGGACGTGAAAGCGGCTGAGACGGTCCGCATCGACGACTTCCGCGGCATCCAGCACTTAATGCGCTGGCTTGGGGACCAGCTGACCGCGGGCATTGTCCTGTACGCCGGTCGACAAGCGCTGCCCTTTGGTAAGCGCCTCTGCGCCCTTCCGATATCCGCTCTGTGGACCACCTCGCTGCAGAGCCCAGCGCTACCAGGCCGCCCTCACCATCAAAGAGGAGCTCGGTGACCGGGCCGGTATCGCTACCACGACAAGCCAGCTCGGTGTAATGCGAACGGTGCAGGGCCTTCCTGCTGAGAGCACCGGAACCAGGTGATCGTGCGGGCAGGTGCCGTTGCAGGGCTAGCCCCAAAGCCGTGTAGTTAGCGGCTGTGTCGCGTGGTCAAGGATCTTCGGGTTGTCGGTGTGTTGGTGCCGATCATGGGAGCGGAGCTCGGGTAGGAGAGGTCGTCCGCCAAGACATCCTCGCTACCAGGAGCTCCGCTGAGCATGGATTCTGTCATCACGCGTGTTGTCAGA
>DATDHI010000397.1:0-4060 GCA_036521655.1 Pseudonocardiaceae bacterium | reverse complement strand
GTCCTGTGGCAGAGACGACTCGTTGGCCGTCCGGAGACCACGACACGCTCTCGACTCCCCCGGTATGGGCGCCGACGACGATGATCTCGGCGCCAGATTTGCCGTCCCAGATCCGGACCGTTCGGTCGCTTGACGCGGTGGCCAGCCGCTGACCGTCCGGTGACCACGCCACCCCCCGAACCCCATCGTCGTGGCCGCGCAGCACGACGAGCTCGCCGCCGTTGCCGGCATCCCAGATCCGTGCCGTCCGGTCACGCAATGCGGTGGCCAGCCGCCGACCGTCCGGTGACCACGCCAGCCCTTGAACCCCATCGTTGTGGCCCCGCAGGACGGCACGTAACTGGGAGGCGACCAACGCGGCGGTCAACGCCCGCAGCGCAAGCGTCGTGGGGGCGCATTCTTCCAAGGCCGCGAGCGCTAGCAGCAGGCTGTGGTCGGGATCACGGTCGACAGTGGCGAGCGCCTGCCGAGCGATGGTCTCGGACAGGCGTTGCATGGTGGCGACGTCGGCCCGGTTGGAACAGGCGAGGAACTCCTCCACCAACGCAAGACCAGTCACCACGTCACCGTCCGAGACGGCCCATCTCTGGGCGGCTTTCAATCGTTCGTCACGGAGTAGGTAGGCGTTTTGCCGGCCGGAGCTCTCCCAGTCGCTGGCCCACCGTTCCAGGTCAGCGCGCCAACGAAGCTGGTCGGCGGATGCCTCGATGGCTTGTTGCAGGGGCGCCCAGTGTCGGAACAACGCCTCGTGCGCCACTTCGAGGATCGCGTCATCACCCTCTCCAGAGCTGTTTAGCAGCCGCGCGGCGACAAATGCCTGAACCACCCGCCACTGGGCATCGGAGACCGCACTGCGCCGCACCCGCCGGCGGGTCGGCTCGTTTTCGCCGATCGTCACGAACTTCAGCAGCGTCGACAGCACCGGTCCGTGAGCGCCCCCGAGCTCGGCGGCGACCTTGTCAGCTTGCCGGGTCAGCACCCCGGTAACCCCGCCAATGCGCTGGTAAGTATCGGCGGTCAACGCCCCGCCAAAACCAGCGGTTAGACACAGCTCCTGCAACGCGTACGCCAGCAGCGGCAGCGCATCACCGCCGCCGGTATCGGCAGCCATCCGCTGAGGCAGGGTCGGCGGGTCGAAGGTCAGCCCCGCCCACCGGGCCGGTTGCTCGATCACCTCGACCAGCGCGGCACGACCCAGCGTCCCCACCACGACCGGATCACGAAACAACCGAGCATGCTCGGTGCCCAGAAACGCAGTCAGAAACTCCGACCGCATGATCATGATGATCCACAACCGCGGGTCGGCATCCAGCGCGCTGGCCAGCAGGCCCAGGAAAGCGTCGCGCTCAGCCGGTCCGGAAAGGGTGATCAGCTCTTCAGCTTGATCGACGATCACCAACACCGGGGCATTCGGGCGGCCCTGCGCGGTGCGAAGCTCATCGGCAAAACGAGGAGCCGGCACGTCCTCAGTGGGGTGTCCCAGGCACACTGCTGCAAGACTACGGGCGAGGCTGCGCAGCGGATGGTCCCCGGGCAGGACCAGCGGCACCACGATCCAGCCGCCACGGCGCAGCCGCAGCCGCGGCACCACCCCGGCCTGCACCAACGACGACTTCCCGGCACCCGAAGGACCGACCACCGCGACCAGCCGATTGACCTGCGCAGCGACCACCGGATGAAGACGGTTCAGCAACCCGACGACCTCTGCGTCGCGGCCGAAGAATACCGCCGAGTCTTGCTCAGTGAACGCCTCCAGCCCAGGAAACGGCGATCGATCCGAGTCCCAGACTGGACGAGCCGGCGACGCCAGACGCTCCTCAGTCCGGTGCTGCCAGACCATCAGCCCGATGATCAACAACACGGTCACGCCGGCCAGCGGCAACGACTGATCCCTAAGGACCTCCAAGCCCGGAGGAAGGGGGCCCGTGCCGCTAGTCACACTGTTGGTGGCGGCCCCGAGCAAGGTCGCCAGCAAGAACAACAGAACCTGAACCGGCAACGGCGAGCGCTTGCGGGCCATGCCCGAGCCTCCCACGTCCCCGGCGTGTCTGGCTGGCGTGCACGGTGTGTACGGCCCCGAGCCGATGGTGAACGGCTGCCATAACCCCGTGATCTATGACGGACCCTGTATGGGAACATGTGTTCGGCCCTGAGCAGGCAAGTGCACGGAGATCAGGAGTGGTTCATGGTAAGGATGCCACGATGACGAGCGCAACCGCTGCCTGCGGTCACGCGCCGCCGTGACCGGCCGGGCCTGCTCACCCGCTATGGACCGAGCACGATCTGGTGTTCTCAACCAGTGTGGGAACCCCGATGGAACCAAGACACCACCGCACGTCGTCCAGCGGATCGCCCGACACGCCGACCTCGACGTCACCTTGGGCATCTATGCACACACCGACCTCGACCCCATGCGCGAAGCGCTCGACAGCATCGAGTGGGACGACCTGTGAGCGGTCGTTGCTACACGGTTGCTACATTCGGCCGACTTGTCGATCTTGGTCCGACCTGTTTTACCTGGTCGGGGTGGCGGGATTCGAACCCACGGCCCCTCGCTCCCAAAGCGAGTGCGCTACCAAGCTGCGCCACACCCCGATACCTCGAACACGTGCAGTGCGGAGCGTACGCGACCACCGGCTCGCCGCGCCGACCCCACCGCGCGCGTCATCCCGACCGAGCGGACCAGGTACGCTTGGGCCGCTCCGCCGCCACGGGGTGCGCGGGCGTAGCTCAATGGTAGAGCTCCAGCCTTCCAAGCTGGCCATGCCGGTTCGATCCCGGTCGCCCGCTCCGCAGCCCTCACCGGCCAAGACGGCGGCCCGTCCCGATCATGGGAAGAGCCGCCGTCGCCGTCCGTGCCATTAGCGTGCCATTAGGCCACCGGGACCACCGCCCCTGCCGCACAGTCGTCGCCGTCCTCGTCGGCCTGGTCTGCACCGTTGTCGCTGCTCTCCAGGACCACTGTCCGACCTGATTCGACCAGCGCGCTCATCGCATCCGCGATGCTGCGGTCACGGGCATTAGTCGCGTGCTGGTAGATCAACGCTGCACGCATCGAACCGTGACCCATCCGGTGCATCAGCTCCCGCGTAGTCGCTCCCGAGCCCGCGGCCAGGTGGTTGCCCGTGTGTCTGAGGTCGTGGAAGTGGAACCCGGCGGGGAGTCCGGCAGCCACGACCATCGCTGGCCATTTGGTGCGACGGCCGAAGTTCCCGCGACGCAGCACCGCGCCCTTCTCACCCCGGAACACCAGACCTTCAGGCCCTGGACCCGCGTACAGCTCGATGTGCCGGCGCAGCTCATCTACGAGGACGACCGGCAGCGAGACGCTCCGAACTCCGGCCGCTGACTTGGGCGGACCGGACTGAATAGCGCCACCATTTAGCTGTGCCAGGCGCCGCCGCACGTGAAGCACGGGGCCTGTGAGGTCGATGTCATAACGTCGCAGCGCGATCAGCTCGCCCCACCGCAGGCCGGTGAACGCCGCAGCCAGCACCAGGACTCGGAACCGATCAGGCATACGCTCGGCTAGCGCGTAGACCTGCCGGACGTTCGCAGTCGGTCGTTCGTCGGCTCGATACTCCCCGGCGCCCTTGATCCGGCACGGGTTGCGTTTGATCCGTCCATCGTCCACCGCCGTGTTAAGGATTGCCCTCACTAGCCGGTACGCCTTGACCGTCCGGTCCTCCGACCGCCCGTCGCGTAACAACGCCGCGCGCCAGCTCCGGATCGTGTCCGTCGAGAATTCCGCTAGCTCGACCTGACCGAGGTACGGCTCGACGTGGTGTCGCCACACGCTCAGGTACTCCTCCCGGGTGCGCTCCCCCACCCGGTGCTCTGTGATCCAGCGCGCCCCGAACTTGCAGAACAGCTCCCGGCCCCTGAGCGGGTCTGACCAGTCCCCACGCAAGATTTCCGACTCGGTGAGCGTCAACCATTGCTCGGCGTCACGCTTCGAACCGAATGTCTCTGGTGCAGTACGCATCAGACCATCTGGCCCGAGGTACCGGGCCTGGAATCGACCCGAAGTCAGCTTTCGGACATTGCCGAACCGGCGGTG
>DATDHI010000396.1:0-1686 GCA_036521655.1 Pseudonocardiaceae bacterium | reverse complement strand
CGTCACCGCTGCGATCCATCCGGACATCTGTGATGCGGCCGGGGCTGGGCCGGCGTGTCGTGGAAGGCGTGGGGCGAGCACGTGCTGCCATCTCGGCCCAGCCCGCTACACCCCACCCTGCCCTGGATCCCCAGCCCGTTGTTGCACCGCGTGGGAGGAGTCAGCGTGCAGCGCCCGCAGCGAAGCGAGGACGAACGACGTTGACGCCGACCAGCGGTGTAAGACGATCAACGGGGAGAGGGCCGGTCACCCGGACCAGAGCAGCGTCAGGACCACCGGGGTCAGCAGTCCAGGACGGCCAGTGACCAGCACCAGCCGGCGAGTTCGCGGGCGATGGCGGTGTTGGCCACTACCGCTGTCTTGTGCCGGGCGTCGAAGGCCGCCCACCGGGCGTGCAGGCGCCGGTTGGCCCGCTGGCCGCGGTCCCGCGCCGCGGGTGTGGCCCGCTGCTGGCGGCGGCGCAGGTCCACCCCGGGGCGGCGGTAAGGCTTTCGGTGATGCCACGCCGCCTCGATCAGCAGCCGGTGCGCGTGGCCGTTGCCGGTCTTGGTGATCGAGCCCTGGGACCGCGACCCGCCCGAGGAGGACTCGGTGGGCACCAACCCCAGGTAGGCCCCGATCGAACGGCCCCGGGAGCCGAGTCGGGGCCTCGCTCGACCAGCGGCCAGCCGGGGATCGGGGTGGGGCGTGGGAGCGGGATGCGGCGCACTTGGCCGACGCGAGCAACCCGAAACCGCAGCTGCTGCTCCTCGGTGAGCACGGGCGCCTCGGTCAACGGGCCGCCGCCAACATGGCCTGTGCCACCTCGATGGCTTCGGGAGGGGTGAGCACCGTGGCGGTGTTCATCGTGGCATCCAGGGTGAGCACTACCCGGCGCACCACCTTGCCGTCCACCAGGTCGGCTTCCTGCCACAGGATGATGGTGCGGTTGCGGCCGTCGTGGTCGGAACCGGTGAGGGCGAAGCGGTGGCACGTCTCCGCGGTCATCGGCGCGGGCCCCTGGGATGTTCGCACTCCCCGGCTCCGGGCTGTGCGCACCACCGCAGGGCTTCGCGCACACACTCTGGGCAGTAGCTGGGGTCTTCCTCGCTGTCCGCTGCGCTGGTTACCGGCTCTCCACAGACAGCCACGGACGTGGCGGGGTAGCCCTGCCGGAACACTTCACCAGCAGGGAGCAGGTGCACAGTCCGTTCCAGCACGCTCACCAAGGGTTCAGGGTCTTCTCGGATCACCGCGCCTGGTCCTCATCAGCGCGGAGTATCAGCTCTGTGCTGCCGAAGGCCGCTGCTGGAGGTGGTGATGATGATGGCTGCCTGGATCTCTCGTGGGAGCGGAGGGTGCCGCGCCTGCTGGTCGCGTTGCGTCCACGGCGTTCGGAGGCGTTGGCCGGGTGGGTGGAGGGCGCGTCGAGGTGTCCAGGGAAGATCACCCAGCGACGCTAGCGCGGCGCGGGTAGCTGAAGTGACCAAGCAGTGACAACCAGTGCACCTGGGGTGCCGTGGGTAGCATTCGGGCGAAACGCAGCGGAGGTGGGTGTGTGTGTCAGACCCGATTCCGCGAGTAAGCAGATGAGTTGATCTCTGTCTCGGATTGGTGATCGTTTCGGGGGCGTTTCGGGTTGGTGGCAGCCCGATGGCCCGTGTGTCGCCTCGGGTTGGCGGGGTTCCGGGGTTGTCTGGGCCGGGA
>DATDHI010000395.1:0-9414 GCA_036521655.1 Pseudonocardiaceae bacterium | reverse complement strand
GAGTGCTCACGACGTGGCGCAGTGGCCCGGGGAGCGAGGTTGATAGCGTCGGTCCAAACCGTCCTCTCGTTCAGCATGATTTGCGCCACCGGCTCCGACCAGCGCAGACGAGCCAGCTGGCTCCCAGGCTGTCACTCCAGCGCTGCTAAGTAGCCGATGAGCACTGCCCCCGAAATCGGACCCGAAACTAGCCTACTCACAGCGATATTGGCTGGTCAGAGGGTGCCCCCGGCAGAATTCGAACCTGCGCTCCCGCCTCCGGAGGCCGGTAAAACCCTGATCATCCCTGTCTCTGGTGCCTTCCCGTTCCGTTTTGCCTGCTCAGCGTGGCATGAGTTGCTGGGGTGGCCTGTGGTTCATTGCACGAACCCTTGCACGCGTGGCGACCTTTGGAGGTCGAGGACTCTGTCACCCGGCCACTGGCATGCGGTGACATGCACTGCTCGCCGGGGCACCGTCACCATGAGCATGCAAGGGTGCCTCGGCGACGTCCATCTCGACGTGTTGTGGCTGTTCGGCAGTTAGGTCTTGGCGTTGGTGGAGCAGCGAAGTAGCCGATCAGAGTGGCGGCATGATCGGGTGTAACGGATAGCCCCTCCCTCACTGAGAATCAATCCGATCTCTATGTGAGACTTCGCTGGTCCTGGCTGTGATCGCCGCAGCGTCCCGGCATGAGGTGTCCGGCTGGGGTTCCCTATGTGAGACCGTGAGCGGGGCGCGGTCGCCGAAGTTGGGTCCGTAGCTTTGCGGCATGCCCATGCAGCCCAGCCCGGTCGCGCAGACGCGCAGGCTCTGACCTCGGGTGCGTTCGTGCGCGAGAGTCGCCTCGCCTTAGGTTCGGGTTGGCAGGCTGGCCTGATTGGCTGCGGCGTACTGCTGGTCGGTGACGGGCTCGAGCCAGGTGGTGCCGTCGTCGTCTTTGACTCCTTCGAGCATCGCGAGGTGGCTCATCATGCAGTCGACGCCGGCGCCGTGCCAGTGTTCCTCGCCGGGCGGGGTCCACACGGTCTCCCCCGGCGTCAGACGGATAACGGTGCCGTCGCGGGACATGACCAGGCCGGCGCCGTCGGTGCAGAACAGGGTCTGTCCGAGGGCGTGGGAGTGCCAGTTGGTGCGTGCGCCGGGGGTGAACCGCACGATGCTGGCGATGAGCCGTGACGGCTCGGCCTTCTGCTTGATCGGGTTGACGTAGACGTCGCCGGTGAATCGTTCGGCGGGTGCCTTCGCGGTGGCGCTGGGTTTGGTGAGTTCCATTCGAGCTCCTGCTCAGGTCAGAGGTGTTGTTGGTCGGGGGCTGCGGTGTTGTCGTCTGCCGACGTGGGTGCGGTGGTGGCGTTCCAGGCCGCCAGCAGTGTGAGGGCGTCGGCCGAGGGGGTGTCGGGGGCGGCGCTGTAGACGGTCAGCGTCAGGCCCGGGGCACTGGGCAGGTCCATCGAGTCGTAGTCGAGGGCGAGGTCACCGACGAGGGGGTGATGGAAGTGTTTGAGCCCGCCCCGATGGAGCCGGACGTTGTGGGCGCCCCAGCGGGTGCGGAACTCGTCGCTTCGGGTGGCCAGTTCGCCCACCAGGTTGGTCAGGTCACGATCGTCAGGATCACGCCCGGCAGCCGTCCGCAGAAGTGCCACGGTGGTGTCGGCGGAGGCGTCCCACTCGGGGTAGAAGGCGCGGGCACGAGGGTCCAGGAAGTTGAAGCGGGCAATGTTCGGTGCGCGCCGGTCTTGGTCGGCGAGATCGAACACCGGGGCGTAGAGCGCTTTGCCGAGCGGGTTGATGGCGAGGACGTCCGAGCGTGCGTTGCGGATGAACGCGGCGACGCCGGTCATCGAATCGAGGATGCGGTGCAGGCTGGGCCGCAGCTGAGGTTGCGTGCGGCGCCGAGGCGAGCGGGCGGGCCGGGCGGCACGGGCCAGGTTGAACAGGTGCTCACGCTCGGCTTCATCGAGTTGCAGCGCACGGGCGACGGCGTCGAGGACGTCCTCGGACACCCCGGCGATGTGGCCTTTTTCCAGCCGGATGTACCAGTCGGTACTCACCCCGGCCAGCACGGCGACCTCTTCTCGCCGCAACCCCGGAACCCGGCGGGTGCCACCGCCGGCGGGAAGCCCGGCCTGCTCGGGACTGATCTTTGCCCGGCGGCTGGACAGAAAGTCCCGAATCGCCGCTCGATTGTCGTCCCGCTCTGCCATGGCACCCACGCTACGACCGCCCCCGCGGCCAGGGAGGTTGAGTTAGTACCCCCTCTGAGTCGACCTCCCACGCCCGCACGGGCGGCGCTTGCATGGATGCCATGACCGACGCCATCACCGACACGGTGACCGCTGCGGCTACCGCCGCCAACAACAGTGTCGTGAGCGTCGCGCCGCCAACCAGCACGGCCGCCCAGACACGCACCGACGCGACGATGTCGAACGAGTCGAACGGGTCGAACTCTCGGGCGACGTTGGCGGCGGCGGTGCTCGGGTTCTTCATCATCACGTTGGACGCGGTGGTGGTGAACGTGGCACTGCCCTCGATCCGACACGACCTCGGCGGGGGAGTGACCGGGCTGCAGTGGGTGGTCGACGGCTACACGCTGATGTTCGCTTCGCTGTTGCTCTCCGCCGGTTCGCTGACCGACCGCATTGGCGCTCGGTGTGCGTTCGGCACGGGCCTCGGCGTGTTCGTGCTGGCCTCGGCGGCGTGTGGCGCGGCGCCCAGCCTGTTCGCCTTGGTCGTGGCCCGGTTCGTGCAGGGCGGCGCGGCGGCGATGATGATGCCCGCGTCGATGGCGCTGGTGCGCCAGGCGTTCCCCGAGGCCAAGGCCCGGAGCCGCGCGGTCGGGGTGTGGGCGATGGGTGGGGCGGTCGCCTCGTCGTCGGGTCCGTTGCTCGGCGGTGCCCTCAGTGTGGCCGGCTGGCGGTTCATCTTCCTGCTCAACGTCCCCGTCGGCATCGTCGCGGCGCTGCTCCTCAGGTCCGCGGGGCGCTCACCGCGCCGGGCGACGCCCTTGGACTGGGCAGGCCAAGCCCACCGGCATCGTGGCCATGGCCGGGCTGACCTACACCGCCTTGCCGTGCTCATGATGTTCGTCGGCGTGGGCGGCCCGACCATCTCACCGCCGGGCACCGCACTGTTGCTCGACGTTGTCGCCCACGAGCGCACCGGCACCGCCTCGGGGGTGTTCAACACCCGCCGTCAAGTCGGCGGTGCACTCGCTGTCGCCGTCTTCGGTGGCCTGCTGTCCCGGCCCGAGACCTTCATGCGAGGCGTTCACACCAGCCTGCTGCTCGCCGCTGCCCTCCTGGCCCTCACCACGGTCGCCGCGTTGTTCCTCAACCCCCACTCTCGTCCCGGAGCCCCGTCATGACCGACTCGACAACCCACCTGGCCGACCTCCTCAGCACGACCGATGAAATCGAGATCACCACCGCCCGCGGCGACGGCTCGCCACGGGCCTGGGTGCCGATCTGGTTCGTGGCCCTCGACGAGCACGTTTCGTCCGCTCCTACCGAGGCACCGACGGCGCCTGGTACCGACACGCCACCGCATCCGGTGACGCCACCATCCGCGCCGGCGCCGGCACCTACCAGGTCAGCGTCGAGCCGATCGGCGAAGCCGACCAGCTGACCGAGCGCATCGATCAGGCCTACCGCACCAAATACGCCCGCTACCCCAGCTACCTGCCGCCCATGCTGACCGGCCAGGCCAAGGCCACCACGCTGCGACTCGACCCGGCCTGACCCCACTACCCCCGCACGACCACCGACCCCAAGACCGCAACGACAGGAATCCGTGATGACCGAGCACTCCGAGCCGTCCGGCGCCCAGAGGGCGTTCGGCGACTTCGCCCCCGCCCTCGTCGAATTCACCGATGAGGTCCTGTTCGGCCAGGTCTGGCCCCGGACCGAGCTGTCACCCAAACAGCGCAGCCTGGTCACCGTCTCGGTGCTGGCCGCGCTCGGCGCCACCGAGCCGCTCACCTACCACCTCGGTCTGGCCAAGCAGAACGGCAACACCGACACCGAGCTGAAAGAAGCGATCACGCACATCGCTTTCTACGCCGGCTGGCCCCGCGCGATGTCCGCCATGACCGTGGCCAAGCAAGTCCTCGGCGACTGACTGGCCATCGCAACCCTCGGAAGGCACGTTCCGGAAAGGCATGTTGTGAACCCGACCTACGACTTCACCGGGCGCGTCGCATTCGTCACCGGCGCCAGCTCAGGTATGGGCTTGGCGACCGCGCGGGCGTTCGCCGAGAGCGGCGCGGCGGTGACGCTGGCAGACATCAACGACGAAGCGCTGCGCGCAGCCGAACGCCAGCTCGCCGAGGCTGGTCACCGCGTCCTTGCCACGCGGTGCGACGTCGCCGAGGAGGACCAGGTCGCGGATGCGATAGCCAAGACAGTCGAGACATTCGGCAGCCTCGATCTGGCCTACAACAACGCCGGCATCCAATCCCCGATGATCGACGCGGCCGACGAGACCGCTGAGGTCTTCGACCGAGTCAACGCCATCAACCTGCGCGGGATCTGGGCAAGCATGAAGCACGAGCTCGCCCAGATGCGGGCGCAGGGCTCCGGGGCCATCGTCAACTGCTCCTCGCTCGGCGGGCTGGTCGGGCTGCCCGGCCGTGCCGCCTACCACGCCGCGAAACACGGCGTGCTCGGACTGACCCGCTCCGCCGCGCTGGAGTACGCCCCCCGCGGTATCCGCATCAACGCTATCTGTCCCGGCACCATCGAGACCCCCATGGTGACCCAGATGATCGACTCCGGGGACCTCGACCGCGACGAGGCCGCCGCCAACCAACCCATCGGACGGCTGGGCACCGCGGAGGAGATGGCCGCCGCGGTGCTCTGGTTGTGCAGCCCAGGCGCCAGTTTCGTCGTCGGTGTCGCGCTGCCGGTCGACGGCGGATACACCGCCCGCTGACCACCCCGACCTGCACCATCCCGACCACCACCGAACGGGCCACCACAGCTACCGAAGGAGACCCAGCATGCGAGGAGCAGTCCTGCACGCTCCCGGCGACGTCCGCCTTGACACCCGCGACGACCCGCGCATCGAGCACCCCACCGACGCCATCATCCGGCTCGCCGCGACCTGCGTGTGCGGCTCGGACCTGTGGCCTTACCGGGGCATCGAAGCCGTCGATAATCCGGTACCGATGGGTCATGAGTATGTCGGTGTCATCGAGGAGGTCGGCGCCGAGGTCACCACCGTCAAGCCCGGCCAGTTCGTCATCGGTTCGTTTTTCGCTAGCGACAACACCTGCGAAATCTGCCGGGCCGGATATCAGTCCCGCTGCGTGCACGCCGAGCCGATGGGCGCCATCGGTACCCAGGCCGAGTACGCACGTATCCCGCTGGCCGATGGCACGCTCGTCGCCGCCCCCGCCATGCCCGACGAGAAGCTCGTCCCGTCCCTGCTCGCCGCCTCTGACGTGCTCGGCACCGGCTGGTTCGGGGCAATCGCCGCCGACGTCGCACCCGGTAAGACGGTCGCCGTGGTCGGCGACGGCGCGGTCGGACTACTCGGCGTGCTCGCCGCCCGCGAACTCGGCGCCGAGCGCATCATCGCCTTCTCCCGTCACCCGTCACGCCAGCAGCTCGCCCGCGCGTTCGGGGCTACCGACATCGTCACCGAACGCGGAGACGAGGGCGTCGCCATCATCAAGGACCTCACCGGCGGCCTCGGCGCCCACAGTGTCATCGAGGCCGTCGGCACCCAGGAGTCGATGATGCAGACCATCCGCTCCACCCGACCCGGTGGCCACGTCGGCTACGTGGGCGTCTCACACGACGTCACCCTGCCCGGCGACGAGCTGTTCTTCTCCGCCGTTCACCTCCACGGCGGACCCGCCCCGGTCCGACGTTTCCTGCCCGACCTCATCGACCGCATCCTCACCCAAGCCATCGACCCCGGCCCGGTCTTCGACCTCACCCTCCCGCTCAACCAAGTCGCCGAAGGCTACAAAGCCATGGACGAACGCCGCGCCATCAAGACCCTGCTACAACCCTGAACGGCGCGGCCGGTAGTTGCACGCGCAACAGCATCGACACTCGACACCACGACCCGGGGCGGGCGCCCAGGGCCTACACCGCCGCCGGGGGCGAGTGCAGACAGCTTGACAAGCGAGCGACAAGTAGCAACCCATCGGCCGGCAGCGGCGCTAAGGAGCTGGAATGAAACAACAAATCCACTGAAGTTGACATCGTCGCAGGTCACAGCCTAGATAACGCATCAAAGTGGATAACTTATTTCATTCCGGCTACTAAGCGGCCCGGGTGTCCGGCTGGGGATCGTCCATGGAGTACGCGCTGAGCTGGGAAGAGAGCCGGGTAGCCACCTTGATCCGATCGAGTATCTCGCGCCACTCCGGCGCGTGGACGGAGATCAACTGCGTGTCGTACTCGGTGGTCCGACCGTCCAACCACGAGAAGTCCCAACCCGAGACATCCACGGACTCGGCGTCGACGACAAGATCGTCGAAGTTCCTCACAACCTGCTCACTGTGCAGGCGAGCCCAGGTCGAAGCCGTCCGCGATCACCGGCCCCGGTCGCCGATCGCCTTGTGGGGACGGTCAGAGATGACCCGATGAGGGACGCCGATCTCGTCTATCGTCCATGCGACGATCCGGGTGACGGTCACGAGCACGGGCTGCGAGAAGGTCGAGCGCCACTCGTCAAAGGTCGTCTCGGCGAGTAGAGCAGCGTACTTGCGCTCGAACGTGGGCGTCAGGGATACGACCTCCGGTGCCGTCGCCGCCAGGCACGAAGCTTGTCCATCCTCGATCACCACGTCATTGCCGCCCTGCGCGGCGTTGAGCGAGAGGCTGACGGCCGGGTTGTGCTCGATATTTCTCAGCTTGACCGTGTTCGCCATGCTGAAGATGAGCACGAGCGGGTCGCTCCACGCAAACGCCACAGGAACGTGATGAAGTCGGCGGTCGGGGCGCACGGTCCCCAGCCACACGGCCGGCTCGGTCGCTAGCCGCTCGCTGATACGACGGCCATCCGCGCTGGCCTCGTCCAGCAGGCGTTCCGCGCCCGTGATCTCCGGTTGCACGCTCCGGATTCTTCCAGCCAGGCGCAGGTGCCCGGTCGCCGATCGACGATCGGACGGTCTGACTTGTTCGCCGGTGTCCCCGACGGCGCCGAAGTCGTTGCCCCGCTGGGGATCTGCCAGGCGCCGCAGCATGGTGATCTCGTCGAGGCACAGCAGGAACACGCCCGCGTAGCGCTCCAGGAAGTCGGTGTCGTTGTCGGCATGGCCGCACAGGAACAGCGTGTCGTTTCGATGGTGCTCCAGCAGTCCGACCAGCCGGGTGGGGCTCCACACCCAGCGGTGGGTAGCCAGCCACGCGAAGTCGGGCGCTGGTGGCCTGTCCACCACAGCACCTGCGGTGTCGATGAAGTACGCGAGCGTCGCGTCGGCATCGGTGTCGATCGCCGCAACGCCTCGCCGTTGCAACGCGTGGGCGAGGGTGGTCTTGCCCGCCCCGGACACCAGTCACCAGGTAAACGCTCATCGTTGGCCAACTCTGGCGCCAGATGGATGCATCACGCCACCCAATAGCCCCGCCCACCTGACCGGCCGTCGCGTCCGCATACCGATCCCTATCCGTACACGCCCGCCTCTCCATTGTGGACGTCAACCATGCGCTCCCGGCGATCCTTTACTACCCCGGCAGATCCCCGAGTGGTTTGAGGCGGTTCATCACGATCTGTAGACCGATCGTCATCGCGCCGCGCTCATTGCACGAACCCTTGCACGACTACCGCGCCGAGAGTGTTGAGGAGATGGCGCTGCGCCCGGGAGCGAGATCAATGGCTTCGTTCCAAGCCGTCACGCTTGTTCCGGGATGACCTGTACTACCGGCTTTGACCAGCGGAGACGAGCCGCTAGCGTCTCGGGCTGTCACTCCAGCGGTGCTGCGTAGCGGATGAATACCGCCCCAGCAGATCAGGGCGAAAATAGCCTACTCGCAGTGATATTTGCTGGTCAGACATGGTGCCCCCGGCAGGATTTGAACCTGCGCTCCCGCCTCCGGAGGCCGGTGGAACACTGATCATCCCTGTCTATGGCGTCGTATCGTTCTCGTTTTGCCCTGCTCTGCGTCTCATGGGTTGCCGTGGTGTCCTGTGGTTCATTGCATGAACCCTTGCACGAGCGACGAACGCAGTGGTTACAACTGGTTGTTGGGTGGCCAGGCATCGCTTGTCCGCTGGGCTCGCGGCAGCCGCACCGCTAGGTGCTAGGTCGGCTGCTCGGATACCGCTCGGACGAGGTGGAGGTCCGGTGGAGGTGCCGAGCTGCCAGCAGGTCGTTGATGTGCTGGCGTTGCGGTCGGCAGCCATACCGAATCGGCGGCACGCCGGTACGAGCAGTCTCTGCCGAGGGCGCTGCCCGGTAGATGACGTCTCGCCGCTAGATCGGATCGATGCTTGTCGCGGAGGGTCGGTGTCCGAAGACCGGCTCAAGATGATAGCTTGAAGTCATCTTTGAGGTGAGGTGACTTCAGGACATGACGATTGAGCGTATCGGTGTCGCCGAAGCCAAGCGGAGGTTCTCCGAGCTGGCTGACCGGGTCGGCCGCGGCGAGTCCTTTGTGATTGTGAGCCGAGGTCGTCCGGTCGTCGCCCTGGTACCTCCTCAGAGGGCTGCTGAACAGGAGCATCAGCCCTCGATCGGGCTCGCCGCGTTTGCCGGAGCACTGGCCAACGAATGGGACACTGTGGACGAAGACATGGCCGAGGTCGTCGCCGGGCGACAACAAGTGTCCGACCGTCCGGCTCCGGAACTGACGTGACGGGGTACTGCTTCGACACCGACGTCCTCAGCGCGACAATCCGGCCCGCCCCGCCGCTGCACCTCATCCGCCAGCTGGCCACCGTGCCGCCGCAGGAGCAGTTCACCACCTCGATCACGGTCGGTGAGCTGATCTACGGCGCGCGGCGGGTCGGACGTGAGGATCTTTCCAGGCGGGTTGAGCAGGTCGTTCGCCGTGCCCAGACAGTGCTGGCCTTTGATATGACCGCTGCCCGTACCTTCGGTGTCCTGAAGGCAACGCTGGAACGTCGTGGCACTCCGCTGGCCGAACCCGACCTGCGTATCGCCTCGATCGCGCTGTCGCGGGGGCTGATCCTCGTGACCCGCAATGTGCGGCATTTCCAGCGCGTTCCTGAACTCACCGTCGAGAACTGGATCGACGAGACATGAGTAGCTATGGTGACCGGCCAACCCTGTCGATACTTTACAGATCGAGATCCGGCGATTCGGTCAGCGGACTGTCACCGCAATGTGGCCGAGTAGAGCATGAGTGCCGACCCGGCACCTCAGACTATAATCTTGCCTACTCACAGCGATATTAGCTGGTCAAACGTGGCGCCCCCGGCAGGATTCGAACCTGCGCTCCCGCCTCCGGAGGCCGG
>DATDHI010000394.1:0-8668 GCA_036521655.1 Pseudonocardiaceae bacterium | reverse complement strand
CAGGCTCCCGATGAAGAACCCCACCCCGACAATGCCGAGGGCGATGATCAGGGCGAGGGCGTCGTACACGTTGAGGCCACGCAGGCGGTCGCGCACGCCGTTCTCCGCTGCAGACTCCCCCTGGGGCGAGCTACCCCCGCTGGGTCCGGTCTTCGATGGCACCGGTCGGCCTCCCGCGTTGACTATCGACTGCACTCACCCCGTTACGCACTGCAGGCTATCGCCGGTCTCCTGGGCTGCGCCGACCGGGCCTACCCGGCGAGCAGGGCCAAGACCGTCTTACCGGCCGGGTGCCTGTCAACACACCGGGCACGAGAGGACGACACACCGGGCACGAGAGGACGACACGCGCGGGGGTGGGAGGGGTGTGGGGTTAGAGGGCTTTGAGTTCCTCGATGACTGTTTCTACTGAGGACTTGGCGTCGCCGAAGAGCATCGCGGTCCCCGGGGAGTAGTACAGCTCGTTCTCGATGCCGGCGAAGCCGGTGTTCATCGAGCGCTTGAGCACGATGACCGACCTGCTCTGATCGACGTTGAGGATCGGCATGCCGTGGATGGGGGAGCCCGGATCGTTGCGGGCGGCGGGGTTGGTGACGTCGTTGGCGCCGATCACCAGCGCGAGGTCGGTGCGGGCGAACTCACCGTTGATCTCGTCCATCTCTTTGAGCTGTTCGTAGGGTACGTCGGCCTCGGCGAGCAGCACGTTCATGTGCCCGGGCATCCGGCCGGCCACCGGGTGAATCGCGTACTTGACCTCGACGCCCTTGCCTTCCAGCAACCTGGCCATGTCCCGTACGACGTGCTGTGCCTGCGCCACGGCCATGCCGTACCCGGGCACCACGACGACCTGGTTGGCGTAGGCCATCTGGACCGCCGCGTCGGCGGCGCTGGTCTCCCGGACGGTCTTGTCGCCCAGTTCGCGACCGGGTGCCGAGCCACCGCCGCCGAACCCGCCGGCCACGATCGCCGGGATGGACCGGTTCATCGCATTGGCCATGAGGTTGGTGAGGATCGAACCCGAGGCGCCGACGATCATGCCGGCGACGATCATCGCGGTGTTGTTTAGCGCCAGCCCGGCGGCGGCCGCGGAGAGCCCGGTCAGCGCGTTGAGCAGCGAGATCACCACGGGCATGTCGGCGCCACCGATCGGCAGTACCACCAGCAGTCCCAACGCGGCGGCGAACACCAGCGTCCCCACGATCAGCAGTTGCGAATCGCTGCCGAACCCGATCGCGACCGCGCAGGCCAGCGCGGCCAGCAACGTCAGCAAGTTGATCAGCTGCTGCGGCTTACCCAGGCTGATCGGCCGGCCGGGGATGAGCTCTTGCAGCTTGCCGTAGGCCACCAGCGAACCCCAGAAGGACACCGAGCCGACGATCGCGCCGAACAGCGAGGCCACCATGACATACGCCGGCTCCCCGGTGAACCCGGCGGTGCTGTTGAACTCCACCCACGCGATCAGCGCGACCGCGCCGCCGCCGACGCCGTTGAATAGCGCCACCATCTGCGGCATCGCGGTCATCTTCACCTGCCGGGCGGCGGGCACGCCGAGCAAGGTGCCGATCGCCACGCCCAACCCGATGAGCGGCCAGTTGCTCATACCCGGTGTGAGCAGCGTCGCCACCACCGCGATACCCATCCCGGTGGCTGCGATGAGGTTGCCGCGCACAGCGGTGCGCGGCCCGGTCAGGCCCATCAGGCCGTAGATGAACAGGCTGAAAGCGACGATGTAGAGGGCTTGCACCAACACCGGGGTGGTCATCGCGGCTCGCCGCTCTCTGATGCCACGGTCCGGACAGGTTTCTTGCCCTTGAACATGCCGAGCATGCGGTCGGTGACCAGGAAGCCACCGACGACGTTGATGGTGCCGAACGCGATCGCCACCACCAGCAGCAGCTTGTCCAGTACCGAGAGGTCGTGACCTACGCCGAGCACCACGATTCCCCCGAGCAGCACGATGCCGTGGATGGCGTTCGTGCCGGACATCAGTGGCGTGTGCAGGGTGTTGGGCACCTTGGAGATCACCGCGAAGCCGACGAATCCGGCCAGCACGAGGATCGCCAGGTTGGCGAGCAGCATCAGGCGTTGTCCCCTTCACGTCGGGTGATGCAGGAGCGCACCAGCACCTCGTCATCGGAATCCGGTGTCAGCCGGCCCTGCTCGTCCACCATCAGCTCCAGCAGCGACTGCACGTTGCGGGCGTACAACTCGCTGGCGTGCTCGGGCATGGAGGCCGGCAGGTTCAGCGGCGAGGCGATCGTCACATCGTGTCGCACCACGGTCTGGCCCGGTTCGGTCAGCTCGCAGTTGCCGCCGGTCTCTCCGGCCAGGTCCACGATCACGCTGCCCGGACGCATCCCCTTCACCGCCTCGGCGGTGACCAGGATCGGGGCCTTGCGCCCCGGCACCAGAGCCGTGGTGATCACGACATCGAACCCGGTGGTCGCCTCGGTCAGCCGCTGCTTCTGCTCGGCCCGTTCGTCATCGGTCAGCTCGCGGGCGTAGCCGCCCTCGCCGACCGCCTCGATGCCCAGGTCGAGCCACCTCGCGCCCAGCGAACGCACCTGGTCGGCGACTTCGGGCCGCACGTCGTAGCCGGTGGTCCGGGCCCCCAGGCGCTTGGCGGTGGCCAGCGCCTGCAACCCGGCGACGCCGACGCCAAGTATCAGCGCATTCGCCGGCTTCACGGTGCCCGCGGCAGTGGTGAGCATCGGGAAGAACCGGGTGGACAGGTCGGCGGCCAGCAGCACCGCCTTGTACCCGGCCACGTTGGCCTGTGAGGACAGCGCGTCCATTGACTGCGCGCGGGAGATCCGGGGGACCGCTTCCATCGCGAAGGCGGTCACGCCGGCTGCCCGCAGCGCCTCGGCGATCTCGGGGTCCGACCGTGGTGCCAGGAACCCGATCAGTACTGCCTCGCGATGCAGCCGCCCGATCTCCTGGGCGGTCGGGGGCGCCACTTTGACCACCACGTCGGCGTCCCACGGGTCGGCGATGGTCGCGCCGGCCTCGATGAACAGCTCGTCGGGCATCAGCGCGCCGACACCGGCGCCGGACTCGACGACGACCTGCAATCCACGGCTGATCAGCTTCTCGACTGCCTTGGGCACTAGCGCCACCCGGCGCTCACCGTCGCGCGACTCCCGGGGGACGCCGACCCGGCTGCCTTGGTGGTCCTGCGATGAGGTCACCCCGAGAGCATCGAACATGATCGGTGTGACGTCCAGTGCACGCGGCGAAACGTTGCCCGTCGCACACCCCTGACGATCGCGGGGTTGCACGGGCTAGCTCTCGGTGGGTGGGCCGGCGACCGTGGTGATGATCCCGGCAGCATCGATCTTGCGGATCCGCTCGCCTTCGGCGACGTACACCTCGCCGGTGGCCGCGATGCTGACGCCTAAGGGGGTATTGAGCTCTGCCGCGGTCGCGGGGCCACCGTCGCCCGAGGATCCCGCAAAGCCGTCACCGGCGATCGTGGTGATCCTGCCGCCGGGGTCGACCTTGCGGATGCGGTTGTTATCGGTGTCCGCGATGTAGAGGCTGCCCGCATTGTCCACCGCTACCGCCCGCACGTGGCTAAGCTGCGCGGCACGGGCTGGGCCGCCGTCGCCAGCGAACCCCATCGTGCCGTTCCCCGCCACTGTGGTAATCTTGCCCGCCGGATCGACTCGGCGGATTCGGCTGTTCGAGTGGTCGGCGATGTAGAGATCACCGGCACCATCGATATCGATCTTGGTTGGGCTGTAGAGCTGCGCTTGGACAGCGGGACCGCCGTCACCAGCGAACCCCCTGTTCCCGTCGCCGACCACCGTCGTGATAATTCCCGCTGGGTCGATTCGGCGGATCCGGTCGTTCCCGCTTTCGCCCACGTACAGGCTGCCGTCACTACCGAGCGCTAGACCTTCCGGAAAACGCAGATCGGCCGCCTTGGCCGGACCGTTGTCACCGGAGAAGCTGCCCCCACCCAACCCGGCGATCGTCGTGATCTTGCCGTCCGGGGTCACCTTGCGAACGCGGTGATTTTCCGAGTCCGCGATGTAGACATTGCCGGCGGGGTCGACCACGAGGTTGCCTGGATAGTTGAGCTGTGCGTCGGTGGCCAGCCCGCCGTCACCCGAGTACCCGGGTCTGCCGTTTCCCGCAATCGTGGTGATGGTGCCGCCCTGTTCCACCCGGCGGATCCGGTGATTGCCGGAGTCGGCGATGTAAAGCCTGCCGTCCTTGTCGACGTCGGCGAAGTGAGGGCCATTGAGAGAGGCTTGGGTAGCCGGGAGACCGTCGCCAGGATAGGCGGGACCTGTGCCGGCGAAGGTGGTGATGGTGCCGTTCTGATCGACCTTGCGGACCCGGTGGCTTCGGTCCCCTACGTGGATATTGCCGTCCCGATCGACCGCCACCGCCACCGGCGCGGCGAGTTGAGCCGTCATCGCGGGCCCACCGTCGCCCGCGAAGCCCCGGATACCGATGCCCGCTACCGTGCTGATCCTGCCGCCGACGTCCATCTTGCGGATCCGATTGTTGCCACTGTCCGCGATGTAGAGGCTGCCCGCCCGATCCAGGTCGAGACCGTTCGGGTAGCTCAGCTCGGCTGCGGCGGCTGGCCCGCCATCGCCGGCAAGCCCTGGGTGCCCGTTGCCGGCGACCGTCGTGATCGTGCCTGCCGCATCGACCTTGCGGACCCGCTGGTTAGCATTGTCAGAGATGTACAGGTTGCCCGAATCATCCACAGCCAGAGCCGTCGGATAGCCGAGCTGGGCCCGCGTGGCCGGGCCGCCGTCGCCGGAGAAGCCCTCGTCACCGGTCCCTGCGACCGTGCTGATGAGGCCGTTCGGGTCGATCTTCCGGATTCGCTTGCCGGTGGACTCGGCAACATAGAGATTGCCGCTACGGTCGAAGGCGACGTCTATCGGATACGACAACTGGGCCAGCACGGCCGGGCCACCATCCCCAGTTGAGCCCTTCGTGCCGTTGCCGGCAATTGTCGTGATCGTGCCAGCTGGGTCGATCTTTCGAATCCGATTGTTACCGGTGTCAGCCACATAGAGGTTACCCGCACCCACGGCAAGCCCCTCCGGCATCCATAACCGTGCATCGGTAGCAGGACCACCGTCACCTGAATCGCCCTTGGTGCCGGTGCCTGCGATCGTCCTGATCGTTCCCGACTGCTCCACCTTGAAAATGCGGTGATCATCGCCGATTGTGCTGAGATACACGCCACCCGCCGGGTCGATGGCTACCTCAGCAACTTGTCCGATCAACCGGGTCTCTGTCGCCAGAGTCTGGCCCGGCCAGCCGATCACCAGCAAGCCGAGCGCGACCAGTGCGACGACGAGAACGGCGGCGACCGCGCCGACGCCGATGAGCTTGCGACGTTTGGTGGTCCAGATGGTCGGTGTGGAAACCGGCGCTGTGGAAACCGGCGCTGTGGCCATTGGCGGCCCATCGGTGCGTGCGGCGGAGGCAGCGGGCGTCAGGGGCGCCCACGTCGTCTGTGCCGCAACCGGCGCCACAACCGGACGGGCATGGATCGCGTCATACAGCGCCGCGGCAAACGCGCCGCAACTGCGGTAGCGATCGGCGGGTTCCTTCGCGATGGCTTTCGCGAGGACTGTATCCACCTGGGCAGGAAGGCCGAGGGGGCCGCTGATCGTGGGCGGCTCCGCGGAGAGATGGGCGGCCATGACGGACTCGAAGCTGTCGCCGTTGAAGGGCGGAGTGCCGGTGAGGCACGCGTAGGCGACGCAGCCCAGCCCGTACACGTCGATCGCCGGCGCCGTCGGAACTCCGCGAAACCGCTCGGGAGCCATATAACACGGCGTGCCGGTGACCATGGTGCCGCTGAGTGCGGTCCCCGTGAATTGCCGGGTCAGGCCGAAGTCGGAAAGATAAGCATGTTCTCCCCGACCCGCGTTGGCGACGCTATCAATCAGGATGTTCCCTGGCTTGACATCGCGATGAACAAGGCCCTTTTCGTGGGCTGTATCCAGAGCTGAGGCGACCTGGCGTAGGATCACGCAGGTCCGCTCCGGATCCAACGGCCCGTTGGTGTGGATCATCGTCGCGAGATCGGGACCTTCGACCAAGCGCATCGCCAGGTATAGCACCCCGTCGGCCTCGCCGGCGTCATACACAGGCACGATGTGCGGATGGTCCAGCGCGGCGGCCATCATCGCCTCGCGCTCGAAGCGGCGCTGAAAGGCCCGGTCGAGAGCTAAGTCAGGAGCCAGCAGCTTCAGCGCGTCGGTCCGCCCCAGATGCCGGTGCGTCGCCCGATATACCATGCCGCCGCCGCCCCGGCCGACCAGCGCGTCGATGCGATACCCCGCGACATGACCGCCGACGCCGGCAACCACCCCCTTGGCTCCCTTCGTCAACGCTGCACCCCGGAGTTACCGGGCGCCATTGTGCCAGCATCATCGGCAATCACTGCGCAGATCCTGGCCAAACGCATCGGTGCCTCCGGCTAGTGGATCTTGACGTTGGGCGCGATGTGCAGGGTCACCGTGCGGTTTCGCGCCGGGTCGGGGAATGGGCCCTGAGCCTGGTCCGCGGCCACAAGGGTGAAGGCGGTCAGGGGCAATCCGCTGCCATCGGCCAGTGCTTGTGCTGCGGCGGCCGCGCGCCACTGGCCTACGACGGATCCTCCCGTGGCAGGTCCGCCGGGCACCGCGACGGCGTGGCCGACCAGCGTGATCGACACCTCCCGTCCAGCCAGCCGGACGCCCAGCTCAGCGAGCTTCGCCGCCCCAGCCGGAGTCAGCCGGTCACTGTCAGGGAGAAACAGGCCCTGGTCGAATACCACCTGGACGCCGTCGGGTTGCTTGTCTACCCGCACACCGGGAAGTGCCAGGTGCTGGGCGAGTTCGTCGATCGGCGGCGTGGCGCGCTACCTCGTTCGCGTGCTCGGCCTGCAGCGCGGCGAGTTGCTGGGCGAGGGCGTCAGCACGGCGGGTCTGGCTGCGCGCCGCCGCAATGTCGCCTCCCGGACCAAGGCCGGCGGGCGACGCGACACCGTCGGCAATCAGACCACCGACCCAGATAGCTGCCCCGACCACGACCGCGCACGCTGCGATCAGGCCGACCCGTCCTGAGCGGAGCACCGGCCGGGCGCGGCGCCGGCCTGCGGAGATCTCGGAGATCAACTTCCGTCCGGCTGCGGCGGCTGGGTTGTCCGGGTCGCTGGCCTGGACCCGGGCCCAGCACTCGTCGGCATCCGCGATGTTCCCCCGCTGGGCATGGACTCTGGCCAGCAGGTCCAGGTGAGCGGCGCTCGGGTCGGCGGTGGCATCAAGGTCGCGCAGCAACCGCTCCGCCCCGTCAAGGTCACCCCCGCGGGCCGCGGAGCATGCGCGGGCGGCGATGAGTTCAGCACCCAGGGTGTCATTCACGGCTTGTTCACTCCGCCGATGAGATCTGCCCGATCTGACGGGACAAGCCGGCGTAACCGCTCATTGACGCCGCCCAGCGCTGCCCGGTCGCCCTGGGCGATGGCCCGCTCACCCTCGCGGATGAGGCTGTCGGCTTTCGCGGTGGGCTGGAGCTCGGCGCGCATCGCGCGCAAGGCGTTGAACAGCACGATGTCCCACTCGTCGGTCCGTCGCCACAGATCGACCAGGAGTTCCCGGGCGCGATCGAGCTGGGTCCGGGCAGTGACCGGGTCCTGATCCCGGATCGCGGTGCGCGCCCGGCTCTGGAGATCGGCGAGTTCCCTGCGGTCGGCGGCGTCGCCGGATCGGCCGACGAGATCGGCGCAGTCGTCGAGCACCTGCTGCAGGTCGTGCAGCAGCCGCGGCAGCTCCACCGCATCCTCGACGTCGTCGAGCTGCGCGTTCAGGTCCCGCAGCCGCTTCTCACTGACCGCTGCGGCACCCAGGTCGCCCCATGCCGCGCGCACCTCGTTCCGGGTGTTCTCGACGGTACCCTCTTCTTCGATCTTCGCCAGGTGTCCCCGCGCAGGGCCCGAGCCGGGTGCACCGCGCAGCCGAGTCAATCTCGCTTCAGCGTTGGCCAGCCGGCGTTGCAGCTCCTGCGGACTCGGCGGCCGGACGTTGGAGAGGTCCATCTCCGCCTCGAACTGCTCCTGCACGAGCGGAACATCGACGACGACGGTGACCAGCCGGGACTTGTCGATCTCGAACGTCACCTCGACGTCGCTGCCGGCCGGAAGATCGATCCGGACATCCTTGGGCCGGATCTCCACCATCCCGACCGCAAGGTTGCGGTCCGCGCGAGCGCGCTCCCCCTCCACGACCGGAATCCGGATCACCGACTCGGTGTCGGAGCGGCCCGAATCGGAGCGGCCCGAATCGGAGCGGCGCAGCGCGATGCTGGTCCGGTAGGTCTCCCGGGTGCTGGCCGGCAAGGCGGTTCCCTTGCGGAGCATCGGTGCGAAGGTGCCATCGGCCTGCCCGATGCCCAGCGACGAGGTAAGGACCGCGCCGCCGAACTCGACGTCACTATGGGTGATCGACAGCGTGTCGGGCGAGAGCTTCTGGCGGGTGCCGGCGGCATCGGTCAGCTCGATGGTGAACCGCGAGATGGCGCGCGGATCGATGCGTACCTCGTCAACGAACGTGCCGTCGGCGCTCAGGGTGATGCGCGGGCTGCGATACGGCGGCTGGCCGGAGGGGTTGTCGAACGTGACCCCGTAGCCCGTCCAGTCGACCGG
>DATDHI010000393.1:0-23382 GCA_036521655.1 Pseudonocardiaceae bacterium | reverse complement strand
CGGTAAGCCGCTGGGGAACACTGGGAACGTCCCGGTCGGAGGCGGCGAGGTGTTCGCTGACCAGAAGGTCGTGGTGACCCAGCCGGCGGCGGGGGAGTTCAAGGCTTTCTCGGCGATCTGCACGCACCAGGGCTGCACGGTGAACAAGATCGCCGGGGGCACGATCGACTGCCCCTGCCACGGGAGCAAGTACGCCATCGCGGACGGCTCGGTCGTCCACGGCCCCGCGTCCAGGCCGCTCGCGCCGCGTCAGATCACGGTGTCAGGCAGCACGATCCTGCTGGTATGAAACCACTGCTCACCGCCACGAGGGCAGCCAGAGCTCGGCGTTCCAGTGCTCCGGGGTGATTGAACCACCGGTGAGGACCGGCCATAGCCAGATGAAGTTCGCCACCACCAGCCCGACGTAGAGGGAGACCACCAACAACCCCGTGCCGCGCCGTTCGGCGCCGTCGGCCGCCCGGCCGAGGACCTCGCCCAACGCCAGCGTCACCGCGATGATGAGGAACGGCGCCGCCGGCGTCATGTAGAAGAAGTACATCTGGCGATTGATGTTGATGAACCAGGGCAGCCAGCCGGCCGCGTAGCCGATCAGCGCCGCCGCGTAGCGCCAGTCCGGCCCGCAGGCTGCCCGCCACAGCGCCCAGGCCAGTGCGGGTAGCGCGAGCCACCAGAGCGCTGGTGTGCCGATCAGCATCACCGCCGCCACGCAGTCGTGGCGCCCGCAGCCGGGGGCGGTGGCGCCGGATTCGTAGTAGTAGAGCATCGGCCGCAGCCCCATCGGCCAGCTCCACGGTTTTGACTCCCACGGGTGTGGTTGCGCCGGGGTGGACAGCCCTTCGTGGAACCTCAGCACCGCGGCGCTGTAATGCCCCAGCGACCGCAGCGCGGCCGGCACGAGGCCGCCCTGGTCGTCCGCTGCATGCCGGTCGATGCCGGTTTCGCTGCGAAACCACGCCCACCAGGCCGCCAGATATGTCCCGACCGGCACCAACGCCAGCGCCCACGACGTCGGCCCCAGGTCCCGAGCCGCAGTGCCGGCCCAGGGTCGGCCGACGCCCGCGGTGCGCCGCGCGCAGGCGTCCCAGACCAGGCTCATCGCAGCGAACGCGACCACGTAGTACATCCCGGACCACTTGGTGGCGCAGGCCAGCCCGAGCAGCACACCTGCCCCGAAGCGCCACCAGCGCACCCCGAGCCGGGGACCGAAGCTCGTTTCTGTGATGCGGCCTTCCCGGACCACTTTCGCCAGCCGGGCGTGCACCTGTTCCCGGTCGACAACCAGGCAGCCGAACGCCGCGAGCACGAACATCGCGAGAAACACGTCGAGCATGCCGATCCGGGACTGCACATGGCTGACGCCGTCGGCGATGAGGAGCACGCCGGCGATTCCGCCCAGCAACGTCGACCGGGTCATCCGGCGCACGATCCGCACGAGGAGCAGCACACAGACGGTGCCGGCCAGCGCGGCGGACAGCCGCCACCCCCAACCGTTGTAACCCATCAGCAGCTCGCCCAGCGCCATGAGCTGCTTGCCCAGCGGCGGGTGCACGACGAGCTCGTACCCTGCGTTGTCCTCCACGCCGCCGTTGCGCAGCATCTGCCAGGCCTGCGGCGCGTAGTGCTTCTCGTCGAACACCGGGGTGCCGCGATCGGTGGGCAGGCCCAGGTTCCACAGCCGCACCACCCCGGCGACCAGGGTCAGGCTGAGGGTCACGGCCCAGCCCCGCCACCGGTCGGTGAGCGGGCGCGGGACCAGCCACTGCAGTGGACCAGCCGGCCTCGTCGGCGCCGGCGGCAGGCCCGCGCTCTCGACGTCAAGGTCAGCCCCCGGCACGTCGGGGCCCGCCTGGCGGATCACTGGCACGGGCCCGATCGTAGGCTCGGCGCCGTGCACGGCATGTCGGACTCCGGTTTCGGGGCCCTGGTGCTGGCGGCCACCCCGCTCGGCGACTCCCGGGACGCCTCGCCGCGCCTGGTCGAAGCGTTGGCCCGAGCGGACGTGGTGGCCGCCGAGGACACCCGCCGGCTGCGGGCGCTGACCGCGGCGCTCGGGGTCACCGTCAGCGGCCGGATCGTCTCGCACTACGACGCGGTGGAGCGGGCCCGCATCCCCGCGCTGCTGGCCGCGATCCGAGCCGGCCAGACCGTGCTGCTGGTGACCGACGCCGGGATGCCCGCGGTGTCCGACCCCGGGTTCCGGCTGGTGAGCGCCTGCGTGGCAGAGGGGTTGCGGGTCACCTGCCTGCCCGGCCCCTCTGCGGTGACCACAGCGCTGGCGGTGTCCGGGCTGCCCTGCGAACGGTTCTGCTTCGAGGGTTTCCCGCCGCGGCGCGCGGGCCCGCGCCGGCGTTGGCTGGCCGGTCTCGCCGGCGAACGGCGCACCTGCGTGTTCTTCGAGTCACCGCACCGGCTGGCTGCGACGCTCGCCGAGGCTGCGGAGCTGCTCGGCGCAGACCGGCCGGCGGCGGTGTGCCGGGAGCTCACCAAGCCCTACGAGGAGGTCCGCCGCGGCGGGCTGGGTGCGCTTGCGCAGTGGGCCGCCGACGGGGTGCGCGGCGAGATCACCGTGGTGCTCTCGGGTGCGCCGCCGGCTGGTCCACCGGACGTGGCCGACCTGGTCGGCGAGGTGACCGAGCGGGTCGCCGCGGGGGAGCGACTCAAGGAGGCCGTCGCCGCGGTGGCATCCGCCCACGGCGTCCCCAAACGCGACCTCTACCAAGCAGCTGTGGATAACCCGTGAGTGGCGATGCGAGTCATAGCCGGCATCGCAACTCACGAGTGCAGTAGCGCCAGCAGCGGGGCGGCCTTGGTGTGGCATTCGGCCCATTCGGCGTCAGCGTCCGAATCAGCGGTGATGCCACCACCCACGCCGAACCAGACCTGGTCGCGGTGGAACTCCAGCGTCCGGATGGCCACGTTGAACTCGGTTCCCGCCACGGGCGAGGCCATCCCCACCGCGCCGCAGTACACCTCGCGGGGCACCCGCTCCAGGGCGGCGATCACCTCCAGCGCGCGATGCTTGGGCGCACCGGTGACCGAGGCCGGCGGGAAGGTCGCGGTCAGCAGAGCTGTGTCGTCGGTGCCCGGCGGGAGCTGCCCGGCGACGGTGGACACCAGATGCCACACCCCGGGGTGTGGCTGCACCTCGAGCAGCTGCGGCACGGTGACGCTGCCGGCGGTGCACACCCGGCTGAGGTCGTTGCGGGCCATGTCGACGATCATGACGTTCTCCGCAACGTCCTTGCTCGAGGCCCGCAGTGCGGCGGCGTTGCCTTCATCCCAGGGCCCCCGGCGGGGCAGCGTTCCCTTGATCGGGGCGGTGCGCACGTCGCGGCCATGCCGGGCCAGGAACAGCTCGGGCGACAATGACGCCACCGCGCCCCACGCTCCGCTGACCAGTGCCGCCCGCCGCGGGCGTTGCCGGGCGACTCCGGCGGCGAAGATCTCCACCGGATCACCCGCGAAACGCCCCTCGACTCTGGTGCACACGTTGACCTGGTAGATCTCGCCGGCTGCGATCTCCTCCTTGGCCAGCCGTACGGCCTTGCGGTACTCCTCGGGGTCCGGGGTGGTCAGCTCGCTGCACCGCCACCACTGGTCCGGCCGGTTGGCGTCGGGATGCGCCACCAGCTGGCTGAGCTCCGCGACGAGGGCGGGGTCAGGTTCGTTGAGCGTTTCGAACCACCAGCGCGCCGCGGCGTCACGGCGCAGCACATGATCTGCCCAACCCCCGGCCGCAAGCGGGAGCCGGCGCGCGGCGGGCCGCGGATCGGTCAGCCCGTAGCCGAGGTAGCCGATCCAGCCGCCCCCGACCGGCCCGCCGCCCTGCCCAGTGCACGCTCGCGGAAAGGCTGGGACTGCAGGTAACGGCAGGATCCGGACCGAGGGGGCGATCACGGCCGACCCGCCGAACCAGTCCCCGATCAGCGCGGCAGGAAGGGGCAACCCGCGCCGACGGGACCGCCGCGCCAGTCTCCGCAGCACATCCCATGCCTGGGTGTCCCCGTCCAGCGCCCGCACCGTGGTCACTGCGTCATTCTGTCCGGCGGTACACACGGATGCTTGTCGTCGTCGCAGCAGAAACTCACGCTCCGACAACATCCATGTCGCCGGCGAGGGCGAACCCGGAGCCGATGCAGCGGGCTACCGTGGCGGTGCCTGCCGTCGGGACGAGCAGGCTGGTGAGCATTCGCAGGCTATGTCGTGTGGGTGTCGGGTGTAATGTCTGTCGGGTGCGAGGCCCGTTGTGCCGAGGGCGCAACTGAGGTTGGGCGCGTTCTGAGGTACTCGGTGCGCGGTTCACCACCGTTGACGGTCGGCTCCGTGTTTACCTGGGAAGATGACGTCGCCGATGTATGATCCTCTGCTCCGAGAGTTGCCCGACACTCCGGGCGAGGACGATGCGCGGTTCTTGGCGCCGCTGTTGACGGTGACGGAGGCGGGTCGGAACTTGCTGATCTCGCCCTCCACCGTCAAAGACTGGAAGACCCGCGAACTGGTCCACTCCGTGGCGCCGCTTCGTCGTGGGGCTCCCACACTGCCTCTCGCTGGCGTCGCTGAGGCCCAGGTTCTGCGTGGCCTGCGGCTGTCCGGCCTGCCGTCGACGGAGATCGCCCGGGTCACTCGCTCGCTGCAAGAAGAACTCGGTGAGTATGCGCTGATTAAAGAGCGACTGGCCCACGACGGTCGCTCAGTCTTCCGTGATGTTGCCCGCCGGACAGACGCTCCACAGTGGGTCAGGGTACGAGACGGGCAACTACTCCTACCCAAGGTGGTCGATGACCATCTGACTTATCTAGAGTGGGCGCCTGATGGATTTCCAGTGCGATTGCGATTGCGGTCCTATCGACAAGCGAATGCGGACGTCATCCTCGATCCGAGATTCGGCTACGGTAAGCCGGTGTTCGAGCGGTCGAAGGTGCGCACGAAAGATGTTATGCGCCAGTTCCTCGCTGGGGAGAAACCCGAGGATATCGCGACCGACTATGACCTCACTGAAGACGAGGTGCTGGCGGTGATCCGCGTTCTCAGCGGCCGTCGGGATGCGGCCTGACAACCGAGGGCTGTGGCCCGAATCGCCGGTTACAGCACCCGCCAAGGTGACGGACGTGGACGACCCGTACCGGTGGCTGGAGGACGTGGCCGGTGAGCGCGCGCTGTCCTGGGTGCGGGAGCGCAACGCCGAGACCGTCGCGGAGCTGACCGGCGGGTCCCGATTCGAGGCGTTGCGTGCCGAGATCCGCGAGGTGCTCGACTCGACGGACCGGATCCCGTACATCAGCCGGCGCGGCGAGTACCGGTACAACTTCTGGCGGGATCGCGAGCACCCCCGTGGCCTGTGGCGGCGCACCACGCTCGCTGAGTACCGCAAGGAGCAGCCGGACTGGGAGATCCTGCTCGACGTGGACGCGCTGGCCCGCGACGAGGACGAGAACTGGGTCTACCACGGTGCGCAGTGCCTGCGGCCCCAAGACCGGGGGACGCAGTACCGGCGGGCGCTGGTCTCGCTGTCGCGGGGTGGCGCGGACGCGGCAGTGGTGCGGGAGTTCGACATCGAGCGCCGCGAGTTCGTCACCGACGGTTTCCAGCTGCCCGAGGCGAAGTCCGCAGTGGGTTGGATCGATGCCGACACCATTTATGTCGGTACCGACTTCGGGCCCGGAACGCTCACCACCAGCGGGTATCCGCGCTTCGTCCGGCAGTGGCGGCGCGGCACACCGCTAGCCGACGCTGAGCTGGTGTACGAGGGCAAGCCCGACGACATCAGCGTGTCCGCTTACCACGACGACACCGAGGGATTCGAGCGCGACTTCGTCCTGCGGACACTGGACTTCTACCGTTCCCAGCGATACCTCCGTTGCGGTGACCGGCTGCGGCGCGTCGAGGTGCCCGAGGATGCGATCGTCGGCGTCCACCGGCAGTGGCTGCTGATCGAGCTGCGCAGCGAGTGGACGGTCGGCCAGACGCACCCGGCGGGCTGCCTGCTGGTCGCCGACTTCGAGGAGTTCGTGGCTCGCGGTCCCGGCGCCGGGTTGCGGGTGCTGTTCACCCCTGACGAGCGGACCTCGCTGTCCGGCTACAGCTGGACCCGCCACCACCTGATTCTCGACGTGATGTGCGACGTGGTCAGCCACCTCTCGGTACTGACACCAGCGCAGGACTGGCGCGCCACGCCGCTGACCGGCACGCCGCCGCTGTGCCGCGCGGGCGCGCACGGCACCGATTCGGACACCGACGATGAGTACCTGCTCAACGTCGACGGCTTCCTGACCCCGTCCACACTGGCCATCGGGACCATCGGGACCATCGGGACCATCGGCGCCAGCCCGGCCGTCGCGCTCAAGCAGGCACCATCGTTCTTCGACGGCGCCGATCTCGCCGTGCGCCAGCACTTCGCGGTCTCCGACGACGGCACCCGGATCCCGTACTTCGTGGTGACACGGGACTCAGCCGTGCCGCCCGGCGGCTGGCCCACGCTGCTGTACGGCTACGGCGGCTTCGAGATCTCTCTGCAACCCGGCTACGGCGGTGCCCGGGGCCGGGCCTGGCTGGCCCGCGGCGGCTGCTACGTCAGCGCCAACATCCGGGGTGGGGGCGAGTACGGCCCTCGCTGGCATTCCGCGGCCCTCAAGGGCGACCGCCACCTCGTCTACGAGGACTTCGCCGCCGTGGCACGAGATCTGGTCACCCGCGGCCTCACCACGCCGCCCCGACTCGGTGCGCAGGGCGGCAGCAACGGTGGGCTGCTGATGGGCGTCATGCTCACCCGCTACCCGGAACTGTTCGGCGCCATCGTCGCCGCGTGTCCGCTGCTGGACATGCTGCGCTACCACCTGCTGCTGGCCGGCGCCTCCTGGACCGCTGAGTACGGCGACCCCGACGACCCGGCCGAACGCGAGCACCTGCTGCGCTTCTCGCCGTACCACCAGCTGCGCGCCGGCCGCCGCTACCCGCCGACGCTACTCACCACCTCCACCCGCGACGACCGGGTGCACCCCGGGCATGCTCGCAAGCTGGTCGCCCGGATGCGCGAGTACGGCCTGCCGGTCAGCTATTACGAGAACATCGAAGGCGGTCACGGCGGCGCGGCGGACAACGAGCAGGCGGCCTTCATGTCCGCCCTGGCCTACGAGTTCCTCTGGCGCCACCTCGCCGGCTGACCTGAGAGCCTGACGTCTCCGCGCAGCATCTCCCGGGCGTACCAGCCAGCCCGAGCCGCGACCTCCTCCGCCACCCTGCTCTTGCCGACCCCCGGCTCTCCGGTGATCAGCAATAGGGCGCCCGTCGAGCGCCGGGCAGCGTCGAGCGCCGTACCGATGTCGGCCACGACACCGGCCCGCGCGACGAACGGGAGCCGCACCACCGGAACATCTTCTCGCCCCTGGCGTGCAGGGTGTTCAGCTGTGCATTCGATTACCCTGCACTCCATGAGGGCCGTGCTGCTCGAGGTTCCGGAGGCGATGCTCGCCGAGCGCCGCCGGTTGGAACTTGACGGGCGCGACGAGGTGTGGAACGGAGTCCTGCACATGGTGCCGCCGCCCGGGGGTCCGCATCAGCAGGTTGGCGGGGAACTGTTCCTGGTACTCGGACCGCTGGCCAAGCGCCGTGGACTGCGCCCCTACTTCGAGACTGGCCTGTTCCGCACCGCAGACGACTACCGGGTACCTGACCAGCTCTACTGCCGTCCGGAGCACGAATCCGAGCGCGGCGCGGAGGGCGCGGAGCTGGTCGTCGAGATCCGGTCCAAGGGTGATGAGACCTACGAGAAGATCGGCTTCTATGCCGCGCTCGGGGTGCGTGAGATGCTGATCGTCCATCCCGAAGGTCGCTGGGTCGAGCTGCTACGGGCCGTCGGTGACCGGCTGCTCCCAGTCAGCGCCGATGCTGCAGGCGTGGTGCGTTCCGACGTCCTCGATGCACAGTTCGCGACCGTCGAGGACCAACTGCGAATCACCTGGCAGGACGGCGTCGCCGCCATTTGAGGTCTCACGAGTGTGGCTGCTTTCAGGCTCGGGAACAGCAGGGCTGCGCAACGGCATTGCGGGTGGCCCATAGGCTGGCGGGTATGAACGCACCCGTCCTGACTGCCGTGGCGTGGCCCTACGCCAACGGACCACGGCATATCGGCCACGTCTCCGGCTTCGGTGTCCCCTCCGACATCTTCTCCCGCTACCAGCGGATGGCCGGCAACCGGGTGCTCATGATCTCGGGAACTGATGAGAACGGCACCCCCATCCAGGTGCAGGCGGACGCTGAGGGAGTCACTCCTCGTGAGCTCGCCGACAAGTACAACCGCATGATCGTGGGAGATCTGCAGGGTCTGGGGCTGTCCTACGACCTGTTCACCCGGACCACCACCGCCAACCACCACCGGGTGGTGCAGGAGCTGTTCCTCGCGTTGTACCGCAACGGCTACGTGCTCACGCGTAGCGCGCTCGGCGCGATCAGCCCATCCACCGGGCGTACCCTGCCGGACCGCTACATCGAGGGCACCTGCCCGATCTGTGGTTACGACTGCGCGCGCGGCGACCAGTGCGACAACTGTGGCAACCAGCTCGACCCGGTCGACTTGATCAACCCGCGGTCCCGGATCAACGGTGAGAAACCGGACTTCGTCGAGACCGAGCACCTGTTCCTGGACCTGCCGGCGTTCACCGGCGCGCTCGGCTCGTGGCTGTCCACCCGCACCGAGTGGCGCTCCAACGTGCTCAAGTTCTCGCTGAACCTACTCGATGACCTGCGTCCGCGCCCGATCACCCGCGACCTCGACTGGGGTGTGCGGGTACCGCTGGACGGTTGGCGCGACGCCCCGATGAAGCGGTTCTATGTCTGGTTCGATGCGGTCATCGGGTACCTGTCGGCGTCGGTGGAGTGGGCGGTGCGCTCGGGTGACCCGGACGCCTGGAAGGCGTGGTGGTGTGACCCGGACTCCCGTTCGTACTACTTCATGGGCAAGGACAACATCACCTTCCACTCGCAGATCTGGCCCGCCATGCTGCTCGGCCAGAACGGCGCCGGTGATCGCGGCGGTGCGCCGGGGGTGTTCGGCACGCTGAACCTGCCCACCGAGGTCGTCTCCAGCGAGTTCCTCACCATGAGCGGCTCGAAGTTCTCCACCTCCCGCGGCACGGTGATCTACGTCGGGGACTTCCTGCGGGAGTTCGGCCCGGACACCCTGCGCTACTTCATCTCGGTAGCCGGTCCCGAGACTCAGGACACCGACTTCACCTGGGATGAGTTCGTCCGCCGGGTCAACTTCGAGCTGGCCAACGAATGGGGCAACCTGGTCAACCGCTCGGTCGCGATGGCGCACCGCAACGTCGGGGCGGTGCCTCGGCCGGCAGCCCTGCAGGCGGTCGACTCCGAGCTGCTTGCAGCCTCCCGCGCGGCCTTCGACACCGTCGGCAGGCTGCTGGAGCGCAACCGCTTCAAAGCCGCGATCAGCGAGGCGATGCGAGTGGTCAGCGCGGCGAACAAGTACCTGTCCGATCAGCAACCCTGGAAGCGCGCCGACGACCCCGAGCGCCGGGACACCATCCTGCACACCGCGCTGCAGATCGTCTCCGACGCCAACACGCTGCTCACTCCGTTCCTGCCGCACGCCGCGCAGCAGGTGCACAAGCAGCTCGGCGGCACCGGGATCTGGTCGGCTCAGCCGGAGATCAGGGAGGTCGCTGAGCTCGTCGAGGGCAGCGGCCCAGACTATCCCGTGCTCACCGGGGACTACGCCGCCGAGCAGGCCCGCTGGACCACCGTGCCCATCGAGGTAGGCCGCCCCCTGGAGAAACCCACCCCCCTCTTCCCCAAACTGAACCCCGCCCTGGGCGACACCGGCCCCTCCTGGGCCCCCATCCAGCATTGACGCATTCAGCGGGCTCAGCGGGGTAATCCCGCCCCGATAACCCCGCTGAGCCTGCTGAATGCGGATCAGGAGCCGATGTGATCGAGTTGCCGCCTGCGCCGGAGGCGTTGCCTGCGTCGGTGGTGGACGCGCATACGCATCTGGATGCTTGTGGTGCTACGGATCGGGCGGGGGTTTGTGCGGCGCTGGACCGGGCCTCAGCGGTCGGGGTGGCCAGCGTCGTCACGGTGGCCGACGACATGGCGGCGGCGCGCTGGGTGGTGCAGGCCGCAGGCTGGGACGACCGGGTTTTTGCGGCGACCGCGCTGCACCCCACGCGCACGTCGACCATGACCGACGCGGACAGGGCCGAGCTGGAAGGGCTCGCCATGACATCGCGGGTAGTCGCGGTGGGGGAGACCGGTCTGGACTACTACTGGCCCCGGCACAACCCGGACGTCGCATCGCCCGAAGTGCAGCGCGAGGCCTACCGCTGGCATATCGACCTGGCCAAGCGGGTCGGCAAGCCGCTGATGATCCACGACCGCGACGCCCATCACGACGTGCTGGCGGTGCTGGATCAAGAAGGTCCGCCGGAAACAGTCGTGTTCCACTGCTTCTCCGGCGACGCGGCGATGGCGCGGGTATGCGTAGAGGCCGGCTACGTGCTGTCCTTCTCCGGCACCGTGACGTTCCGCAACGCCAGGGCTCTGCGTGCGGCGGCGGTGCTCGTGCCCGACGGGCAGTTGCTGGTGGAGACCGACGCCCCATATCTCACCCCGCATCCGCACCGCGGCAGACCCAACGAGCCGGTCAACCTGCCCTACACCGTCCGCGATCTGGCCGCGCTACGCGGGCAAGACGTCGCGGAGCTGGCAGTATCGAGTTCCGCGACCGCCGAGCGGGTCTTCGGCCTCGCGCGCCTGCGCCCAAAGTTCACCCCAACAGATACCGCTGACCGATTCTGATCGCCCGATCGGCGACACTCGCGCCGAGGTCCTTTTGCTCTGTTGACACGAGCAGTTACCGTTCCGTCACCTTCAGCCGGGGTGGGGAACTCCCCGGGTGCGAGCACGTTGGGTGACGTGGGTGGCGATGTGGCCGCCCAGTTTGCCAACAACGTGGGTGAGCCTGCCGCTGGCGATAGGTAGGCGACTACTGGCGTGCGCTCCTGCGCGTTCTCGTGCTCTCCCCTGCCCGGACCTGCGACGACTGGACACTGGTGACCACTCGCACGTTCGTCCGGGGCGCCATCGTGACCTCCGCCCTGGCGCTGGCCATCGGCACAGCTTCAGCTCTCAGCATGGACAAGACCATTACCGTGGAGGTGGACGGGGAACAGCAGACCATCCACACATTCGCGACCTCGGTGTCGGGGGCGTTGGAATCCGCAGGACTGCGGGCAGAGAATAAGGACAGCCTGGCCCCGTCCGCGACCAGCGCGATCGCCGACGGCAGCCGGGTCGTGCTCACCCGTGGCCGGCCGCTCACCCTGACCGTCGACGGGGCCCAGCACGACGTCTGGACCACCGGGCTCACCGTCGACGACGCGCTGCAACAGCTGGGGATGCACACTCAGGAGATGGAGCTGTCGACTGATCGGTCCCGGCGCATCCCGCTGGAGGGCATGGCGCTGGTGGTGCGCATCTCCAAGCCGATCACCCTGCTTGACGGCGGTGTGCCGGCCCGTGATGTCCGCTCGGCCGCGCTGTCCGTCTCTGACCTACTCACCGAGCAGGGCGTGCCGCTGCAGGGTCTGGACACGGTTACACCCGCCGGCACGTCGCCAGTGCTGCCCGGGATGACCGTGGAGGTCCTCCGGATCCGGACCGAGCAGCGCCAGGAGCGGCGGCCGGTTCCGCCCCCGGTGACGAAGATCCAGGATCGCCGGCTGCCCGCCGGGAGCCAGGTTGTGGATGACCCCGGGAAACCGGGCGAGGAATTGGTCACCTACCAGGTCACCCTGAGAAACGGCACGGAGGCCGGCCGCAAGGCACTCAGCGCCCAGCCGCTCACGCCGGCGATCCCGGCCCGGATCCGGGTCGGCACGACGGGGTCCACCGCCGCGATCGGCGCTGACGGCACGGTGTGGGACCGCATCGCCCAATGCGAGTCCGGCGGGAACTGGGCCACCAACTCGGGCAACGGCTACTACGGCGGCCTGCAGTTCGACAAGGGAACCTGGAGCGCCAACGGTGGTGACCAGTACGCCACCTACCCGAGTCAGGCCAGCCGTGAGCAGCAGATCGCGGTCGCGCAGAGGGTGCGCAACAACCGCGGCAGCTACGGCGCATGGCCGACTTGCTCGGCGCGGCTGGGGCTAGCCTGACCGGGTGAACGACCGCGCCGCCGCGCCAGCCTTGCTGGGGCCGGCCGACCTGCGCAAGCTGGCCGATCAGCTGGGGCTGCGCCCGACCAAGCGGCTCGGGCAGAACTTCGTGCATGACGCCAACACGGTGCGCCGGATCGTGGCGACCGCCAACCTCGCCGCGGACGACGTGGTCCTCGAGGTCGGGCCCGGGCTGGGCTCGCTCACGCTGGCCCTGCTCGGTGCGGCGAACAGGGTGCTGGCGGTGGAGGTGGACCCGCTACTGGCTGGTGCGCTACCGGCCACGGTGGCCGACCGGGCCCCGGTCAGCACCGGCGCGCTGCGGGTGCTGACTGCCGACGCGTTGCGGGTAGGGCGGGCGCAGATCGTCGAGGCGGCCGGTGGTGTGCAACCCACCGCGCTGGTCGCGAACCTGCCCTACAACGTGGGCGTCCCGGTGCTGCTGCACCTGCTGGCCGAGCTGCCGAGCCTGCGCCGCGCACTGGTGATGGTGCAGGCCGAGGTGGCCGACCGGCTGGCCGCCGCGCCAGGCACCCGCAGCTACGGCGTACCCAGCGTGAAGGCGGCCTGGTACGCCGATGTGCGGCGGGCCGGTCCGGTGCCCCGAGGGGTGTTCTGGCCGGTGCCGAACGTGGATTCCGGCCTGGTCGCCCTGCAGCGGCGCGCGCCGCCCTCCACGGTGCCCAGAGATGAGGTGTTCGCGCTGGTCGATGCGGCTTTCGCGCAACGCCGTAAGACGTTGCGAGCTGCCCTGAGTGGTTGGGCCGGCTCCTCCGCCGACGCCGAGCGGGTGCTGCGCGCGGCCGGGGTGGATCCCGCCGTTCGCGGTGAGCAGCTCACCATCAGTGACTTTGCGAAAATCGCTTGTGAGCGGCGATACGGGCTATAGGTCGCATTGCCATTCACGGGTTGTCCACAGACGACCCGTACCCTGGTGCGGTGCTTGCCGTCGTGCCGCAACCGGTCACCGTGCGCGTCCCGGCCAAGGTCAACCTGCACCTGGCCGTGGGCGAGCTGCGCCGGGACGGCTATCACGAGCTGGTCAGCGTGTTTCAGGCACTGTCGGTGACCGATGAAGTGACCGTCGCGGCCGCCGATGCGCCTCCCGTCGATACGCCTGGAGTGCAGGTACACGGCGAGGGCGCCGGGGGCGTGCCCACCGACCACCGCAACCTTGCCTGGCGCGCGGTGCTCGCGCTGGCCAAGCACTCCGGTCGGCGGCCGGCCGTGCGGGTCGTGCTGCGCAAGGCCATCCCGGTGGCGGGCGGGATGGCCGGTGGCAGTGCCGACGCCGCTGGCACCCTGGTCGCGCTGGCCGGGCTGTGGCGCCTGGATATCAGCCGCGAGGAGCTTGCCCGGCTCGCGGCCCGGCTGGGCAGCGACGTGCCGTTCGCACTCAACGGCGGCACAGCGCTGGGCACCGGGCGGGGCGAGACGCTCGTGCCGGTCCTGGCCCGGCACACGTTCCACTGGGTTGTCGCCCTGGACCGCGGCGGTCTGAACACTCCGGATGTCTACGCGGAGCTGGATCGGCTGCGAGCGCAGGGTTCCCCGATACCGCGGCTCGGCGACGTCCAGCCGCTGCTGGAGGCGCTGGCTTCGGGTGATCCCAGGCAGCTCGCCCTGCTGCTCGGCAACGACCTGCAGGCCGCGGCGGTCTCGCTACGCCCCGCGCTACGCCGCACCCTGCGCGCCGGGGTGGACGCCGGTGCGCTGGCCGGGATGGTGTCGGGATCCGGCCCGACCTGCGCGTTCCTGTGCACCAACGCCGACGCCGCGGTCCGGGTGGCCGCCGAGCTCGCCGGCGCTGGTGTGTGCCGCACCGTCCGGGTAGCCAGCGGCCCGGTGCCCGGTGCCCGGATCGTGGAGGAGCCGGGCCCGGTGCCACCGCCGCCAGAATCCCTCGCGCGCGCCTGATGGCCAACCTGGTCAACCTGGAGGCGGTCTGGAAGTCCTATGGGGTCCGCCCACTGCTGTCCGGTGTCTCGCTCGGTGTTACCCAGCGCGACCGGATCGGTGTCGTCGGACTCAATGGAGGCGGCAAGACCACCCTGCTTGAGGTGCTCGCCGGGATCGAGACACCGGACGCCGGCCGGGTAAGCCAGGCCAGGGACCTGCGCATAGCCGTGGTGACCCAGCGCACGGAGCTGCCCGAGCAGCTCACCGTCGGGCAGGCAGTGCTGGATGGAACCGCCGCCGAGCACGAATGGGCCGCCAACCCCCGGGTGCGCGGGCTGCTCAGCGGGCTAGGTCTGACCAGCCTGGGGCTCCTCACCGCATCGTGGTTGGACCGGCCAGTGGCCGGGCTCTCCGGTGGGGAGCGGCGCCGGGTCGCGCTGGCCACCGCACTGGTGCGTGAGCTGGACCTGATAGTGCTCGACGAGCCGACCAACCACCTCGACGTCGAGGGTGTGCGGTGGCTCGCTGAACACCTGCTGGCGCGGCGTTGCGCGGTGGTGGTAGTGACCCACGATCGGTGGTTCCTGGATACTGTGTGCACCCGGACCTGGGAGGTCGTCGACGGCCGGGTGGACGGCTACGACGGTGGCTACGCGGACTGGGTCTATGCCCGGGCGCAGCGGGCCCAGCTGGCCGTGGCGGCCGAGGATCGCCGGCGCAACCTGGCCCGCAAGGAGCTCGCCTGGTTGCGCCGTGGGCCGCCGGCGCGCAGCTCCAAGCCGCGCTACCGGATCGAGGCCGCCGAGGCGCTGATCGCCGACGTGCCCGCCCCACGGGATACCGTTGAGCTGCTCGCGTTCGCCCGGCGCCGGCTGGGCCGCACCGTGCTGGAACTCGAGGACGTCACGGTGACGGTGGCCGGCCGCCGGCTGCTTGACGCCCAGACCTGGCGGATCGGGCCTGGCGAGCGCATCGGCCTGGTCGGGGTCAACGGATCGGGCAAGACCACGCTGCTGCGGGTGCTCGCGGGGGAGCCCCTGCCCCATGCTGGCCGCCCCGACGCCGGCCGGAGAGCGCAGGGCCAGACCGTCCGGCTGGCGCACCTGCACCAGGAACTGGAGGACCTGCCCGAATCGCTCAGGGTCCTGGAAGCGGTGCAGGAGGTCGCCGGTCGGGTGACGCTCGGCCGCCAGGAGCTCTCCGCGTCGCAGCTGGCTGAGCGGCTCGGGTTCCCGACCTCGCGGCAGTGGACCCCGGTGGCCGAGCTGTCCGGCGGGGAGCGGCGCCGGCTGCAGCTGACCCGGCTGTTGATGGCCGAGCCGAACGTGCTGCTGCTCGACGAGCCCACCAACGACCTGGACATCGACACCTTGGCGCAGCTGGAGGATCTGCTGGACGGCTGGCCCGGCTCACTGGTCGTCGTCTCGCACGACCGCTACCTCATTGAACGGGTCTGCGACATCGTGGTGGGGATGCTCGGTGATGGGCGGATCACCCATCTGCCCGGCGGCATCGAGGAGTACCTGCAGCGCCGCGACGGCGCGTCTGAGGTGGCCCTGCCGGTCGCTGCCAGAACCGGAGCACCGACTGCGGTCGCCGAGGCGCGTGCTGCCCGCAAGGAGCTGGCCCGGTTGGAACGGCAGCTGGAGCGGTTGGCGGGGCGGGAGGCCGACCTGCAGCACCGGATCGCCGAACAGGCCGCGGACCCCGCTGCGTTCCTCGAGCTGGATGGCGAGCTGCGCGAGGTGCTCGCCGAGAAGGACAACCTGGAGACCCGCTGGCTGCAATTAGCCGAAACAGCCGGGTAATGAGAACGGCGGACTGTTGCCCAGCACAGCCCGTAAGCTGCTCAGACGTGAGTAAGTTCGTCGACACCCTGCTGACCCATTGCGCGCCCGATTCGCCGGCTAGATCGGATCGCGGTATCACTACCGGTGAACCTACCGAGCCGCGGCGGCTCACCTGGACGGAGATCCACAACCAGGCTCTCCGCGCCGCCGCGACCCTGATGGGGCTGGGCTCCGTTCGCCCTGTCGGGCGGGGTGATGCGGTCGCGGTGCTGGCCGCCGACCCGGCGCTGATCGCTCCCGCAGCGCAGGGCGTGTGGCTGTCCGGCGGCAGCGTGACGATGCTGCACCAACCCACACCCCGGGCGGACCTGGCCGCCTGGGCCGCGGACACCGTGACCGTGCTCGGCATGATCGGCGCCAAGCTCGTGCTCCTCGGGCCGCCCTTCGACGGGCTCGGGCCGCTGCTCGACTCCAGCGGCATCGGGTACCTGAGGCTCGCCGACCTGCACGATCCGCTCGTGCCGCCGCTTGCCGCCCCGGTGCCGGTCGGCGAGGACGACACCGCCCTGCTTCAGCTCACGTCCGGCTCCACCGCCGAGCCCAAGGCGGTCCGGATCACCCACGGCAACCTCTACGCGAACATGATGGCGATGGCGCAGGCCGCCGACCTCGACCCGGACAACGACGTCATGGTCTCCTGGCTGCCGCTGTTCCACGACATGGGCATGGTCGGGTTCCTCACCGTGCCGATGGCGCTGGGCCTGGAGCTGGTGAAGGTGACCCCGGCTGACTTCATGTCCCGCCCGCTACTGTGGGCCGAGCTGATCAGCCGGCACCGGGGGACGGTCACCGCAGCACCGAACTTCGCCTACGCCCTGCTGGCCCGGCGGCTGACCGGTGCTGAGGCGGAGCTTGACCTCTCCACGCTGCGCTTCGCGCTCAACGGTGCGGAGCCCATCGAGCCGGCCGCGGTGCGGGCATTCACCGAAGCGGGAGCGCGGTTCGGGCTGCGGGAGAGCTGCATGGTGTGCGCTTACGGGATGGCGGAGACCACGCTCGGGGTCTCCTTCGCTCCCTGTGATCACGGTATGCAGGTGGACACTGTGGACGCCGATGCGCTGGAGGGCCGCCGCCGTGCCGTCCAGGCTGGTCACTCCGGTGCCCCCGTCCGGGCCTTTCCCCGGCTCGGGCCACCGCTGCCGGGGCTGGAGGTGCAGGTCGTCGCCGAGGACGGTGGCCTGCTGGCCGAGCGTGAGGTCGGCCGGATCCGGCTGCGGGGCGAGTCGGTGACCCGCGAGTACCTCACCGTCGGAGGATCGCAGCCCACGCAGGATCCCGACGGATGGCTGGACACCGGGGACGAGGGCTACGTCGCCGAGGGCGACGTGGTGGTCTGCGGGCGGCGCAAGGACGTCATCATCATGGGCGGGCGCAACGTCTATCCCACTGACATCGAGCGAGCCGCGGGACTGGTCGAGGGGGTGCGCCCGGGTAACGCGGTGGCGGTTCGGATCGACGCCGGCGCGCGTCGTGAGTCCTTCGCGGTGGCCGTCGAGTCCCACCGGGCCGGGGATGTCGACGCTGAGCGCATCCTGCGCAAGGACGTCATCTCCCGGGTGGTCGAGGCGATCGGCCTGCGACCCGGTGCGGTGGTGGTACTGCCGCCCGCCGCATTGCCCAAGACCCCGTCGGGAAAGCTGCGCCGAGCCGCCGCCAAGGACCGCATCGCCGACCACCTCCCATAATCCCACGCGCCCCCGCGTGTCGTGTCCCGGTGCCCGGCGTCAGTGCACCCGGTTCTGGGTAGCGGCCAGCCCCTGGGTGAGCAGCTGCTCGACCGCGTCGGCGCAGCGGACCACCAGCAGCTCCAGCTCGCGGCGCTCCACAGCGGAGAAGTCGCGCAATACGAAATCGGTCGGATCCATCCGGCCCGGGGGGCGGCCGATACCGAAGCGCACCCTCAGGTAGTCCCTGCTGCCCAGCGATGCCGAGATCGAGCGCAGCCCGTTGTGACCACCCTCGCCGCCGCCACGCTTGAGCTTGAGCACCCCGTAGTCGAGGTCCAGGTCGTCGTGCACGACCACCACATCGGCCGCCGGGACCTTGAAGAACCGCGCGGTCCCGGCGACCGGCGACCCGGAGATGTTCATGAAGGAGCGCGGACGGCCCAGCACAGCACGTCGCCCGGCCAGCCGGGTCTCAAGAACGTCAGCTCCAGCCTTGTGCGGCCTGAAACGTCCGCCTACCCGCTTGGCCAGCTCGTCGACCACCATGAAACCGGCGTTGTGCCGGTTACCGGCATAGCCAGGGCCCGGATTGCCCAGCCCCACGACCAGCGCGACCTCCCCGGTCACACCGTCAGCGGTCATGGTGTCATCCAAGAAGGCCAGCCTCAGGTCTGCTGATCTGCAGCGTCGGCATCCCCAGATACGGGGGCCGTCTCATCCTCCACGGCGCCCTCGGTCGCGAGGTCTTCGGCGGTCGGGGCGGCGACGACGTTGACCACGAGGGACTCGGGATCGGTCCGCAGCTCCACGCCGGGCGGCAGGGCGACATCGCCGGCCAGCAGCTGAGTGCCGACTGCGGCACCCTCCACCGAGATCTCGATCTCATCTGGGATCGCCAGCGCGTCGGCCTCGACCTGCAAGGTTCCCAGGTCCTGGGTGATCAGGGTGTCCGGGGCGGCGTTGCCGGTGACGACGATGTGGATTTCGACCACTACTTTCTCGCCGCGCCGGACGAGCAGCAGGTCGACGTGCTCGATGTACTGCCGAATCGGATGGACGGTGACAGTCTTTGTCAGCGCTAGCTGCGGTCGACCGCCCAGGTCGAGGCTCAGGACTGCGTTGTTGCCCTGTTCGCGCACCACTCTGGCGAACTCCAGGGCCGGCAGTGCCACATGTTGCGGGTCGCTACCGTGGCCGTAGAGCACCGCAGGTATCTTGCCGTCGCGTCGGGTGCGGCGGGCGGCGCCCTTGCCGAACTCGGTGCGTGGCTCGGCAGCGAGGCGGACCTCGGACACGGTGAACTCCTTCGGGGCTTGGAGGCGTGACGCCCGTGCGCGGGACGCCGGATCCAAAATCGGCGGGTCGGTGGCGGTGGCGGCCCGCGTCCTCGTGATCGGGTACGGGCGCGCGAAGCACGACACCGCCGCGTAGATCACGAAGAGCGCTGGCTCTCCCTCGCCGAGGCAACGCTGGGAGTATAGGCGGGCCGTGCTGGTTGGCTTGACCCCGGGGTGTGCTCATCACGGCACGACACACGGGGCACTGGAGCACGACACACGGCCGGCACTGGAGCACGACACACCGGGCACCACGGCACGACACACGGGGCACTGGAGCACGACACACCGGGGGGTGGGGTTAGGCGTTGCCGTCGAACAGGCTGGTCACCGAGCCATCCTCGAAGACCTCGTGGATCGCGCGGGCCAGCAGCGGCGCGATGGGCAGCACGGTCATCCCAGTGAATCGCTTCTCGTCCGGGATGGGCAGCGTGTCGGTGAAGATGATCTCGCGGGCACCGCAGGCGGACAGCCGTGTGGTCGCCGCACCGGACAGCACCGCGTGGGTGGCGGCAACCACCACGTCGGTGGCGCCGTCCTCGAGCAGCGCCTGCACGGCACTGGCCACCGTGCCACCGGTGTCGATCATGTCGTCGATCACGACGCAGAGCCGGCCGTCGATGTCGCCGACCACCCGGTTGGCGACGGCCTCGTTGGGCCGGCGGGGGTCGCGGGTCTTGTGGATGAAGGCCAGTGGCGTGCCGCCCAGGGTCTCGGCCCAGCGCTCGGCCAGCCGGACCCGGCCGGAGTCCGGTGACACTACGGCGAGCTCGCGCCCGGCGTAGGTGTTCTTGATGTGATCGGCGAGCACGGGCAGCGCGAACAGGTGGTCCACCGGACCGTCGAAGAAACCCTGGATCTGGGAGGTGTGCAGGTCCACCGTCATGATCCGGTTCGCCCCGGCCACCTTGAACATATCGGCGATGAGCCGGGCGGAGATGGGCTCGCGCCCGCGGTGCTTCTTGTCCTGGCGGCTGTAACCCCAGAAGGGCAGCACTGCGGTGATCCGCTTGGCCGACGCCCGCTTGAGGGCATCCACCATGATCAGCTGCTCCATGATGGCATCGTTGATCGGAGCGCCGTGGGATTGGACGGCGAAGGCGTCGCAGCCGCGGACCGACTCCTCGAACCGGACGAAGATCTCACCGTTGGCGAAGGAGTAGGCCGACTGCGGGGTGACGGCGACGTCGAGGTGCTTGGCCACTTCCTCGGCTAGCTCCGGGTGGCAACGCCCGGAGAGCAGCATCAGGTTCTTTTTCGGGGTCGCTGACATGGTGGACAGGCTCATTCTCGCTCCTGCTGCGTCTCGTCGCGGCCGGGCGCATCGGCACCGGCGGGCGGTCCGGCCGCCTGCTCGGCCGCGTGGGCGGCTGCGGTGCCAGGTCGCTGCCTGGCCACCCAGCCCGCCACGTTGCGCTGGTGGCTGCGGGCCACTGCCAGCGCGCCCGGCGGAACATCCTCTGTGATCACCGAGCCGGCCGCCGTGTAGGCGCCGTCACCGATGGTCACCGGAGCGACGAACATGTTGTCCGCCCCGGTTCGGGCGTGCGCACCCACGGTGGTGCGGTGCTTGGCCACCCCGTCGTAGTTGACGAACACGGTGGCCGCGCCGACGTTGCTGCCCTCGCCGATCGTCGCGTCCCCGACGTAGCTCAGGTGTGGCACCTTCGCGCCGGGTCCCAGCTGCGCGTTCTTGGTCTCCACGAAAGTGCCGATCTTAGCCCGCTCGCCGACCTGGCTGCCCGGCCGCAGGTAGGCGAACGGGCCGATCTGCGCCCCGTCGGCGATCACTGCGCCGACCGCGTGGGTGCGGACGATGGTGGCGTTCGCACCGACGGTGCAGCCGGAGAGGGTGGAGTCCGGCCCGATCGCGGATCCGGTATCCACCGTCGTGCCCGCGTGTAGCTGTACGCCGGGATGCAGCACGACGTCGGGGGCGAGTTGGACGTCGGCGTCGACCCACACCGACGCCGGGTCGACGACGGTGACCCCGGCGCGCATCCAGTGCTCCAACAGCCGCCGGTTCAGCTCCGCACCCACCGCGGCCAGCTGCACCCGGTCGTTCACGCCGGCCACCAGCCACGGGTCCGCGCAGGGGTGCGCGCCGACCGATCGCCCGCCGGTCCGCACCAGACCCAGCACGTCGGTGAGATACAGCTCGCCCTGGCTGTTGGACGTGGCGAGCTGGTTCAGCGCGGCGCGTAGGGCCACGGCGTCGAAGGCGTACACCCCGGAGTTGATCTCGGTGATGGCGCGCTGCGACGGATCGGCGTCACGATGCTCGACGATCCGGGTGACCGCACCCGAGGCGTCTCGCAGCAGCCGTCCGTAGCCGGTCGGGTCTGCGACCACCGCCGACAGCACGGTCATGGCGTGTTCGGCCCGGTGGTGCTCGGCGATCAGCCCGGACAGCGTGGCGCTATCCAGCATCGGCACGTCGCCGTAGCTGACCAGAACTGTCCCGGACAGCCCGGCCGGCAGCACGTCCAGCGCGCAGGACACCGCGTGGCCGGTGCCGTGTTGCGGGTCCTGCACTGCGGCGAGCACCTTGCGACCCAGCGCGCCTGCCACGGTCCCCAGCTGGGCATCGACCGCGTCCCGGCCGTGACCGATGACCACCACAAGGTGGTGGGGCGCCAGCCCAGCGACCGCCCGTACCGCATGCTCCACCAGGGGGCGGCCTGACACCGGGTGCAGCACCTTGGGGATCGCCGAGCGCATCCGGGTGCCTTTACCGGCCGCCAGCACGATCGCCGCCGTGAGGCTCCCGTCTGGGAGCATCGGCCTGCTCCTTCCCCAGTCCCTGTGCAGTCGATCCCCCGTAGGCGGATCCTACGGGGCGCCGGGCCCCGACAGCGGGCGCCGGTCGGGTGGGATGTTTACCTGGATGCCACCCGGGCGTTTCGCACCGGACATCGCCACATCGCTGACGCGGCCCGGGTCGACGACGCTCCGCCGCCAGGATTCGAACCTGGACCATCGGAACCAAAATCCGAGGTGCTGCCTTTACACTACGGCGGATCAGTGGGCCCTAGACTATGCGCGGCGTACTCACGAGTGGGCAGCGCATACCCGGTTGCCACCGGCCTGCTTGGCCCGGTACATGGCGGCGTCGGCAGCGGCCAGGAGCTGATGGGCGTCGGCAGCAGCACCGGCGGGTACCGCAGCGACGCCTGCGGAGGCGGTGACCCCGAATCCGCGGTTCGGGGGTAGCGCGGCCACCGCGTCTACCAGCCGCTGCGCGGCGGCCACCGCCTCGGCGGTCCTGGTTCTGGGCATCACGAGCACGAACTCGTCGCCGCCGTATCGGGCTACCAGATCGTCGGCCCTCACCACGGCGGACATCACGGCAGCCACCGCCCGCAACGCCTCGTCGCCCTCCGCGTGCGAGCCGTCGTCGTTCACCCGTTTGAGCCCATCGAGGTCCAGCAGGGTGACCGCGACGTCGAGGACCGCCCCGGCCGGCCCCAGCAGGGCATCGAGCATCTTCTGCATCGCCCGGCGGTTGGCCAGCCCGGTGAGCGGATCCTGGGAGGCCTGGGCGGAGAGGCGCCCGTGCTCCCGGCGCAGCCGCTCGTTGGCCAGCCGGGACACCAGCGCCTCCCCGCGGGCCATCCGCAGCGCCCACAGCTCGGACTCCACCTTGGTGAGGTAGTCGCGCAGCAGGTCCACCGGGCCACCATCGGAGTCCAAGCCCACCTGCAGCTGCGCGATCTCGCGCACCGCTGCCAGCTGGAGCTGCCGCTCCACGTCGCGGTTCGGGGCGGTGCCCGCGACGCTGCGGAGCACCACCAGCGCCGCGGGGGTGTCGCCGGCGCGGGACAGCAGCCGGGACAGCGCGATGCCCGCGATCAGCCTGCGGTCGGTGCGATGCAGCCGGGGCAGCAACCCCTCCAGCGCGGCACGATGGAGGGTTGCGGGATTGCGGCAGGCGTTGCGCTGGGCGTTATGCCGGGCCGTCGCGGCGGCGTTCAGCGCCAACGCGGCGTGCATCTCGGTGGTGTACTCCTCGCCCAGAGCTTGATCCCTCGCCGCGTCGTGGGCGGCCGCCGTCCAGTCCCGCAGCCCCCCGCTGGCCCAGCCGGCGGCGTCGCGGTAGCGCTCAGCGGCCCGGTCGGGCAGGCCCGCGCGCTCCAGGCCCAGCCCGCGGACCACCGCGGCGTGCACCCGGTTCGAGATGCTGATCAGTGCGTGCCGTGGCTGTCCATGCGCGGTGATGTCGGCATGAGCGTCAGCCAGTAGTGGTTCGGCGAGATCCTCCAGGCCCAGGTGCACCAGCAGGGTGGCAACGTCGCTGAGTGCCAGGCCCCGCTGGTAGGACGAGCTGACGACATCCAGGGCGAGCAGCGCGTTAGCCGCCGAACCCAGCGCGGTGTCGGGCTGTCCCCGGCCCAGCGCGATCTGCCCGCGCAGCGCATGGGCACCCGCCTCGTAGTCGCCCAGCCCGTGGCGCCCG
>DATDHI010000392.1:0-14936 GCA_036521655.1 Pseudonocardiaceae bacterium | reverse complement strand
ACTGCTGTGCCATCTACTGCCTCCTCCTACTTGGTGGACCTGACGGCAGTGGGACGCCACCCCGCCAGCCCCGGTTCCCATCCGTAACCACAAGATTACAGAACGTTGCACTCGCGAACACGCCACCCGACCCCCAAGCCGCATCGAGCGGGCTCAGCGGGGTTATTGGCGCCTCGTTTGCCCCGCTCAGCCCGCTGAATGCGGCGTCAGGTGTCACTCGGGGGGAGCCAGGCGAGCTGGGTGAGGTGGGGGGCGGTTTTGCGGGTCACTAGGGTGCCTCGGCCGGGGGGCATCGGGGACGGTTTGACGTTGCCGAGCAGCGGGCCCTCCTCGGGGCTGCCGCTCATCACGATGCCGGGCGTGGACAGCTCCCGCAGCCGGGCGATCACCGGCTCGAACAGGCCCCGTGCGGCACCACCTGAACGCCGGGTGACGATCAGGTGCAGTCCCACGTCCTTGGCCTGCGCCAGGAACTCCAGCAGCGGCGCAAGCGGGTTCACCCCGCCTTGGGTGGCCACCAGGTCGTAGTCGTCGACCAGGATGTAGAGCTCGGGACCGGACCACCAGGAGCGGTCCCGGAGCTGTTGCTGGGTCACCTGTGGCCCAGGCAGCCGCTTGAGCATGGAGCCCCGCACGTCAGCGACGATCGCGGTGAGAACGTCGGCGGCTATGCCATATCCGATGACATGCTCGGACTCCAGGAAGCCGAGCATCGTACGCCGGTAGTCGACCAGCACGATGCGCGCCTGCTCAGGCGTACATCGGTCCACGATCCCCCGCGCGATGGTCCGCAGCAGGTTGGTCTTTCCGGACTCCCCATCGGCGAAGCAGAGGAAGTGCGGCTCGGCCGCGAAGTCCAGATACACCGGCGCCAGCTCGGCCTCGTTGATCCCGATCGGGATCCGGTGCGGGTGCTGGGGGTCGGCCGCGGGCAGCTGCGTGTACGGGATCCGCTCGGGCAGCAGCCGGACCCGTGGCGCGCTGGGGCCGTGCCAGGCGCCCCGGATGTGCGCCACTGCGTCCGCGACGCCAGCGCCGACGTCGTGCGCGCTGGTCACCGCGTCGATCCTGGGCAGTGCGGTGAGCAAGTGCAGCTTCTCCCGGGACACCCCCCGCCCCGGGCGACCCTGCGGCACGTTGACAGCGACCCGCCGGTCGATGTCGGATTCACCTGGGTCACCAAGACGCAGCTCGAAACGGGTGCCCAGGAGGTCCTTGAGCGCGGGCCGGATCTCAGCCCACCGGGTGGCGCCGATCAGGACGTGCACCCCGTAGGACAAGCCCAACGTGGCGATGTTGACGACGCGCATCTCCAGGTCGGTGATGTCGAACTCCTGACGGAAGCTGTGCCATCCGTCGACCACCAGGAACACATCCCCGAAGGGGTCCTCGGTCAACTCCCCGCGCTGCTTGCGGGCCCGAAAGTCGGCCATCGAGTCGATGCCTAGCGATCGGAACTGCTTCTCCCGGGCGGCGAGCAGCCCGGTCACCTCGGCGATGATGCGCCGGACCGTGTCGGGCTCCAGCCGCCCGGCCACCCCGCCGCTGTGCGGCAGGCCGTCCAGCGATGCCAACGTCCCCCCACCGAAGTCGATGCAGAAGAACTGCACCTCCTGGGGAGTGTGGGTGAGGGCGAGGGACATCAGCATCGAGCGCAGCAAGGTGGACTTGCCCGACTGCGGGCCGCCGGTGACCACGGCGTGGCCCGCCGCGCCGGACAGGTCCGCCCAAAGCAGGTCGCGGCGCTGCTCGAAGGGTTTGTCCACAATCCCGACCGGCACGGCCAGCCGGCCGTTGCCGAAGAACCCGGCCGGGGACAGCCCACGGTCCTCGGTGGCCGACAGCGGCGGCAGCAGCTGGTCCAGCGAGGGCGGCTCGTCCAGCGGCGGCAGCCACACCTCATGGGCCGGCGGCCCCTGCCCGCGCGTCCGAGCCACCACGACGTCCAGCACGCTCGGTTCACTGACCTGCTGTACGGGTGGTGCTTCGACGAGATCACGGGCGGCGGCCTGCTCGGGTTCCTCGGGCAGGTCCACGTAGTCGGGCACGAACAACCTCGGCCGGCGGTCCGGACTGACTCCGACGGGGCTGGACACCGCGACGGCGCCATGAACCCGGTAGGGACCGGAGACGTAGGCGGCCTTAAAGCGCACCATCGACGTGGTGTCGAACTTGAGGTAGCCCGATCCGGGCACCGGCGGCAGCTCGTAGGCGTCCGGTACTCCGAGCACCGCCCGGGACTCCGCCGCGGAGAACGTCTTCAACCCGATCCGGTAGGACAGGTGCGAGTCCAGGCCCCGGAGCTTGCTCTCCTCGAGCCGCTGCGAGGCCAGCAGCAGGTGCATCTGCAGCGAGCGGCCGAGCCGGCCGATCGCCACGAACAGGTCGATGAACTCCGGCTGCTGGGTGAGCAACTCGGAGAACTCGTCGATCACGATGAACAGCGCTGGCAGCGGGTCGAGGTCGGCGCCGTTCTCCCGAGCTCGCTCGTAGTCCTTGACACTGGCGAAGTTCCCCGCGGTCCGCAGCAACTCCTGCCGGCGGTTCATCTCACCGGCCAGCGCGTCCTGCATGCGAGCGACCTGGGTCAGGTCATCGGCGAGGTTGGTGATCACTGCCGCCACGTGCGGTGCGTGCTCCATGCCGAGAAACGTTGCGCCGCCCTTGAAGTCGACCAGCACCAGGTTCAGCACCGACGACGAGTGCGTGGCGATCATGCCCAGCACGAGGGTACGCAGGAACTCCGATTTGCCGGACCCGGTCGCCCCCACACACAGTCCGTGCGGGCCCATGCCCTCCTGGGCGGCCTCTTTGATGTCCAGCTCCACCGGCTGGCCGAACTCCCCGACCCCGATCGGCACCTTCAGCCGGTCCCGGAACGGTCGTGGCCGCCAGGCCTGTGCGACGTCGAAGACCTGAGGATCCGCGGGCAGGCCGAGCAGCTCCAGCAGTCCTGCATTGGCCAGCAATGGCTGGTCCTCGGCTTCGGACTCTTGAGCGCCGATCCGGTAGGGCGCCAGCGCGCGCGCCACCGCCTCGGCCTCCACCACACCGAGCGAATCGGGGGCCCCGAAGAACTCGATCCCGGTCGCCCCGCGAGCGCCGAGCGCGCCACCCTCGATGGAAAGCTGCAGCCCACGGCGGGTGGTCAGGGTGCCCAGCGACTCCGAGAGGTCCAGCAGGGTGACCCCGGCCAGCCCCTCCTCGAGAATGATCTGTTCCCCTCCGGTGACCTCTCCACCGTCAATGGCGATCACGATGTGCGGCCCTTCGCCGTGCGTCGGGGCGGTGCGGGAGAACCGTGGGCGGTCCCCCAGCTGCTCGCCCAGCAGTTCCTCGATCTGGGCCAGCGACCCGGCCATCATCCGGATCGGCCCGGCGCCATCGAACCGGCTCGGGTGCTGCACGTGCGGCAGCCACTTCGCCCACTCCCAGTCCGCCTTCGCCCGCCCGGCCGTGACCACGGCGATGACCAGGTCGTCCGGGGTGTGGAAGGTGGCCAGCTGGGCCACCATCGAGCGGACCAGTCCCCGCGACGCGGCGTGATCGCCGGAGATACCGATGGCCGCGAACCCGCGAACTGACAGCGAGATCGGCAGATCCGGCACGATGGAGTGAGCCCGGACGAACTGGCGCAGGGCCAGTGTGGTGATCGGCTCGAGCTCGTCCACCGGGCCGGTCTGCGGCGGCACCAGCCGGGTGGCCAGCCGCTGCGAGCCACGGCAGATCCGCACGTGGCAGAAGTCCTGGTCGCCGGTGCGACGCTCCCACATCCGCCGGCTGCTCGCGATCGACCACAGCGCAGCGGGATCTGGATGGCTCCACTCCAGGGCTACCCGCTGCTCCTCGGCCGCCTCGCGGGCCCGCTCCCGCATCTGGCCCAGGTAGCGCAGGTAGTCCTTGCGGTCCTCGTTCATCTCGGCTTTTGCTTGGCCGCCCCCGCGCCCGGCGCCGGCGAACATCCCGGCGGTGGAGACCACCATCATGATCGGGAACAGCAGGAACGTCGGGTTGCTCTTGGCGTCCCCGGTGGTGAAGGCGAACGCCACCATGCCGAGGACCGCCGCGATCATCACCACCGGCAAGATCTTCTGCACGATGTTGCCCGGGATGACCCTGGGCACTTCCGGTGGCGGCTCCAGGTGAACCTCACCACCGGGCATCTTCGGCGCGGTCAGCCGAGGTGACCGCCGGTACTGCAATGTGCTCACGCCAGATCCCCTCCGCGGCCCGGTGGGCGAGGCGGACACCCTAGCGTTGCCCGCCTCGCGCGTCATCGGCATGCAACAGGGTCGTTCCGGACGCGCAACTTTAGCTCTCTAGCGTTACCGTTATCCGTCGGACCGTAACGACGGCACCATCGACGACGAAACGACCGATGTCGGAACGGGGACGGCCGGCCGATGGACGCACGACGAGAGGTTGAACGGGTTGACCCACCAGGACCGCCTCTGCTGCAGAGCGGCCGGAGCTGACCGCACTCCGGTCGGCGGGTTGTGGCGCGCGGCCGGGCCCGCGCCCACCATGGTGACCTTGGCCACCATGGACCCGAGGTGGCCTCCAGAGTCGAGTTCGAGGTGATGAGCCGGAGCCGCCCGCACACCGGCGCAGACGCAGCTGCGGGGATGCTGGCGGAGTCCTCGGCAGGCAGGTGGGCAGAGGCAGCCTCGTCGGAGACAACTGCGGCGCCTCGCGTTGAGCCTGCGAGCGCGCCGACGCGGAGTGCGCGAGCTGGGCAACTCGTGATTATCGGGGGTGCGGAGGACCGCGCCGGCGGGGCCGTGATCCTCCGGCGGTTCAGGGACCTGTGTGGCGGCGAGCACGCCCGGATCGCCGTCCTCGGGACCGCGACGAAGGTCCCCCACGAGGTCGGTCACCACTACACCAGGGCATTCCGTGCCATCGGCGTCGAGAAGGTTGTGTTCCTGCCTCTCGCCACCACCCGCGAGGCCAATGCTGCCAAGACGATCGAGCTCCTCGACGGCGTCGACGGCGTCTTCTTCACCGGTGGCGACCAGCTCCGCATCGCCGCCGTCATCGGCGGGTCGCGCGTGGGCGCCTGGCTGCACAAGGAATTCGAGCAGGGCCTAGTCATCGCCGGGACCAGCGCGGGGGCGGCGATGATGTCGAGCATCATGATCCTCGGCGAGTGCGACACGATGCCCTCTGCGTCGGCCGTTGCGCTCGGGCCTGGTCTAGGGTTCCTTCCCGGCGTGGTCATCGACATGCACTTCACCGAGCGCCGCAGGCTGACTCGTCTCCTCGACGCCGTCGCTCGCTTCCCCCAAGACCTCGGCATCGGTATCGACGAGGACACCGCGCTGGTCGTCGACGGCGACCGGTTCGAGGTAATCGGAGCCGGGGCTGTCACGGTCATCGACGCCGGCCAGGCGACGTGCCACGTCGGCCCAGACGACGAACGGCCAATCGCGCTGACGGGCGCGCTCATCCACGTTCTGACGAGCGGGTACGCGTTCGACCTCGCCACCCGTTCAGCAAAGATCACCGCAGGACTGGAGTTGGAGCGGAGGTTGTCTCGGGCGTCATAAAAATGTGTAGCACTTAAGTGGTGCTCGTCACCCGGGTTAGGGGCTCGGGTTACACCCGTATAGGGGATATGTTAGGCCAACCGTGCGCGGGTTAGGCCTACAGGGGGCTTCCGCTGCCCATTACCGCCGGGTAGGGTCGCGAAACAGCGATGTTCGCCAGAAGTTCCACGTAGGGCGGGACACCCTCGTGGAGCGATGGAAAATACCACGGGCCGGGCCTCACCGATAGCTTGCTGCCCGGAAATGCCCCGGACATCGTGGAACGGGAAATTTGAGCCACCGGCGATGACCAAGGGGGACGGGTGTTACTGCAACAACAGGACGAGCGACTTGGCGTCACGATCGACCTGCCCGCGGATGAGCCCATCGTGGCGCGGGTAACGACGCCTCCTATCGAGGTGGCGCCTGCCACACCTCCTATCGAGGTGGCGCCTGCCACACCTCACATTGAGATCGTGAGCATCAGGGTGTATCGCGGTCCCAGCTATTGGTCATTCGCCCCCGCCATCAACCTGCTCGTCGATCTCGGATCGCTTGAGGAGTGGCCGACGGACCGGCTGCCAGGCTTCGCCGAGCGCCTTGTCGAGCTCGTCCCCGAGTTGCGCACCCACGACTGTTCCCGCCGACGCCCCGGGGGCTTCCTCGAACGGCTCGAGGAGGGCACCTGGCTCGGCCACGTCGCTGAGCACGTGGCCCTCGCGCTCCAGACACACGCCGGCTTCTACGTCCGCCGGGGAAAGACGCGAGCGGCCGATGAGCAGGGGCGCTACAACGTCATCTACAGCTACGAGAACGAAGACGTCGGGCTGGCCGCCGGCAAGCTTGCCGTGCGCCTGGTGAACCATCTGGTCCAGCCGGAGCCCCGGTTCGACCCGAAGCAGGCGATGGACAACCTGCTGCGGCTCGCCCGGCGGCTCCGGTTGGGACCATCCACGCAGGCCGTCGTGGACGAGGCGGAACGCCGCGGCATCCCGTCGTTCCGCCTGGACGACCGGTCGCTGGTCCAGCTCGGCCACGGCGTGCACCAGCGGCGCATCAAGGCCACGACCTCGTCGTCGACGAGCGTGGTCGCTGTCGACCTGGCGAGCGACAAGGAGCTCACAAAGAGCCTCCTGCGGGGCGTGGGCGTCCCGGTACCGCGCTCGGCGGTCGTGCGCACGGCCGACGCTGCAGTCGCGGCTGCGGAGCAGATCGGCCTGCCGGTCGCGGTGAAACCGCCCGATGGCAACCACGGCCGTGGCGTGTCCCTCGACTTGCACGACGTGGCGGAGATCCGGCACGCCTTCGAGCGGGCCCGGGCCGAGGGGCGGAAGGGCTCGGTGCTCGTCGAGCGGCAGGTGAGCGGCCATGACTACCGGCTGCTCGTCATCGGTGGCCGGCTCGTGGCTGCCGCTAAGCGGGTGCCTGCCCACGTGATCGGCGACGGCATCGCCACCGTCCGCCAGCTCGTGGACCGGGCGAACGCCGACCCCCGTCGCGGTGAAGGTCACGAAGCGGTGTTGACCCGTATTCGATTCGACGAGCGATCCGAGCGGGTGCTGGCGCGGCAGCAACTGAGCGCCGACGCCGTGCCTGCCGAGGGCCAGGTCGCCTTCCTCGCCGATATCGGCAACATGTCCACCGGTGGGATCGCCATCGACTGCACCGACGACGTGCATCCCGACAACGCCGCTATCGCTGCGGAGGCGGCATTGGTCGTCGGGCTCGACGTCGCGGGCGTGGATCTCGTCGCCAGTGACATCCGCACGCCGATCGCCGAGGTCGGCGGGGCTGTGATCGAGGTCAACGCCGCGCCTGGATTCCGCATGCACGTCGCACCGTCGGAAGGCGAACGGCGCGATGTCGCCGGGCCACTGCTCGATCTACTGTTCCCGCCAGACACGCCCAGCCGGATCCCGATCGTGTCCGTGACCGGCTCCAATGGCAAGACGACGACCGTACGGATGATCTCCCACGTCCTCCGCCGGACGGGGCGGACGGTCGGGACGACCTCGACGGACGGCATTTACGTCGACGACCGCCTGATCCTCAAGGCCGACGCGTCGGGACCGAAGTCGGCTCGGATGGTCCTTCAGCACCCGCGGGTTGAGCTGGCCGTGCTCGAGACCGCGCGCGGCGGGATCCTGCGCGAGGGCCTCGGCTACGACCGTAACGACGTCGCCGTCGTGCTCAACGTGTCCGGCGACCACCTGGGGCTCGGCGGGATCACATCGGTCGAGCAACTCGCTCACGTCAAGCAGGTGATCGTGGAGGCGGTCCCGAGGAAGGGGATCGCCGTGCTGAACGCCGACGACCCGCTCGTCGTCGGGATGGCACGCGCCTGCCGGGGCGAGGTTGTCTTCTTCAGCACCCGGCAGGGCAACCCGACCATCGACCGGCACTGCGCGCGGGGCGGACGTGCGTTGACCCTCGAGCGCATTGACGGCGTCGAGACGATCACGCTTCGGGTCGGCGACCGGTCCTCCTTCCCGCTCGTCCCCGTGCCTGTGCTGCCCTCGACATTCCGCGGAGCGGCGCGCATGAACGTCGAGAACGCGGTGGCGGCGGCGGCCGCCGCTCTTGCCCTCGACGTCCGGCTCGACGACATCCGCAACGGGCTGCGGACGTTCACCACGACCTTCCACACCGCCCCCGGCCGGCTGAACGTGGTGGACAGCGGCGGCATCAAGGTGGTCATCGACTACGGCCACAACGCCGCGGCCATGCGCGCCCTGGGCCGGTTCGTGGATCGCCTCGTCGAGGAGGTCCCCATGGTGGACCGCATCGTCGAGGAGTTCCCCATTCGCGTTCTGCCCCGCCGGATCGCGGTCGTCGGGACCGCAGGCGATCGCAGCGACGGGGAGCTACGCGAGTTGGGGTGGATCGTGGCATGCCACTTCGACGAGGTCATGATCCGGGAGGACGACAACCTGCGGGGGCGGCCGCCAGGCCAGCTGGCCGCACTCGTTGCCCAAGGGGTACGGACGGCTGTCGCTTGCGGCGCACTGTGCCGGTTCGTCGAGCCCGTTCTCGACGAAGTGGCTGCGGTCAAGGCCGCGCTGGCGCGCGCGGAGCTGGGTGACGTCGTCGTGCTGTGCGTCGAGGATGCGGCTCGGGCCTGGCAGTACGTGTCCTAGCAGAGCCCAGATGCGGGCCGTCACCCCGGCGGGCTGGTGACGCAGGGTGACGGCCCGATTGCCTCTCGAAATACCCCCTCTCACGGCGGGCCGCTGCGCGAGTGGATACTCCACCGCACCAACAAGGCCGCCGCGATCCCGCACCGACGTGCACACGGACGGTCAGGAGGCCCGAGCGAGAGGGTGCAGCGGTGCCAGCCAACCACCATGGAGGTCCTGCGGTGCGGCCGTCGGGCGCCGTACTGACAGTTCACAGCAGGGTGACGGTAGTGGCCCCGCGCACCCGGATCGACCTGGCGCTGCCGTCGGATGTCGCAGTGGCCAACCTGCTGCCGATGGTGCTCAAGATGGCGGGCGAGTCCACGCCGGACGGTGGCAGCAGGCACGGCGGCTGGTGCCTGGCCAAGCTCGGCGGCGAGGCGATCGATCCGGATCGCACGCTGGGCTCGCTGGGTGTGGTAGACGGCGATCTCCTGCAATTGCGGCGACGCAGCGACAACCCCCCGCCTCCCCTGTTCGACGACGTGGTGGAAGCCATCGCGGTGTCCGCGCCGGACAGCTACCGCCCGTGGACCGAGGCCACCGCCCGCATGCTCGGCTTGATCGCGAGCGGGTTGGCGTTGCTGATCGGCGCAGTTGCATTGTTCCTCGCCGGACCCGGCCTCGGCGCAGCCACCGCCGCGGGCGCGGGCGCGCTGATCGCGCTCGTCGCAGGTGCCTCGATCGCCCGGGTCTACGGCGAGCGGAGTGCCGGCGTGCTGGTTGCCGCGGGCAGCCTGCCGCTGGGATTCGTCTGCGGGCTCTACGTAGTGCCCGGCAGCGTCGCTGCGGCGAACCTCTTGCTGGCCTGCACGCTGACGCTGGTGCTCGCCGCCACCTCGGTCATCATCCTCGGCGGCGGCATCACGCCGTTCGTCGCCACCGCCACCGCCAGCACACTCGGTGCGCTGGCGTTCCTGGCCGCCAGCCTGTTGGACCGTCCCGCCGGCATCGCTGCGGGAGCCGCCGCGCTCGCCCTGGGCGGCATCTCGGCGCTCCCCCGGCTGACCATCCTGCTGTCCCGGCTCCCGATGCCCCGGGTACCGGGTGGCGCCCAGGACCTGCAGGAGGACTCCAGCCTTCCGGACTACGCCGCGATCGAGCGCCGGGCAGGCCTGGCGCACGAGTACATGACCGGCATGATCATCGGATCCGGTGCGGTGGCCGCAGCCGGCGCCGTGCTGGCCGCCACCGCAGGTGCGCTGGGGAACGTGCTGGGCGCGGTGGTCGCCGCCGTGCTGCTGTTGCGGGCCCGGTCCTACGCCAACGGCAGCCAGGCGATCGCGCTGCTGATCAGTGGGATGGTCGCGGTGGCTGGCCTGGTTGTCAGGCAGATGGTGGCTGCTCCGCACTCCGCCGCGCTGCTGGGCGTCTTCAGCGGCCTGCTAGTGCTCGCGACGCTTGCGCTGGTCCTGGGCGTGGTCCTACCCGGCCGCCGGTTCTCCCCGGTGCTGCGCCGGTCGGTGGACGTCAGTGAAGCGATTCTCATCGCCGCCGTCCTGCCCCTCGCACTGGGTGTGATGGACCTCTACAACACCTTCCGGGCACTGTGAGCACAACCGCCGGTCACCGACTGGCCCGGCTCGTAGCCGCCCCGGTTGCGCTATTGCTCGTGGTGGGGCCCGCGTGGCCGGTGGCCGCCCAGCCGGGGGTCCGGCCGCCAGGAGTGCCGCCCCCGGTAAATCCGGCGGCGCTGCCAACCCCGGCCAGTGTGAGCACCCTGCCCTACGTCGTGAACAACACTGTGACCCGGCAGACCGGCCCGGTCGAGCCATCAGCGGACTGCCAGCCAGCGGCGCCGGCCGGTGAGGGGAACCTGGAGGCCGAGCCGGCCGCTCAGCGGCGGCTGCGGATCCGGCAGGCCCAACAGTTCGCGAACGGACGCAACCAGCGAGTCGCCGTGATCGACAGCGGAGTTCAGCCGCACCCCCGGCTGGCCGGCAGGCTGATCGACGGCGGGGACTACATCGAGAACCGCAGCGGCCTGTTCGACTGCGACGGCCACGGCACGGCGGTGGCCGGTCTCATCGCCGCGGCGCCTGATCCGGCAACCCGGTTCGTCGGGGTGGCCCCTGCTGCCGAGATCCTGGCTATCCGCCAGGCCAGCACGTTCTACTCGGTACCCATGATCAAGGATGGTCAGGAGTTCCGCAGCCCGACTGCAGGGGACACCGTGAGCATGGCCGACGCTGTGATGCGTGCGGTGCAACTGGGCGCCACGGTGATCAACATCTCGGAGGCCGCCTGCTTTCCGGCGGAGCCCAACCAGGTCAATGCGCCGGACCTGCAGGCCGCCGTGCACCATGCGGTGGAGCACAACGTCGTCGTGGTGGTGGCCGCCGCCAACACCAGCACCTCCTGCAAGCAGAACGGTCCTGGTGCGGTCACCACCATCTCCTCACCGGGCTGGTTCGACGACGACGTGCTCACCGTGGCTGCGACGGACGAGGGCGGCGAACCAGCGAGCTTCTCGATCCGCGGACCGTGGGTCGACGTGGCCGCCCCAGGTACGGGAGCGGTTTCCCTGGCTGCCACCCGACCGGATCTGACCACCGAGCTCGTCGACGCCCACGGCGAGCGGCGCACGCTCGACGGCACCAGCTTCGCTGCCCCCTACGTCGCCGGGCTCGCCGCCCTGGTCCGGGACCGGTTCAGGAATCTCACCGCGCGGCAGGTGATGCGTCGCATCGAACAGACCGCGCAACACACTGCCGGGCCAGGTGGGCGCAATGACGAACTCGGCTATGGCATGGTCGACCCGGTCTCCGCGCTGACCGCGGTGCTGCCCGAGGAACAGGGCACCGCTGCGGCACCGGTGCGTCCGAACAAGCTGTCGGGCTTCCAGCCGACCCCGCCCGTCGACTCCCGGCCACGCACCATCGCCCTAGCCGGCTCAGCCACCGCCGTAGCACTCCTAGCCCTCACCCTCCTAGTCGCCTCCACCCTCAGACGCCACCACCGCCCCCGCGACCGCATTCAGCGGGCTCAGCGGGGTTAACCGGCACAGCTTTACCCCGCTGAGCCCGCTGAATGCGGTCGCGGGGTGGCGGGTTTGCTCAGCCGCCGGCGCGCTGCTCGGCTTGCTGCCGCGCCAGTTCAGGGTCGAACAGCTCCAAGGCCCGCTGCGGGTCCAGCGTCAGCCCGATCGGCAGCAACCCCAGAATGGGCTCCGGCGCCGACGTGGTGACGTCACCGAGCCCTAGTGCGCGAGCCACATCGGTGGAGGGCACGCCGTAGCGCAGCCCCTGGTCGGTCACCAGCCAGATCGCCCCGGTGCCGGAGCGCTGCCCAGGCACCACCCCGCGGACCAGGGCACCCTTGGTTGGTTTCAGGAAGACGCTGTCGGCCGTCTGGCTGCTGCGCATTCCGGGGACGTCGACCGGGCTCTCGCCCTCGGCCAGCGGCAGCCGCTCGTCGGCGTTGATGCTGACCACCGAAGCCTTGTCAGGACCCGTCCAGGTGAGGCAGGCGATCGGGGCGTCGTTGGTCGTGAGGATCTGTGGAACAGGTGATGGGAAGCCGGCGAAGTCCAGCTGGCCGGCTGCCGGCGCGTCCGGCACCTGCCTGATGGCCTCTGGCGTGACATCCAAGAAGTCGGTGGCTGTGCTGTGGTGATAGCGGATCACATCGGCCACCGCACGCTCCACCGGCTGCTTACCCTGCGGCAGCATCAGGAAATAGGACTCCTCGACGGCGCCCTTCATCCGCACCACGTCACCGACCTGCACGCCGGGAAGCTTCGCGACCGGCGACCCGGCGCCCGGGATTCTCGCCAGAGTGAGCGGGTGCCCCTCAGGGACCGCGTTGAGCAGGCCGGCACTGACCGGGCGCGGCACGACGTTGGCCAACCGGTAGAGGGTCTTGATCGCAGGATCACGCAGGTCAACGAGCCCGCGGCGGCCATGCCACACCAGAAATGTGGTTCTGGTGCTCTGCTCCTGCACGAGCAGGGCCTGGTTATCCCCGAGCACCAGGCCTGGCGGTGGCTGATCGCGGATCAGCACAGTGGTGGACAGCGGCGGTTGCTGGATACTCGGCACTTCCGGTCGGGCCTTCGCCGTATCGCACACCGACCAGGAACCCCGGATCAGGTTGTTCTGCGCCGGCAGCGGTGGCGCGCCGGGCAGGCCGGTAGACCGCGCGCGGGGGATGGCGGTCAACGCGGAGTCCGCGACCCTTCTCGCATCCGGAGCATCCCGGCCCGGTGAGATCGCTGCCACCAGCAGGCGGGCCGAGGTCAGGTTGAGCACGGGGATGAGGCGGCGAGGATTGTCCTGCACGACGAAGACCGCCTCGGATGGATTGCCGATGACGATCTCACCGCCGGCGACCTGGCTGGTCGGGCTGAATTTACCCACCACAAAGAACGCCGCCAACCCCAGCAGGCCCACGATCAGGCCGACCGCCGAGGCCCGCAGGTGGTTGCGCATCGGCTCGTGCAGCATCACCGCGTCCTTGCGGACCAGCGCCGACTCCATCCTGCGCAGCACGAATCGGTACGCCTGCACCTGCGACTTGGTGGTTGGATTCGTCGGCATCGGGTGCCTGCTGCTCTCCCCTAGGCTGGCTGTACCGTGCGGCAGGATAGCGCTACGAAGCGTCAGCCATACCCGCCGACGTACCTGGCCCGCGGAGGCGCAGATATGACCGTGACAGCCCGGCGGCGCTCGGCTGGTTCGCGGTTGGGCCCGCTGCCCGTCAGCAACCTGGTGGTGCTGGAGATCGGGCTCGCACTCGGCCTGGCGCTACTCGCCGTCAACACCGCCCTGTGGTGGGCCGCGCTGGGAGTGCTGCTTCTCGTTGCGTTGCTAGCCCTGATCCGGTGGCGGGGTCGCTGGCTGGTGCTGTGGGTCCAGCTCACGGCGCGTTACCTGATGCGTTCGCGCAGTCACAACGTCACCGATCCGGATCCGGTGGCGGCCGACGGGCCGGTCGTGGGTACCGACGATCCGCGAGTCTCGCTGCTTCGTCTCGTGCTGCCGGATCTGATCGTCGCGAACGGCATAGACCACCAGCGGGAACCGCTGGGCCTGGCCTGGCACCAGGGCACCTGGACCGCCGTGCTGCAGGTGGACGCCGCGCCGTCGATGGTGACCCCGATCGGCGGCACGCCCAGCCTGCCGCTCGGCGCGCTCGCCCCGTGCCTGCAGGACCGCGGCGTGGTGCTGGACGCGATCCAGGTGATCTGGCACTGCTACCCGGGCAGCGCCTCGCTACCGTCGTCGTCGCCGGCGCTGCGCTCCTACCTCGAGGTCCTGGGCCCGCTGCCCGCGGCCGCCCGCCGCACCACCTGGGTCGCAGTGCGGTTGGATCCCCGCCGCTGCCCCACGGCAGTGCAGGAACGCGGTGGCGGGGTGGTGGGCGCGCACCGGGCACTGATCGGTGCAGTGTCCCGGGTACGCGGCGCGCTGGAGGCCCAGGACATCTCCACCCGGTCGCTGGATGCCGACCAGCTGCTACGGGCCGGGATCTCCGCTGCCGAGCTGTCCGGGCTGGCCGGCACGGGGCAGCGGGTGGCGCTGCGCGAAGGATGGACGGCTGTCACGGCCGGCGGGGTCGGGCACGCCAGCTACGCGATCACCGGCTGGGGGGGCACGGGTGCCGCGCACAATCTCAACGCGTTGACCGGAGTCCGTGCGCTGTCCACCACGGTGGCACTCTCCCTGTCGGCGGGCGGGGAGGACAGTGCCGAGGTCGGGCTGCGGGGTCTGGTCCGGATCAGCTCCCGCAACCCCGCCGAGCTCGAGGCCGCCGACGGTCGGCTGCAGGCGGTCTCCGAACGGCTCGGCGTGGCACTCATCCCGCTGCGCGGGCTACAGGTCGCCGGCCTGGCCGCGACGCTACCGCTCGGGGCCTCGGCATGAGCCGGGGTAATCCGGCGGTAACCCGCGCGGTCGCGCCGGAGTTCCTCGTCACGCCCGAGCTGCTCGACGCGGTCAGCCCCTCCGGCGATCGCGGGGGCATGGTGCTGGGCTCTGGGGCCAACGACGAGCCCCTGAGCATGTCGGTGCTGCGCCCGGAGCCGACCCGGCTGGTCCTGGTCGGCGGGCTCTACCTGGCCCGTCAGGTCGCTCTGCGCGCGATGGCCACCGGCGCCTGGGTGGTCGTCGCCACCGGTCGGCCCGGCACCTGGCAGCAACTCACCCTGGCCGCCGGTGCGGGCCCCGATGGCCGCCCCGCCCCACTTGTGCAGGTGCGTGGGCTCACACCGGTCGAGCTGCCACGAGCGTCA
>DATDHI010000391.1:0-9259 GCA_036521655.1 Pseudonocardiaceae bacterium | reverse complement strand
GTCGGGGTCGGGGTCGGGGGAGCAGCTCGATCCGGGCGCGGACCGCATCTCGGGCGCCGGTGTGGTCATCACCGGCTCGGTGGCGACGGTCGGCGAGTCGCGCAGCCTGCTCGGCCGGGAGCCGCAGTGAGCGGCCGCCCGGTCCAGTCGGATCCGCTTCGGGGGCTGCGTGGCATCTTCGCGGGCACCCTGGTGATGGAGGCGATAGTCGTCGGGCTGGCTTTGCTCGTCGTCGGCCGGCTCGGCGGCGGGGTGGGTGGGCCGGGCGGCTGGTACACCGCGAGCCTGGCGCTGGCGATGGTCGTTGCAGCCTTCGTACAGCGCCAACCGTGGGGCTTGGGATTAGCGCTCATGCTACAGGTCGCCATGGTCGCCGGCTGGTTTGCGCACCCGGCTCTGGGCGGGGTCGGTGTGCTGTTCGTCCTGGTCTGGGGCTACCTGCTATACGTGCGCTGGGCGGTCACGCAGCGGCTCGGCACGGCAGGCGACTAGGCTCGCAGCGCCCCGTCACGGTTGTCGCCCTGAGGAGAACGAGCAGCAGTGAGCGAACGCACCCTGGTCCTGATCAAGCCCGACGGGGTCAGCCGTGGCCTGGTCGGGGAGGTGATCGCCAGGATCGAACGCAAGGGGCTGAGGCTGGCCGCCCTGGAACTGCGCGCGGTGGGGCGCGAGCTGGCCGAGCAGCACTACGCGGAGCACGCTGACAAGCCGTTCTTCGGCTCGTTGCTGGAGTTTATTACCTCTGGCGCGGTGGTGGCGCTCGTTGCCGAGGGCGAGCGAGCGATCGCGGCTTTCCGGCAGCTGGCCGGCGGCACGGATCCCGTGGACAAGGCTGCCCCTGGTTCGATCCGCGGTGACTTCGCGCTGGAGACCCAGTCGAACCTGGTGCACGGATCGGACTCGGTGGATTCCGCCAAGCGCGAGATCGCGCTGTGGTTCCCGCAGCTGTAGTTCTTCCAGCTCCGGAGACTGTCGGGGGTCCCGGGTAGCGTCGGTCGGGTGTCCGACAATGGCGCTGCCCTGGTGCACGCTCGCGGGTTGCGCAAGCGGTTCGGCGCGGTGGAGGCCGTTCGCGGGATCGACGTCGACGTGCAGCCCGCGGAGGTCTTCGGCTTCCTAGGCCCCAACGGCGCCGGCAAGTCCTCCACCATGCGCATGATCGCCTGCGTGTCGCCGCGCAGCGCCGGTGAACTGCAGGTGCTCGGGATGGACCCGGACACTGAAGGGCCCAAGATCCGCGCCCGGCTCGGCGTGGTCCCGCAACAGGACAACCTGGACACCGAGCTGTCCGTGCGGGACAACCTGCATATCTATGGCCGTTACTTCGGCATGTCACGTGCCGCGGTGCGGGCCAAGGCCGTCGAGCTGCTGGACTTCGCCCAGCTCACCGACCGGGCGGCTGACTCCGTCGAGATGCTCTCCGGGGGGATGAAACGGCGGCTCACCATCGCCCGGTCGCTGGTCAACGACCCAGAGTTGATGTTGCTCGACGAGCCGACGACCGGGTTGGACCCGCAGGCTCGGCACCTGCTGTGGGACCGGCTATTCCGGCTCAAACAGCAAGGCGTCACGCTGATCATCACGACGCACTACATGGATGAGGCTGAGCAGCTGTGCGACCGGCTGGTGGTCATGGACGGTGGGCTGATCGTCGCGGAAGGTTCGCCAGGCGAGCTGATCGCCCGGTACTCCACCCGTGAGGTGCTCGAGCTGCGTTTGCCGCCTGGCGATCAACACCGCTGGCTGAAGGCACTCGACGGCCTGGTCGAGCGAAGCGAGGAGCTAGCCGACCGGCTGCTGCTCTACACGCCCGACGGCGAGGCAGCGCTGTCCGCGGCGCACCAGCGCGGGGTGCGGCCGGTGTCCAGCCTGGTTCGGCGGTCCACCCTGGAGGATGTGTTCCTGCGGCTCACCGGCCGGCCGCTGGTGGATTGATGATCGCCGTGGCGGATGTCCGCTGTACCGGCCGGGTGCTGCCCGGGTGGCGGGCAGCGCTGCTCGTCGTGGAGGGCCTGTGGATCTGGTACCGGCGCAACTGGCGGGCCACCGTCGTCTCCAGCCTGCTTCAGCCGCTGCTGTTCTTGGTGGCCTTCGGCGTCGGCTTCGGCGGACTGGTCGACGCGAGCGGTCGTGCGGCGCAGGCCACCGGCGGGGTGCCCTACCTGGTCTATCTCGCACCGGCACTGCTCGTGGTCGGCGCAGTGCAGAACGCCACTTTCGAGTCGACTTACCCGATCCTGTCGGCATTCAGATGGCAGCGCACCTACTGGGGTGTCACCGCCACGCCGGTCACGCCCGGGCAGCTGGCCGGGGGGCAACTCATCTGGATTGCGCTGCGGTTGACCCTCTCCGGTGCCGCCTACCTACTTGTGGTCGCACTCTTCGGCGCAGTGCGGGGACCGGGTGTGCTGGCTGCGTTGGTTTTCGCTGTGCTGTGCGGAATGGCGTTCAGCGCGCCGCTGGTGGCGTTCTCGGCTACGCAGGAGAACGAGGGCGCTGCCTTCGCTGTCGTATTGCGGTTCGTGGTGGTGCCCATGACGCTGTTCTCGGGCACCTTCTTCCCGATCTCGCAGCTGCCCGCCGTGATCCGGCCGCTGGCCTGGATCAGCCCGCTCTGGCATGGCACCGAGCTGGCCCGGGGCGCTGCGCTGGGCACGCTGCAGCTGTGGCCGGCGGTCGGGCATGTCGCCTATTTGACAGCGTTGCTATCGGTGGGGGTAGTGCTGTCGCGCTGGCGGTTCCTGGTGAGGTTGACCCGATGACCGCCCGCTCAGTCCATCCCTCGGAGGCGGCAGCGTGACCGCGGTGCGGGAGGCGCCACGTGCGCTCGCCGCGCCACGGGTCGGGCTGTTGGTGCGGGTTCTGCCACCTGCGCTGTACGCCGGCCGGGCGCGCATGCTCATCGTGCGCTCCTCGCTGGCGTCGCGAAATGCCTGGATGGTGATCTTCTCCGGGTTCTTCGAGCCGCTGTTCTTCCTGGTGGCGATGGGCCAGGGGCTGGGCAGCCTGGTCGGGCCCGTGGCCGGGCCAGCCGGGCAGCCACTGACTTACGCGGCATTCATCGCGCCTGGGCTGCTGGCCGCATCGGCGATGAATGGTGCGGTGTACGACTCGACATTCGGGTTTTTCCTGAAGCTCAAGTACGCGAAGCTCTACGACGCGGTGCTCGCCACCCCGCTGGGCCCGGCGGACGTCGCGGTAGGGGAGATCGGCTGGGGACTGATCCGGGGCGGGATGTACTCGGCCGGCTTCCTGGCTGTGATGCTTGCTCTTGGGCTGATCTCCTCACCCTGGGCATTGCTCGCGCTGCCCGCCGCGCTGTTCGTGGCGCTCGCATTCGCCTCGATCGGGATCGCAGCCACCTCGTTCATGCGGTCCTGGCAGGACTTCGACCTGGTGCAGCTGGCGGTCCTGCCGATGTTTCTGTTCTCGGCGATCTTCTTCCCGCTGTCGGTGTATCCGCCGGCTCTGCAGTGGCTGGTGCAGGTGTTCCCGCTCTACCACGCCGTGGCCCTGATGCGCGGCCTCACCACCGGCGTCGTCGGCTGGTCGATGCTCGCGGACGTGGCATATTTCGCGGTGCTGGCGGTCTTCGGCGTCGCGGTGGCCTCGCGCCGCCTGCAGGCCCTCCTGCTGCGGTAGGTGGCTCTTCAAGGACTACCAACCCCCCTCATCGGTGCAGTCAACGACTACCAACCCTTGGGGGGCAGGCCTCAGGCTGCCCTTCGACGCAGGGTGCGCTGCACCCTCGCGGCAACCTCGTCGGGATCGCGCATGACGTCCCACCACGTGAAGCGCAACACAGTCCAGCCGAGTTCGGGCAGGGCGTTCTGCCGCCACCTATCCCGGAAGACTGCTTCGGGCAGGCCGTGCGGGTCCGCCCCGTCGAACTCCACGGCCACCTTCTCGCGCAGGTAGGCGCCGTCGAGGCGAGCCACAAGCGTGCCATCCAGCGCCCGGAGCTCGTACTGTGGGATCGGCAGCGGCACGCCGCGGTCGCGCAGGACCAGGCGCCCAGCCGTCTCGAGGATTGACTCTGCGACCCCATCTGCCTCGTCCAGCCGGTCGCAGGCCCGCGCGCAGCCGACACCGCCGCGCCACCGCTGGATGACTGCGATGACGTCGGACTTGGCGCACAGCCGTCGCCGTAGAGCATCGTCCATCGCCCACGCGGCGGGCAGCCGCGCCAGACTGGTCGCCAGGTCGGCCAACGTCCGAGCTACCGAGGTGACTGGCACACCGTCGCACCTCTCCACCTCCCCGCAGCCGATCGATCGGGTGTGGAAGTGCAGGTCGCGGCGATTGCGGCGACGCTGCTCCCGAGCCACTGTCACGTGCTGTGGGCGGTGTTCGTCCGGCACCGCGATCCGGTGCACTCGCGCCGCGGTCGCGTGACTGGGCACCGCGCCCACTGCACCCGAGCTGAGCAGCGCGGCCCGGGCCAGCACCGGCGGGGTCGCCTCGACACGTCTGGGTAGATAGATGCCGCGTTGGACTCGCCGCAGCCGCCCGGCGCGTAAGGCCGTGAGCAGGTCATCTGGGTCGACGACGGCCAGCGCTCGTTCGCGCAACAGGAGCCCGTCCGGCTCCAGCAGGGAAATCCACCACTCGTGCATAGATGCAGCGTGGCGCACAGCTTGCTCAGCGCCAACCGGCACCAGACCGTGCTGTGGATAACCACCCCACTTGTGGATAACCGTCGCAGTGCGCTGCAGGTTGGTAGCGGTTATGGGCGCCCCGGAGGCGGGTTGGTAGTCCTTGAAGGGCGGCCAACTACCCTGACCGGCATGAGCGTTACGTCGGTGTTCGAGCAGCTCGAGCTGCTGCTGCCGCGGGTCTCCAAGCCGGTGCAGTATGTCGGAGGCGAGCTCAATGCCACGGTGAAGGACTGGGACGCCACCAGGGTGCGGTGGGCGTTGATGTACCCGGACGCCTACGAGGTCGGGCTGCCCAACCAGGGAATTATGATCCTCTACGAGGTGCTCAACGAGCAGCCCGACGTCCTCGCCGAGCGGACCTACGCGGTGTGGCCGGATCTCGAGGAGCTGATGCGCGAGCGCGGTGTACCGCAGTTCACCGTGGAGTCACACCGGCCAGTGGGAGCGTTTGACCTGCTCGGGGTCTCCTTCGCCACCGAACTCGGCTACACCAACCTGCTCACCGCGCTGGACCTCGCCGGGATCCCGCTGCACGCGGCACAAAGAACCGACGACCACCCCGTCGTGATCGCCGGGGGGCACGCCGCGTTCAATCCGGAGCCGATCGCCGACTTCGTGGATGCCGCCGTTCTGGGTGACGGTGAGGAGGCGGTACTGGAGATCACTGCGGTCGTGCGGCAGTGGAAGGCTCAGGGATGCCCCGGTGGCCGCGAGGAACTGCTGGACCGGCTGGCCGGGACAAGCGGCGTCTACGTGCCGAGCCGCTACCAGGTGCACTACCAGGAAGACGGCCCGATCGAGCAGGTCACCCCGACGGGCACCAGCATCCCTCAGCGAGTGTCCAAACGCACCACCATGGACCTGGATGAGTGGCCCTACCCCAAGCAACCGCTGGTGCCGGTCGCGGAGAGCGTGCACGAGCGGATGAGCGTGGAGATCTTCCGCGGCTGTACCCGCGGCTGCCGGTTCTGCCAGGCCGGGATGATCACTCGCCCAGTGCGGGAACGGTCCATCGAGGGCATCGGGGAGATGGTCCAGCGCGGCCTCACCGCCAGCGGGTTCAGCGAGGTCGGGCTGCTGTCGCTGTCCAGCGCGGACCACTCCGAGATCGGCGAGATCACCAAGGGCCTGGCCGACCGCTACGAGGGCACCGGCACCAGCCTGAGCCTGCCCTCGACCCGGGTGGACGCCTTCAACGTCGATCTCGCCAACGAGATCTCCCGCAACGGCCGGCGCTCCGGCCTGACGTTCGCCCCCGAGGGCGGCTCCGAGCGGATCCGTCGGGTGATCAACAAGATGGTGTCCGAGGAGGACCTCATCCGCACCGTCTCCACCGCATTCGGCGCGGGCTGGCGGCAGGTGAAGCTGTACTTCATGTGCGGCCTGCCCACCGAGACCGATGAGGACGTGCTGCAGATCGCGCGGCTGGCGCACCGCGTGATCCGGGCCGGTCGGGAAGCCAGTGCCAGCTTGGACATCCGGTGCACGATCTCGATCGGCGCCTTCGTGCCCAAGCCGCACACCCCGTTCCAGTGGGCCGCTCAGGAGCATCCCGACGTCGTCGACGACCGGCTCCGGAAACTCCGCGCGGAGATCAATAGTGACCGCAAGATCGGCCGCCACGTCGGCATGCGTTACCACGACGGCAAGCCCTCGCAGATCGAGGGGCTGCTCTCCCGCGGCGACCGGCGGGTCGGCCGGGTGATCGAGCGGGTGTGGCGCGACGGTGGCCGGTTCGACGGGTGGAGCGAGCATTTCAGCTACGACCGGTGGGTCAGGGCTTGCCAGGAAGAGCTGACCCCACAGGGGGTGTCCCTGGAGTGGTTCACCACCCGTGAACGCGGTCGCGACGAGGTGCTGCCCTGGGACCACCTGGACGCGGGCCTGGACAAGGAGTGGCTCTGGGATGACTGGCGCGACGCGCTGGCCGGCCGCGAGCAGGATGACTGCCGGTGGACCCCGTGCTTCGACTGCGGGGTCTGCCCGTCGATGGGCACCGACATCCAGGTCGGACCCAGCGGCCGGGCGCTGCTACCGATCAGCCCGGTCAGCCCGATCAGCCCCGGCGGCTGGGGCGACCCCGCCGCGCCCTGAGCCGGTCACTGCCATCAGTGCATCCACCAGTCCGTGGCCGTAGAACCCGTTTTCGGTGTCACCCACGCAGGCGGCGTCGCGAACCGGGCAGGGCAGCGGGTCGGCCTGCTGGCGGAGCAGGGCGGCCAGCTCCTCAGGGCCGGCCTCGGGCCGGGAGGAGGCCAGCAGTGCGGCCACGCCGGACACGTGCGGCGCAGCCATGGACGTGCCGCAGGCGTAGCCGTACCCGCCGGGGATGGTGGACAGCACGCACCCGTTGGGGGACACCCGCGGTTGCTGCCCGCTGTCCCCGCCCGGGGCGGTCACCGCGACTACGCCCAGCCCGTAGGAGCTGTACCCGGATTTGACTCGCTGCGCGCCGACCGCGGACACCGCGACCACTCCGGGCAGCTGGGCGGGTAGCACCTCGCAGTGCCGGTCCACCAGGCGCGGCCTCGGGTGGGGTGCGTTGTCGGGGCTGCGCAGGTCCTGCCAGGGATTGGCCAGATCCATCCGCTCGTTGCCGGCGGCGGCGACGCTGAGCACTCCGCGGGCCGTCGCGTACTGCACCGCCCGCCGGACGGCCTCGTGAGCCACCGCCTGACCCGGCACGCTGGAGCAGGTCAGCAGCCACGGGTCGACGAAGTAGCTGCTGTTGGCGATCCGCATCCGCTGCTGGGCGGCCCACATGAAGCCGCAGACGACGGACTCGGGATAGACGAAGCCGTCGTCGTCCACCACCTTCACCGAGGCCAGCCGGACCCCGGGAGCCACCCCGGTGATGCCGTGGCCGTCGTCGGCCGCGGCGATTGTCCCGGCCACGTGGGTGCCGTGCGGGGACGTGGTCGGGCTCCACGCGTCGGCCCTCTGGTCGGGCTTGCCAGTCAGGCAACCGGCCGATCGGGTGGGGTCGATGGCGGCGGCCAGGTCGGGGTGGGTGGCGTCGATCCCGGAGTCCAGAACCCCGACGAGCACCGCCGGGCTGCCCCGGTTGATTTTCCGGGCCTGCGGAGCACCGATCAGATCCATGTCCCACTGCTCGGCCGTACGGTCAGTACTCAGCACCTGCGCCGCAGCGGCAGGCGCCAGCCGCACCACGGGCCGCTGTGGGGCGGCCGGCGCCTCCCCCTGGGCGCTGTAGGCGCGGGCGGTGCCGAATCGGGTGGCGAACCCCGGATCGGCGGAGGTGACGACCGCGACGCCGATCTGCGGGTAGTACGCGGTGCTGGTGCCGCACGCCGCTCGGATCGCTTGGGTAGCCCCCGGCTCGGGTGTCTGAGCGTCGAACAGCACGACATAGCGCAACAGCGGCCCGGCTGAGGCGCAGCCCGCCGACGGCGGGTGGCCGGCCATGGGGCTCGGCGGCCCGGCAAGGGCGAGCACAACTCCGACGGCTGCGGCGACCCGCAGAAGACGGAGAATCACCCGCAGCCTCCAGTATGGACGGGGACACCGACGCCGTGACCATAGTGCAGAGCACTCGTGAGCGGCATTCGGTGCTATAACACTGTTTCCCACTCACGAGGGGAGCGTGATGCAGCCCAATCCCTCCGCCGCCCCGGTCTGCAAGGTGCGGCTGCGCTACGCCAAGCGTGGAAAGCTGCGATTCACCTCACACCGGGACGTCGCCAGAGCCTTCGAGCGGGCGCTGCGCCGGGCTGGTCTGCCGATGGCGTACTCGCAGGGCTACCACCCGCATCCGAAGGTCTCCTGGGTGGGCGCGGCGCCCACCGGAGTGGCCAGCGAGGCGGAGTACGTCGAGATCCAGCTTGTTGCCCAGGTCGATCCCGAGGTCGTGCGCGCCGAACTCGACGCTGCCTTGCCTGAGGGGCTCGCCGTGCTCGAAGGGGTGCTGGCCGGGTCCGGCGGACTCGCCGATCGGGTGCAGGCCAGCAGGTGGCGCATCGAGATCCCCGGGGTGGATGCGGAGCAGCTGCGCCAGGCCGCCGCGGCGCTGCTCGCCGCCCCGGAGCTGCTGGTCCAGCGGGTCACCAAGGACGGGCGGCGCATGCTCGATGCGCGGGCGGCGATCGTCTCGTTGGAGGTCGAGGATCGCCCAGCGTCGCCTCCCGTTCCCGATCAGTTCACCAAGTGTGGGATACTGACCGCGGTCGTGCGGCAGGTTAGCCCTGCGGTAAGACCCGACGATGTGCTGAGCGCGCTCGGCGTCGTCGCCGGACTTTGTCCGCCGGTGCCTGTGAAGGCCATACGGATGGCGCAAGGCCGGCTCGACGACGACGGGGGTCTCGTTGATCCGCTCGCTCCGGATCGGGCGTAGCCCGGGCGGTGGCTGCGGGTCCGGCGGCGGGCCCGGATCAGCACGGTGTCGCGGGACACGCCGGTTGACCGCTCCGAACCGGGGAGCTGCCGGTGGAATACAGGATTGCCGTCGCCGGGCTCGGCGGCGGATAACGCACAGGGCCCCTGTGCGGCCGCGTCTCGACATTCGGGACGCGCCCGGGGGCTGGAGGAGCTGAATGCCGAACATGAACGTGCCCGCCGGAGGAATCGGCGGGCCAACAAACACA
>DATDHI010000390.1:0-17546 GCA_036521655.1 Pseudonocardiaceae bacterium | reverse complement strand
GCCTACAGCCGGGACGGCGGCATGCTGGCAATCGGCAGCGACGACGGTGGCGTGCTGATCTGCGACACCGGGACCGGCGCACCGCTGCGCACCCTGCAGGGACATGGCGGTCGCGTCTTCGTGGTGACCTACAGCGACAACGTCCTCGTCACCGGCTCCGACGACGGCACCGTACGCATCTGGGACGCCCTGACCGGCAGTTGCCGGCATGTCCTGCAGGGACACGAGCGGTGGTCATGGCCAGTGGTGATCAGCCCATCTGGGGAGCAGCTGGCTACCGGAGACGCCAACGGCGTGTTGCGGCTGTGGGATATCACGAGCGGCTCGCTGCGACGGGAGCTGCCCGCCGGGCGTGGCCTCGTCTTCAGCCTCGCCTTCAACGGCCAGCTCATCGCGGCCGCTTACCGGAAGGGAAGCGTCCTGCTCTGGGACACCGTGACCGGTGAGTCCAGCGAGCTCACCGGATCACCGGGTTCGATCTATCGGGTCATTTTCAACCCCGCACTCGACCTGCTGGCTACTGGCGGGCAGGACGGAGCGGTGCATTTGTGGGACCCGTCGACCGGCCGGCAACTCTTCGACCTGCGGGGTCACACCGGCCGGGTCTACACCCTGGCCTTCCACCCGAGCGAGCCCCTGCTCGTCAGCGGTGACACTGACGGGGGGGTGCGGGTGTGGGACACCTCGACCGGCGAGCTGCGCCACACCCTGAGCGGCCATGAGGCGGCGATCTACTGGGTGGCCTTCAACCCGACCGGGGATCTGGTGGCCACCGGAGACAGCGCCGGAGCGGTACGCCTCTGGAAAACCGCGATCGGACGGCTCAGCCACGAGTTGTCCGGGCACACCGGTTCGGTGTGGCCATTCGCGTTCCGCCCTGACGGCGGCCAACTGGCCATCAGTGATGATCAGTTCACCACCCGGCTGTGGGACCCGGCAACGGGGCGGTGCCGGCACACCCTCACCGGGCACGGCCGGCAGGTGACCTCGGTACGGTTCAGCGCGGACAGCTCGATGCTGGCCGCGAGCGGCAGCGACGGCGAGGTCCGGCTTTGGGACCCGACGACCGGTCTGCTGCTGCAGCGGCTCGCTGGCACGGACAACCGTCTGGTCAGGCTGGAAGCCGCGATCTTCAGCCCGTCCGGGCACCGTTTGGTCACCGTGAGCAACGACGGCCGGCTCAACCTGCTCAACCTCGACACGCACCGCTACGAGCGGTATCTCGACGTCGAGTCCGCGCCCATCTGGGCGGTGGCTTTCAGCCCTTCTGGCGACGAGATCGCCACGGCGAACGATGACGACACGGTCCGGCTGTGGTACCGCACGACCGGGCGGTTGGTGCACACCCTGGCGGAGCATCGTGGCCGGGTGCGGTCGATCGCGTTCAGCTCGGACGGCTCGCTGATCGCCACCGGGTGTGACGACTCGGCGGTCCGGCTTTGGGACGCGAAGTCGGGGGAGCTGCGCCGGACGCTACGGGGACACTCCGACCGGGTCTACGCCGTCGACTTCGGCAACGGGCTGCTCGCCAGCGCCTCCTGGGACAAGACAGCCCGGGTGTGGGACATCGAGTCCGGACGGACCGTGCATGAGCTGAGGGAGCACACCGGGCGGCTGTGGACGGCCGCGTTCAATCCCGGTGGCGACCTGCTGGCCACGGCCGGAGACGACCTCGTTGTCCGGCTGTGGGACCCGAAATCCGGCCGACCCCTGCACACGCTCACCGGGCACACCCGCAGCGTGTGGTCGGTGACCTTCAGCCCGGCCGGGGATCTGCTGGCGACCGGCAGCGATGACGGCACCACGCGGCTGTGGTCCATCAGTGGTGACCGGCCTGAGCTGCGGCTGACCCTGCTCGGGTTGCCCGAAGGATGGGCGGCGCTGGCGCCGGACGGCTGCTACAAGTTCGAAGGCAATATCGGTGGCCAGTTCTGGCACGCGATCAACATGTGCCGGTTCGAAACCGGCGAGCTCGACTCATACCTGTCCGAGGTCCGGCAACTGACGCTGGAAACACCTTTCTGAGTGGGAATGTTCCGTAGCTCTTGGTGCAAGTACCGAAAGCACTCATACCGAAAACGGCCAATTCGGTCAGCGTACCGCTGAACACGGCAGCGCTGGGGAGACCCTCGAGAGCTACCCGACAATAGGAATCACGCGGCCACGCCAGTGTGACGTGCGGGCTGAAGCGATCGTGGCCGCCATTCGACTCGTCGGCGATCTCGTCGTAGCCGTACCGCAGTAGTTGTTGCCGTCTCGAATCGTCTTGCGACGTGTCTTCCACCAAGTCGCGAATCAGAGTGCCAGACGGGTCCGCGTCCCGTAAAAGTCCTCGCCGGAGTGGCTCGACCGAGGTAATGACGGCACGCTGTAGCGCTCTGCATGCCGTCGATCTCCTGAAGTAAACCTCCACGGCACCGCACGGATTGTGACCGTACTCTGCTCCCTCCACCTCAAGGGCCGGTAGCTCTTTCGTGAGCCGTTCCACCGCTTCTGTGACTTCGTTCACCTGCTCCTCGGTCACGGTGAGCATGAACAGCGACACATGAGGCTCGCAATGTCCTCCCTCGCCAGGGAACGGCTTTCCAAGCTGGAACTGTGAGGCTGATCCTCCTTTCTCCATCTGGCCGGATAGGAACTCGCTACACACGATTGCTTGTGCCCGGAGGCTTTCGGGCAGAACAAGGACAACATCAAGTGTGACAGGCGTCATGGGCGAAGCGTAGTCGGCCAGGCAGCCGGCGTAACACTCCGCATAGAAGACGTGTGACACCCATATCGATGGGGCACCCGCCCTGCTGTCGCCGAGTTCGACACCAGAGCTGCTCGAAGCCGCTCGGACGACCCTGGTGTCGAGCTCGGCCCACAGAGGGCTGTCGCGCCGCGGGGGCCCGGCAGCCGGGGTGCTAGCTAGGGACGTTGGTCAGTCGAACTCGCCGGCGCGGACACCGGCGGTGAACGCGGACCACTGGGTAGCGGTGAAGTTCAGGGCCGCGCCGCTGGGGTTCTTGGAGTCGCGGACGGCACGGTGCCCGCAGTTCAGGTCGGCGACCTCAACGCAGTTGTACTGGCCGTTGCTGCGGCTGCTCTTGCGCCAGGTGGCGCGCGACAGGTCAGTTGTGCTCACTTTCCTAGCTCCCTTGCCACTTGAGTCATTAACTCCCGGGACGTCCTCTCGTCCAGAGACGACTCCCAGACGTTGGTAAACGCGGTGTCATACCGGTCAACCTCGTGGGGTTTGTCGAGGTACAGCGCTCCGGTGAAGCCGTCGACGTAGACCGTGGGCGGTTCGGTCTCCTGGCCGTTGCCGTTGAGCGGGAACCGCAGGATCACAAACGGCCCCGACAGGGCACCACAGTGCAGCCCTGCGCCGAAGGGCATCACCCTTACCGATACAGTGGGCAGCCCGCTGATTTCTACCAGCCGCTCCAGCTGGCTTGCCATCGATTTGTTACCTCCGACCGGGCGACGCACGACGGCCTCGTTGAGTACCACCTGAAGCACCGGCGGGTCGGTGACCCTCGTCAGCAGCGCCTGCCGGTCCATGCGGACATCGACCCGCCGCTGGATCTCCGCGTCATCTACCCCGGGGTTGTCGGCACGGATCACCGTGCGCGCATAGTCTTCGGTCTGGAACAGGCCGGGCACCAGTTCGGCCTCGTACCAGGACAATCGTGACGCTGCCTCTTCTAGTCCGAAGTAGACGTAAAAACCGTCTGGGATCACGTCACCGTAGGAGTGCCACCAGCCGCGCGCCTTGGTCTCCTTGGCTAACCCCATGAGCACCTCGGTGAGGTCCGGTAGCGCGCCGTAGATCTTGCACATCGCCTCGACGTCGAGGCTGCGCAGGGAGGTCTGGCCGGTCTCGATACGCCAGATCTTGGCCTCGGACCACTCCAGCTTGGCGGCCGCCGCGCGCACGGTGAGCCGCGATTGGTTGCGCAGGTCGCGCAGGTGCCGGCCGAGTTGCCGGCGGGGGACGGTCGAGCCCGCTGTGGTGCCCTCGGTCATCGTCTGCCTCTCTCGCCGTGAGGTAATCCTACACCCCGATATGAAAGTATTCAAACGCTCGTCTCGCAGTGAGTCAAGCATACACTTAGTATCACTTCGAGACACATATATGCAATCTTGCATTTAGGTGTCTCCCAGTGCTTGACTCTGCTCAGCCCTGGCAGTAATCACCCCACTTGCTCAGGGTCGTGGCTGGACCGGCGATGCCCCGCCTTGGAGTCGCCGGTCTGGCCATTCCATGACCGAGCGACGACGGGCACAGGTGGTTACCGTGAATGAGCGGCTGTACACAATCCCGGTCACCTGCTGCCGCGACGGTCAGGCCCACGACGTGACGGACACGAGCGTGGCCACCGGCCGGGGAGCCGGGTACGAGGCACTGTGCGGATACCTCGTCGTGCCCGCGCCGATGGCTGCTCCGATCGGGCGGCGGTGCCCGAGGTGCACAGCGGCGACGGCGCCGCATCGACCGGCACCGACCAGCGCTAGCCCACAGCATCGCCAGCGCGGGCGGCTGTGGCGGATGCTCCACCCGCGCAGCGAAGGTCGGTGACTGCTGGTTCGGCAGCGGCCCCCAGCAGATCCACCCACACCTGGGGACAAGTCTGTGGATGGATGGGGATCGATGTGGACCCGGCAGACCGCCTCGCTGCAGTCCACCGCGGGCCCTGGTAGTCCACGGGCCCGGCAGGTGTCCTGTGCACACGGCACCGCGCCGCCTGAACAGCCGTGACATCGCCCGTCCACACCGCACACAGCACTTACTACTGTCACTGGTGTTCTCTTTATCGAGCAAGACCCCAGGTACTAAGGCGGTGGACAGCCCCACACTCGCAGACCCGGTGCGCAGCCCGGCGCCGCGAAGGACCTACGGTGGGGTCTAAGCATCACTGGGAGGACTCGCCGTGCAGCTCGGACTCGTCGGACTCGGCAAGATGGGCGCCAACATGCGTGAGCGGCTGCGCGCCGCCGGCATCGAGGTCCTCGGCTACGCCCGCAGCCCCGGAACGCGCGACGTCGCCTCACTGGTCGAGCTGGTCGAGCGGCTCGCCGCTCCCCGCAATGTTTGGCTCATGGTGCCGGCAGGTGACCCGACCCGGGACACCGTGGTGCAGCTCGCCGGGCTGCTCACCGAGGGAGACCTCGTCGTCGACGGCGGTAACTCGCGTTACACCGAGGACAAGGTCAACGCTGAGTTGCTGGCCCGCACCGGCGTCGGGTACCTGGATTGTGGCGTCTCCGGAGGGGTGTGGGGCCGGGACAACGGCTACGGGCTGATGGTCGGCGGCGCCGCCGAGCTGGTCGAGCGGCTGATGCCGGTGTTCGATGCGCTGCGCCCTGAGGGTCCCCGGGACGAGGGGTTCGTGCACGCCGGCGACGTCGGCGCCGGGCATTTCGCCAAGATGGTGCACAACGGCGTGGAGTACGGCCTGATGCAGGCCTACGCGGAGGGCTTCGAGCTGCTCGAAGCAGCTGAGGTGGTCACCGACGTGCCGGCGGTGCTCAAGGCTTGGCGGCGCGGCACGGTCGTCCGCTCGTGGTTGCTCGACCTGCTGGTGACGGCCCTGGAAGGCGACCCGAAGCTGGCGGAACTCCGCGGTTGGGTGCAGGACTCCGGTGAGGGTCGCTGGACGGTCGAGGAGGCGATCAACCACGCGGTACCCGCGCCGGTGATCTCCGCCGCGCTGTTCGCCCGGTTCGCCTCCCGCCAGGTCGACTCCCCGGCGATGCGCGCGGTGGCCGCACTGCGCCAGCAGTTCGGCGGGCATGCCGTGCACCAAGCCGGCCCATCGTCGCAGTAGTGCACGTCCGGCAGCTCGAGGTCACCGACTTCCGCTCCTGGGAGCACGCCGAACTCGATCTCGAACCCGGCGTCGCGGTCCTGGTGGGCGCCAACGGGCAGGGCAAGACGAACCTGGTCGAGGCGCTGGGTTACCTCTCGACGCTGAGCTCGCACCGGGTGGCCACCGACGCGCCGCTGGTGCGCCACGGCGCCCAACGCGCCATCGTGCGCACCGCGGTGGTGCACGCCGGCCGGGAACTGACCGTCGAGCTGGAGATCTCTCCCGGCCGGGCCAACCGGGCCAGGATCAACCGCTCACCGCTGCCCCGGCCCCGGGAGGTGCTCGGTGTACTGCGCAGCGTGCTGTTCGCTCCCGAGGACCTGGCGCTGGTCCGCGGCGACCCGGGGGAGCGCCGCCGGTTTCTCGATGATCTTCTGGTGTCCCGTGCCCCTCGGCTGGCCGGGGTGCGATCGGACTATGACCGGGTGCTGCGGCAGCGCGCGGCACTGCTCAAATCGGCCGGTGCGGCGCGCCGGTCCGGCGGCGGGGCGGGTGATCTGCGTACCCTGGACGTCTGGGATGGTCATCTCGCCCGGCACGGTGCGCAGCTGCTCGCGGCCCGCCTGGATCTCGTCGCCGAACTGGCCCCGCACGTCACCGCGGCCTACTGCCGGGTGGCCCCGCACGCACCGGGGGTCCAGCTCGACTACCGCAGCAGCTTGGGTGAGGCATTACCGGATGGGGTGCACGATACCGATCTGTTGGAGGCTGCGATGCTCGCCGAGCTCGCCCGGGTCCGGCTGACCGAGGTGGAGCGCGGGGTCTGCCTGGTCGGTCCGCACCGCGACGACCTGGAGCTCGGCCTGGGTGGGATGCCGGCCAGGGGATACGCCAGTCATGGCGAGTCGTGGTCGGTCGCGCTCGCGTTGCGGCTGGGCAGCTACGAGATGCAGCGCTGCGACGGCACCGAACCGGTGCTCCTCCTCGACGACGTCTTCGCCGAGCTGGATACTCGCCGCCGGGCCCGGCTGGCCGAGGTCGCGCTGGCCGCCGAGCAGGTGGTGATCACCGCGGCGGTGCCGGCCGACGTGCCCGAGGAGCTCGACGGTGCCCGCTTCGACATCGACGGCAGGGAGGTGCGCCGTGTCCGGTAGGCCGCCGAGGTCTAGTATCGTTGCGGTGCCTGACGGTGACCGCTCCGACACGGAGGGCTGTCCCTCTACTGTGGACAATCCTGTGGATACTGTGGACAAGTCGATGCTCGGTCAATCCTCACTGCAGCGCGCGGCACAACGTTCACTGCGCGTCGTAGGCCCGCTGGGCCATCCTGGTGAGCAGCCCGCTGACGGCGCGGCGGAGGGCACGACGCCACCGGACCCGCCGCGGGGTGTCGATATCGCCCGCGCCGCCCTGGATTCGGCCCGCGCCGCAGCCCGATCAAGTGGGCCCCAATCCGGTGCGCCCCGCAGGTCAGGTAGCCAGCGGGCGCCGACATCCCGCCGGCGCCGCTGGTCCGGCTCGCGGCCAGACGATCGGGATCCGCAGACCCTGGGCCGGCTCGCGGCCCGACTGGTCGCCGATCGCGGCTGGGCGAACCAGGTGTCCGCCGGGGTGGTGCTAGGCCGGTGGGAGCAGCTGGTGGGCCGGGAGGTCGCCGAGCACGCCCAGCCGGTGTCGCTGCGGGACGGCGAGCTCATCGTGGCTGCCAGCTCCACTGCGTGGGCCACTCAGCTCAGGCTGCTACAACGCCAGCTGATCGGGCGGATCGCCGCCGGTGTCGGGTCGGGCGTGGTGACCAAACTGCGGGTGCAGGGCCCGGCCAAGCCGAGCTGGCACTACGGCCCCCGGCACGTCCGCGGCCGCGGCCCCCGCGACACCTACGGCTGACCCCCACCCCCCGGCGTGTCGTGCTCTCATGCGCGGTGTGTTGCGTCCCGATGTACGGTGTGTCCGGCGCTGGTGCCCGACCCGGCTACCAAGGATCCGCAGTCGGAGACCGCTCAGAGCCCGGCAGGCACCGCAAGCCCCCCTCGCAGCCGTCCGGACGTGTGTCGGAGCCAACGAGTCCCGCTGCGAAGGGATGAGGGGGGTCCTCGACCCCATTCTGTCCGCCGGGACCAGTAGTATTAGAAGGACACCCGAGCGGATGGTGGGCGACGCCGCAGCGGCGCCCGGCCGGCCGGGTTTCACTCCGACTGTGTCGAGGGCTGTCCGCCGGTCGGGTCACCGCATTCGCACCCCGAGGAGATACCGAAGACCGTGGCCCCCAAGAAGAACGACTACACCGCGTCTTCCATCACCGTCCTCGAGGGGCTGGAGGCCGTCCGCAAGAGGCCCGGCATGTACATCGGGTCCACTGGGGAGCGCGGCCTGCACCAACTGGTCTGGGAGGTGGTGGACAACGCCGTCGACGAGGCGATGGCCGGCTTCGCGAGCCGGGTCGAGGTGACCCTGCTCGCCGATGGCGGGGTTCGAGTCTACGACGACGGCCGGGGCATCCCGGTGGACATGCACCCGGTAGAGAGGCGGCCCGCGCTGGAGATCGTGCTCACCACGCTGCACGCCGGCGGCAAGTTCGACGGCAAGTCTTATGCGGTCTCCGGCGGCCTGCACGGCGTCGGCGTGAGCGTCGTCAACGCGCTGGCCAGTGCGCTGGACGTGGAGATCCACCGCGACGGCTTCGTCTGGCGGCAGCGCTACGAGGACTCCAAGCCGGTGCACCCGGTGCGCAAGGGCGAGCCGACCCGCAAGACCGGCTCGACACTGACCTATTGGGCCGATGCCCGGATCTTCGAGACCACCACCTACAACGCCGAGACAGTGGCTCGCCGGCTTCAGGAGATGGCCTTCCTCAACAAGGACCTGACGATCGTGCTCCGCGATCAGCGAGTCAACGGCAGCAACGAGACTGAGGACGCCGAAGGTCACACCGCTCAGATCAAGGAGCGCACCTTCCATTACCCCGGCGGCCTCGAGGACTTCGTCAAGCACATCAACAATTCCAAGGACCCCATCCACCGCAAGGTGATCGGATTCGAGGCCAAGGGCGAAGATCTCGAGGTCGAGGTCGCGATGCAGTGGAACGCCGGGTACACCGAATCGGTCTACACCTTCGCCAACACGATCAACACCCACGAGGGTGGTACCCACGAGGAGGGTTTCCGCTCCGCGCTGACCGCGGTGATCAACCGATATGCGCGCGACAAGAAGCTGCTCAAGGAGAAGGACGCCGCGCTCACCGGCGATGACGTGCGCGAGGGCCTGGCCGCGATCGTGTCGGTGAAGCTCAAGGAGCCGCAGTTCGAAGGCCAGACCAAGACCAAGCTGGGCAACACCGAGGCCAAGTCGTTCGTGCTGCGCACCTGCAACGAGTGGCTGATCGACTGGCTGGAGCGCAACCCCACCGAGGCCAAGACGATCATCAACAAGGCGGTCTCCTCGTCACAGGCCCGGTTGGCCGCCCGGCGGGCGCGCGAGCTGGTGCGGCGCAAGTCGGCAGGTGATCTGGGCGGTCTGCCCGGCAAGCTGTCCGACTGCCGCTCCACCGACCCGGCTCGGAGCGAAGTGTTCATCGTGGAGGGTGATTCGGCCGGTGGCTCGGCGAAGTCCGGCCGGGATTCGCTGTACCAGGCGATCCTGCCGATCCGCGGAAAGATCATCAACGTGGAGAAGGCGCGGCTGGACCGGGTGCTGAAGAACACCGAGGTGCAAGCGCTGATCACCGCGCTGGGTACCGGGATCCACGACGAGTTCGACCTTGCCAAGCTGCGCTACCACAAGGTCGTGCTAATGGCCGACGCCGATGTGGACGGTCAGCACATCCGCACCCTGCTGCTGACGTTGCTGTTCCGGTTCATGCGCCCGCTGGTCGAGCACGGCCACGTGTACCTGGCCCAGCCGCCGCTGTACAAGATCAAGTGGCCGCGGGGTGACGCGCAGTACGCCTACTCCGACCGGGAACGTGACGGGCTCATCGAAGCCGGCGTCGCGGAGGGCCGCAAGCTGCCCAAAGAGGACGCTATCCAGCGCTACAAGGGCCTCGGTGAGATGAGCGCCAAGGAGTTGTGGGAGACCACGATGGACCCGGCCAACCGGGTCCTGATGCTGGTGACCCTCGACGACGCGGCGACCGCGGACGAGCTGTTCAGCGTCCTCATGGGCGAAGACGTGGAGTCCCGCCGCTCCTTCATCACCCGCAACGCGAAGGATGTCCGCTTCCTCGACGTCTAGCCTCGCAGTGCATCGACGAGGACAGTGGTGCGGTGCGTCCTCGAGTGTGATGCGCAGACGCATGGCCACAGCACAGCCCGCGAGAGCGACACTCAGCGCCGACGATAAGGTCGCCCGATGCCGGTACTGCCCAGCATTCACACGATCAAGGTGTCGCTGCGCTACATGAAGCCGCCAGTCTGGCGACGCCTGCAGGTCGAGTCCTCCACGAGCCTGGCTGAGCTGCACCACGTCATCCAGGCTGCGATGGGCTGGTATGACTGCCACCTGCATCAATTCGAGGTGCGTGATCTTTACTATGCCGCTCCGGAGCACGAGCTCGACGACACCACGGACGAGTCGCGCCGGACACTGCGCAACCTGGCGGTCGGAGAGCGCTTCGTCTACTGGTACGACTTCGGTGACGACTGGTACCACGACATCACCGTGGAGTCCATCGGCCGGGCTGACCCGGAGCTGACCTACCCGCGTTGTGTGACCGGGCGCCGGGCCGGTCCGCCCGAGGACTGTGGCGGCCCGTGGGGTTTCGCCGAGACGATGGGCGCCTTGGGCGACGAGAAGCACCCGGAGCACGAGATGTACCGCGAGTGGATTCCGGTCGACTATGACCCGGCGCGCTTCAACCTCGCCGAGATCAACGGAGCGCTCGCGCAGCTCGACAGCCGCGCCCTGCGACCCTGACCCGCGGTGAGGCTACGTTCCGGGTGGCAAATGTAGCCACGCCCCCCAGCGCCACGCGCCCGTACCTGAGCTCAGGGCCTGCGATGCGTCACGGATAGACTGGGTGGGTTGCGGGCACGTCAGCGCGCCACTGAAGGGAACCGAGCTCCTTGACCGAGATCACCCTGCCGCCGAACGGGGACCGGATCGAGCCGGTCGACATCCAGCACGAGATGCAGCGCTCCTACATCGACTACGCGATGAGCGTGATCGTGGGACGCGCGCTGCCGCGCGTGCAGGACGGGCTCAAGCCGGTACACCGGCGGGTGTTGTACTCGATGTACGACTCGGGTTTCCGCCCGGACCGCGGTTACGTCAAGTGCGCTCGCGTGGTCGGCGACGTGATGGGCAACTACCACCCGCACGGTGACACCGCGATCTACGACACCCTCGTACGGATGGCCCAGCCCTGGGCGATGCGGTACCCGCTGGTCGACGGCCAAGGCAACTTCGGATCCCCGGGCAACGATCCCCCGGCGGCGATGAGGTACACCGAGAGCCGGCTCACCCCGCTGGCGATGGACATGCTGCGGGACATCGACAAGGACACCGTCGACTTCGAGCCGAACTACGACGGGCGCACGGAACAGCCGGTCGTGCTCCCCTCCCGGATCCCCAACCTGCTGATCAACGGCAGCTCGGGGATCGCGGTGGGGATGGCGACGAACATCCCGCCGCACAACCTGCGCGAGGTCGGCGCGGGGGTGGCCTTCCTGCTGGAGAATCCCGACGTCGACGACGAGACGTTGTTCGAGGCACTCGTCGAGCGGATCAAGGGTCCGGACTTTCCGACCCACGGCCTGATCGTGGGCACCGACGGCATCGCGGATGCCTACCGGACCGGCCGCGGCTCGATCCGGATGCGCGGCGTGGTGGAGGTCGAGGAGGACACCAAGGGCCGCGCCACCCTGGTGATCACCGAGCTGCCCTACCAGGTCAATCCGGACAACCTCGTCGAGTCGATCGCGGCGCTGTCCCGGGACGCCAAGCTCACCGGCATCGCCGAGATCAACGACGAGTCCAGCGACCGCATCGGCATGCGCATCGTGATCACACTCAAGCGCGACGCGGTCGCCAAGGTGGTGCTCAACAACCTCTACAAGCACACCCAGCTGCAGCACACCTTCGGCGCCAACATGCTGGCGATCGTCGACGGTGTGCCGCGCACGCTGCGGCTGGACCAGATGGTCCGGCATTACGTGCGCCACCAGCTTGACGTCATCGTCCGGCGCACCCGGTACCTGCTGCGTAAGGCCGAAGAGCGGGCCCACCTGCTGCGCGGGCTGGTCAAGGCGCTGGACATGCTCGACGAGGTGATCGCGCTGATCCGCCGTTCCCCCACGGTGGACGACGCGCGCGCTGGACTGATGGCACTGCTGGACGTCGATGAGATCCAGGCGAACTACATCCTGGAGACGCAGCTACGCCGGCTGGCCGCGATGGAGCGGCAGAAGGTGATCGACGACCTCGCCGAGCTCGAGCGCGAGATCGCCGACTACCTGGACATCCTGGACAAGCCCGAGCGCCAGCGGCAGATCGTCCGCGATGAGCTGCTGGAGATCGTCGAGAAGCACGGTGACGACCGCCGCACCAGGATCACCGGCTACGACGGCGACGTGTCGAACGAGGACCTGATCGCCGTCGAGGACGTCGTCGTCACCATCACCCGCACCGGCTACGCCAAGCGCACCCGCACGGATCTGTACCGGGCGCAGAAGCGTGGCGGTAAGGGTGTGATGGGCGCGGGTCTGAAGCAGGACGACATCGTGGCGCACTTCTTCGTCTGCTCCACGCACGACTGGATCCTGTTCTTCACCAACAAGGGCCGGGTATACCGGGCGAAGGCCTACGAGTTGCCCGAGGCCAACCGCAACGCCCGCGGCCAGCACGTGGCGAACCTGCTCGCCTTCCAGCCCGACGAGCAGATCGCCCAGGTCATGCAGATCAAGGACTACGCGGCAACGCCGTACCTGGTGCTGGCCACCCGCAACGGCCTGGTCAAGAAGAGCCGGCTGACCGATTTCGACTCCAACCGGGCCGGCGGGCTGATCGGTATCAACCTGCGCGACGACGATGAGCTGGTCGGGGCGGTGCTGTGCTCCGCTGACGACGATCTGCTGCTGGTCTCGGCCCAGGGCCAGTCGATCCGGTTCAGTGCCAACGACGATGCGCTGCGCCCGATGGGCCGGGCCACATCCGGGGTGTTCGGGATGCGGTTCAACGGCGGCGACGAGCTGCTGTCCATCGCAGTGGTCCGGGAGGGGATGTTCGTGCTGGTCGCGACCGCGGGCGGGTACGCCAAGCGGACCCCGATCGACGACTACCCGGTGCAGGGACGCGGCGGCAAGGGCGTGCTTACCATCCAGTACGACCTTCGGCGTGGCAAGCTGGTCGGGGCGCTCATCGTTGACATCGACGACGAGCTGTACGCCATCACCTCTACGGGTGGGGTCATCCGGACTACCGCCAAGGAGGTGCGAAGGGCCGGCCGGCAGACCAAGGGGGTGCGTCTGATGAACCTGGGCGATGGGGCGAGCCTGGTGGCCGTCGCGCGCAATGCGGAGGAAACCGGTGACCCGGACGCCGGCGGTGCACCGACGAAGGGTGAGTTGTGACGAGGCCTGAGAATTCTAACTCGGTTGTTGCCGAGGGCCAGGCACGGTCGGAGGAACCCGCCGCCGCCCCGTCCGCAGAGCCGGCAGCCCCCGCGTCCAAGTCCACTGCGGCCCAGCAAGAGCCGCCAGGCAACGGTGCCGCCTCTGCGACATCACCTCCGCGGCAGCGCCCCCGGACCGGTGAGGGGGATCCGAAGACGGTGAACCTGCAGGTGGGACCACCCGAGCACGCTCGTGGTGCCAGCCGGGAACAGGCTGATCGGCAGCCAGTCGGCCGGGCCTACGGGTTTTCGCCGGGAGCCGGTCCTGGAGCGACCCGGCCGCCGTTGTTCGGGGATCAGGGCGGCCGGGCGGAGGACTTCTCGCAGCCCACCGTTCGGGTCGGGGGCTACACCCCACCCGAGCCGGCGGCACCCCGCCCTGCGATGCCCTCGCGGGTAAACCCGGGTAGGGTCCCGCGACGGGCGAACCTGCAGCTGCAGCGGCTGGAGCCGTGGTCAGTGCTCAAGCTGTCCCTGGTGCTGTCGATCGCCGGGTTCCTCGCCTGGATGGTGGCAGTAGGGCTGCTCTATGGCGTGCTCGCCGGAATGGGTGTCTGGGACCAGCTCAACGGCACCTACTCTGACCTCACCTCGGCGAACAACCCGCAAGGGGGCGCGGAGCTCATCAGCGGTGGGCGGGTGTTCGGGGTGGCGACGGTTGTCGGTCTGGTGAACATCGTGCTACTTACCGCGATGGCCACCGTCGGGTCGTTCGTCTACAACCTGGGGGCAGACATCGTCGGCGGCATCGAGGTGACTCTGTCGGAGAGTGACTGAATCAGTGAGGTGAAGCGGTTTGGGTCCCGGTGACGCCGTGCGGTAGCCTCGCCGGGTCGCCGGGGGGCCTATAGCTCAGTCGGTTAGAGCGCATCCCTGATAAGGATGAGGTCGCTGGTTCAAGTCCAGCTAGGCCCACTCCGTACCACCGTGTGGCAGGAGGCGATTCACCGTGAAGAAGATTATTCCGCTCGTGCTCATTGGCCTGATTGCTCTGTTCGTCGTGCGCCGTCAGCGCTCGGCAAAGGCCGAGGCTGACCTCTGGCGGGAGGCAACCACTCCGGGGGTCTGAGTCGGCCACCGGGCCACCGGGCGCCCCGGCGCCCGGAGCTAGGGGACGTAGCTCAACTGGCAGAGCACCGCCTTTGCAAGGCGGGGGTTGAGGGTTCGAGTCCCTTCGTCTCCACGGTGCCTGACCAGCGGAAATCGTGGTCCTTGTGATCATGTAGCTCGGGCATGGCATCATACGTGGTGCTGTATTTTGCTGCCATGACCGAGGCCACAGATCGTCGTCGTCGCCCTCGTGGTGGCGTCGAGATCTTGCCCAGCGGTGCCCTGAGAGTGCGTGTCTACGCTGGCACGGACCCCGTTAGCGGTCGTCGGCACTACCTCAAGGAGGTTGTCCCGGCGGGTCCGCACGCCGAGCGGCAGCCAAACGCGGTCTCGATCATGGAATGGCACCCACGGGAACGTCAGTAGCGCCCCATTCTCGATGCGGTGCACCACCGTCATCGTCAGGGGGTTTCCGGTGGCCGGGATGCCGGGCAGGTCCCCTCATGGACACCGTGGGCCGTGAGCCGGGTTACGCTTTGTCACCCTCGGCGACTTGGTCCGCGATCTCGTGGGTGCCGGGTGTCGCCTCCCAGAGCAAGCGGAACAGGCATAGAAGCGACGAACCAGCGCCCTATTCTTCTCGGTGGACATGGGCGCATCCTTCCGCGCTCACTTCCATGCTGCCCCCAGGGCTCATTGCCAGCCACCCGGCTCGGCAGAGGGTCGCCCTGACAAGGCAAACGTCGCCTGATGCGGTACTGGCTCAGCACGTCTACTCCGATGGAGGGTCATCTGCGCTACGTGGCCGCGCCGAGCTGCGAGGCGTGTCGCATGAGGGCCCGCCAAATCAAGATCGTTTGTTGGTCCGGGAGTGGGTTTGACCGGGCCAGGGTGCAGGGTGGCGGTCAGGGAGCGGTGTGGATATCGGTCCTGACGGACTGGCCGGCGGGCCAGACGATGAAGTTCAGGGCTGTGGCGACGCCGTCTCCGGTGTTGAAGTCCTGGATAGGCTGGTTGGGTTGGTGGGTCATGGCCTGGCCCACCGTGCGGGTGACCGGGGATGGTGCCCCGTTGAGGTCCACCGGCGTGGGTCCGCCCAGGTGGTAGGTGGTGGTTCCGCCGGTGGCGAGCAGTGTCTCGGGTCCGGAGTGGACGTGTGCTGCCCCACGACCGCCGGGTTGGATGGTCACCAGCGCCAGTTGGGCGCGGTAGGGACCCGGTGCGGTCAGATAAGCGAAGTCGCCGGAGGCGAATATCGACGTCCCGCCGGGCATCGCCGGGCCGTGACCGTGGTCTGATGAGGGACGTAGGCATAAGGCGTCGGCAACCACGGCGTTGCCGGTTTTGGGGTAGGAGGCCCCGTGTGGCCCCATGAACACGGCAGTTGCGCTGGAGGTGGCACTGCTGGCATCGACCACCGCTTGGGAGCCCGAGAGGGTGTACACCATGCAGTCACGCGTCAGCGGGGTGCTGGGGACGGGCCCTGATGGCACGTGCTCGATGTCGACGTAGAGCGGGCCGGCCGGCAGGCTCGGTATCTGTCCGGTCGCCAGTGTCATCGCCATGAAGCCCTTGGCCGCGGCCGGATCGGCCACCACAGGAAGCGTCGACGAAGAGGAGGGGTTTCCCGCTGCTGGTGGGGTTTGCTGCCCGCTGCAACTGGTTAACGCCGCCGCGGTGGCCACCACCGCCGACACCAGGATCGTCACGAGAACTGCCTTCGTGCTGAGGTTGTTCACCGTCGTCTCCCGGCAACGTGTCGTGGCGTGGGTGTGCTGCTGGGTAGCGGTACGGTGCGCGGGTGCCGGGCTGCTGGGCGACGCGCGGGTGTCAACGGTGGAGCAGAACGCCGTGTCCGCCGCCGTGATGCACTCCACGTTGGTATGGGCGGAGTAGTCTCCCAGTATGGCGAAGACGGTGAAGGTCACGGTGAGCATGCCGGTGGAGGATGTGGAGCGGCTTAAAGCCCTCGACGCCGCTGGTGCGATCGAGTCGGTCTCAGGTTATGTCGCCCAGGCCGTGCATGACCGGCTTGATCGTCAGGCGTGGCTAGCGCGGTGGCGTGCCCGGGTCGGTGATCCTGATCCCGAGGCGAGCGCCTGGGCCGATGCGATGATCGACCGCCACTTCGGAACCGTGGTCCGCAGCGCCTCGTGAGCACGGCCGACACGCTGGGCGGTTTTGTGGTGGATGCCTCCGCCTTAGCGGTGTTGGGCGGCGAGGCGAATATCTACGCCACGACGTGGGCCGATCGGGCCGCGGTACGGGGGATCGTGTTGCTGGTTCCGGCCGCTGCGCTGTCCGAGGCGTGGCAGCAGATTCGCCGCCACGGCCCTGGTTCTGTTGACCAGATGCACGACTTGCTGGCCTCCCCCATGATCCTCGTTGATCCTCTCGATGACACCAACGCTGCCCAGGCCGGAGAACTGGTGGAGGGCCGGGACGTGAACCCGGACGTAGCCGCCGCGCAGGTCGCGACCTGCGCGCGGGCGCGGGACTGGCCGGTGCTGGCTGCCCAGCCCGCCCGTCTGCGCATCATCGACCCCGAGCTGACCATAGAAACCCTGCCCGGAATGCCTGAGGGCTAAAAACAGCAATTCGCCCCGCCCAGGTGGTCCGTTTTGTGTTGGTGTGGAGCGACGGTAGAACCACAGTCCGCAGGCGCCACCGAAGTGGCAGCGGTCTTTGTCCGCGCTTGGCATTGTCCCAGCGGTGGCTGACCCGGGGTGGCGTTAGGGGTTGCGGATGAGGGATCTGAACTTCAATCCTAGCCAGGGTTTGCGGCCCCAGGCGGCGAGCTGGCCTTTGGCGATCGCGTTCCACTGGCTTTGGCGCTGCCAGAACACCATCAAGAATGCTGCAGGATCGGCCAGGATATGGCAGTCGATCTGGCGGGCGGGTCGGTCTTCGATGCGGCACGTGCCCTCGTCGAACACAAGGTTGAGCTGACCGTGTCCTCGCAAGTGCAGCTGGTAAGTGGCCTGGACGCTGGCCGCCTTCTGGACGTTCGGCGAGCCGCTCGCGCCAGCGCGGCTTGCAGTCGAGCCTGGCGAAACACCATGCCCAGCTGGTTGGCCATCTGCACTGCGGGCACC
>DATDHI010000389.1:0-12885 GCA_036521655.1 Pseudonocardiaceae bacterium | reverse complement strand
GTGCCCGGTGTGTCGTGCTCTCGTGCCCGGTGCGTCGTCCTCTCGTGCCCGGCGCTGGGACACACCGTCAGACCAGCCCTCGACGCAGCGCGGCGAAGGACCGGTCGACCAGTTCAGGCAGGTCCTCGGCTCCGTCGCAGTCCACCCAGGTAGTCAGGGAGGTGGTGACGGTTGCCAGGGCCGCGGCGGCCAGTACCCGCCCCTCCAGATCTGAGAGGCGGGTGTGGCGGGCGGTCAGGGCATCGGTGAACAAGCGCACGGTGGCGTATTGGTTCTCCCAGAGCCGGGCCCGTAGCGCGGGCGTGGTCAGGATCAGCCGGGTCCGAATCAGCAGGATGTCGCGCCCCTGGGGAAGAATCGTGGAGAGTCCTTCGAGCAGAGCCTGGTGAATGGCGGTCAACGGGTGTTCAGCCGGCGGTCGGCCGGCGATCAGTTTTGCGATCATCGGGTCGTAGTCATCGGTATCGACTACGGACTCCTTGGTGGGGAAATGCCGGAAGAACGTCATGTGCGAGACGCTGGCCGCCGCAGCGATCTCCTCCACTGTGGTCGCCTCGTAACCCTTGGCCAGAAAGAGACGCAGCGCGTGGCCCTGAATGAGCTGACGGGTATGTTCCTTCTTGCGGGCGCGCAATCCCGACCCAGTCACCGCGTGTGCCTACCCGCTGGTTCTCGAGGCGGTGTCGCGGCCCGGTCGGGGTCAAGGGCACCGGCCAGCCACCGCCGCAACCCGTCGCCGGTGCTGCCCCGCCAGGCCAGGTGTGCATCAGGTCGCACCAGCAGCGCCGTGCGAGGTGACTGCCCGTCCGGGTTGAGCAGGACAACCCGGTCGCCGCCAAGCCAGCCGCGGGCGAGATGTAGGCAGCCCTGCGCGGTCGGGGAGGGAGCGGCAAGCAGTGCCCAGCGCGGACCCAACTCGGCGTGCAGCTGCGTGCCGGAGCCGTCCTCGCGCCGGCACACCAGATCGGGCACCCGATCACCTGGACGAGATCGCCACGGCAGGGACCGGTGCCGCGACGAGGTGAGGGGCCCGGCGCGGTAGCTCAAGGTGAGTTGGGAAGCCTTGTCCCAGATCCGGCGCTGCACCCAGGGCCGGTTCAGCAGAGGCACGAACACCCGGTCACGCACCAACCGGGCCGCGGTAGTGTCGCCCAAGACCACACGGGTCATCGAGCTGGTCGAGGAGAGCACCTCGGCCGCGGCCGGTCGGCGTTCGGCCTCGTAACTGTCCAGCAGCGCGGTACCGGCGCGCCCCTCGGTAACCAGTGCGAGCTTCCAGGCCAGGTTCTCCGCGTCCCCGATCCCGGTGTTGAGCCCCTGCCCACCGAAGGGGCTGTGGATGTGCGCCGCATCTCCGGCCAGCAACACCCGACCCCGCCGGTAGGCGTCGGCGAGCCGGCGGTGGAACCGGAAGGTCGACGTCCACTGGGCGCCGTGCACGACGCCGGCCGGGTAGCCGGTGTGGGCCTCCAGCAGCCCGGTGAGTGCGTGGAGCACCGCGTCGCCCGTCGCTTCGCCGCCGGTGCTCGACGGCGCAGGGGCCATCAGCCGCCACAGATCCACTCCCGGCAAGGGGAACGCGGCAAGCATGTCCTCGCCGCGCAACCACACCGCCACCGAGTCCCGGGGCAGCGGCAACTCGGCCCGCACGTCGGCGAGCAGGAACCGCTCAACCAGCGCTACCCCGGGGAAGCCGATACGGGTGGCTGTGCGGACTGCGCTGTGCGCCCCGTCGCAACCCACCACCCAGCCCGTCCGCAGGGTCTCATCATCGGCCAACCGCACCGCGACGCCGCTAGGGTCTTCGTCGAGGCCGACCACCTCACGTCCCCACTGGACGCTCGTGTCGGCCAGCTCAACCAAACGGCGCTGCAGCTCGGCCTCGATCTCAGCCTGCGAGACCAGCAGGCCGGGCCGGCGCACCAGCCGGGTCGAGCGGCCCACCGCCAGCCGGCCCACCTCGCGGCCGTTGACGCTGACCACGACCTGGCAGATCGGCAGGCTGCGCGCCGGCAGGTCGCCCAGCGCACCGAGCCGGGCAAGCACCTCCACCCCTCGCGGCTGCAGCCCCAGCGCGCGCGACGTCACCGCCGGGCCGGTGGCGCTGTCAACCACCCGCACCTCGACCCCGGCAGCACGGAGACCGCACGCCACCGCCAGCCCCGTCGGACCAGCACCCACAACCAGCACAGACATCGGCCCACCCTTACGTTAGTGACTAACCAATGTTAGCAGCTAACGCAATCGCTCAACCCTGCTCGTCGGGCAGCCGGCCGTGCAGGTAGTCGTCATGGGCAGAGAGATCGAGGAACCCGTGGCCGCAGTAGTTGAACAGGATGACCTTCTCCACGCCGGTCTCCTTGGCGGCGAGCGCCTCGTCGATGACCGCGCGGATCGCGTGGGCGGCCTCTGGGGCGGCCAGCTTGCCCTCAGCGCGGGCGAACTGCACGGCCGCCTCGAAGACCTTGCCCTGCGGGTAGGCCACCGCCTCCATCCGGCCGTCCCGGGCCAGCGCCGAGATCAGCGGGCTATCGCCGTGGTAACGCAAGCCGCCCGCGTGGATGCTCGGCGGCACGAAGTCGTGGCCCAGCGTGTACATCGGTAACAGCGGGGTGAACCCGGCGGCATCGCCGAAGTCGTAGTCGAACCGGCCTTGAGTCAGGGTGGGACACGACAATGGCTCGACGGCGAGCAACCGCACCCCTTTCTCGGGCACGAAGGGGAAGGAGATCCCGCCCAAGTTGGACCCACCCCCGACGGCGCGATCACCACGTCAGGCAACCGCTCCCCAGCTAGTTCGAGCTGTTCCCGGGCCTCGAGCCCGATCACCGTCTGGTGCAACAGCACATGGTTGAGTACCGAGCCCAACGAGTAATGGGTGTCCTCGCGGCTCACGGCATCCCGGACCGCATCGGAGATCGTGCTGCCCAGGGAGCCCGGGTGATCGGGAAGGTCGACCGGCGAGGGCACCACCGACCCGCCCCAGGTCTCCATGATCACGCGCCGGTAGGGCTTCTGCTCGAAGCTGGCCCGGACCTTGTACACCATGCATTCCAGATCGAACTGGGCGCACGCGAACGACAAGGCAGTCCCCCATTGCCCGGCGCCGGTCTCGGTGGTCAGCCTGCGTACGCCGGACTTGGCGTTGTAGAAGGCTTGCGCGACGGCGGTGTTCGGCTTGTGACTGCCCGCCGGGGAGCCTGACTCGTCCTTGAAGTAAATCCGGGCCGGGGTGCCCAGGGCCCGCTCCAAGCGGACGGCGCGCACCAGCGGGGTGGGGCGCCACAACCGCAGGATGTCGAGTACCTCGCCCGGCACATCGATCCAGGGCGCCGTTGCCATCTCCTGTTCGATGAGCGCGGAGGGGAACAGCGGAGCCAAGTCATCCGGACCCACTGGCTCCCGGGTCGCCGGGTGCAGCGGCGGCTGCAGCGGGGACGGCAAGTGCGGGGCCACGTTGAATCAAGCAGAAGGAATCTGGTCCAGCGGGTCATAGACCCCGACCCTCCCTCCTCATCGTCACGGGGCGGGCAGCCGCGGGCCAGATCGTGCCCGGTCGGGGTTGGCCCCCATTAAAGACGCTCAGCACCCGGGTTGGCGGTACTTGAAGGGCGCCCAACGTTAGGGCTCGCGGGCCGCTTTCAGCCTCGCTAGGGCCTCGGCGAGGATGGCCTCGCCGTCGGCGTCTGATCGGCGTTCCTTCACGTAGGCCAGGTGGGTCTTGTAGGGCTCGTTGCGCGGAGCATTCGGTGGCCGCTGCTCGTTGCGCCCCGCCGGAAAACCACACCGCGGGCAGTCCCACATCTCGGGTTCCTCGGCCTCGACCGCGAAAGACGGCCGAGACTCGTGACCATTCGCGCACCAGTAGGAAACCCGGTGCCGGGGGGCGGTCTCGCCCCGTTCGGACTCGCCCATCGGTCCTGCTCCGACCCGCGTGCCGCGGATCGCGTTGCCGCTTGCCATCGATCGCCTCACCTCGGAAACCGCCCGGAACATCGCCGGGGCTGCTCAGCCGATCTTGATTAGAAGCCCGACCCCAATGATGGAGATCACCCACACTGAGCTGACGAACAGCGTCAGCCGGTCCAGGTTCTTCTCCACGACGCTGGACCCGGACAAACTCGATTGGACGCCGCCCCCGAACAGGCTGGACAAACCCCCACCTCGGCTGCGGTGCAGCAAGATCAGTAGGATCAGCGCGAAGCTGGTGATGAGGAGCACGATCTGCAGGAAGAGCTTCATCACACCTTCATGGGCAGCGGTTGGCCGTTGAGGTTACTCCGTCCGCGAGCACGTCCGGGCCCCGGCTCCCAGTCACGCGGACACCGCACACGAGAAGCCGACACACCGGGCATGCGAGCGCGACACGCCGGGGCTTGGGAGGGTGACACGGGGGGGCGGGATGGGTTCAGGGTAGAGGACCACCTGCGGCTAGGGCACAGAGCTTGGCGAACTCGTCGGCGTCCAGGCTGGCGCCGCCCACCAGAGCACCGTCGATGTCGGGCTCGACGACCAGATCGGCGACGTTGCTCGATTTCACCGATCCGCCGTAGAGCACCCGGACGTCGCCGGCGACCTCGGCACCGTACTTGTCCGCCAACGCTGCACGCAGCGCGCCGCAGACCTCCTGGGCGTCGGATGGGGTCGCGACCCGGCCGGTGCCGATCGCCCAGATCGGCTCGTAGGCCACCACCACGGTCCGGACCTGCTCGGCGGTCAGGCCCTTGAGCGCCGCCCGCAGTTGCCCGGTGCTGTGCTCCAGGTGCCCGCCGGCCTCGCGGATCTCCAGCCCCTCACCCACGCACAGGATCGGGACCAGCCCATTGCGCAGCGCGGCGCGCGCCTTGCTGCCCACCACGCCGTCGTCCTCGTCGTGGTGTTCGCGCCGCTCGGAGTGCCCGACGACGACGTAGCTGCAGCCGAGCTTGGCCAGCATCGGTCCGGACACATCGCCGGTGTAGGGTCCCGCGTCCTTCGGAGACAGGTCCTGCGCGCCGTAGCGCACCAGCAGTTTGTCCCCCTCGATGAGGGCCTGCACGCTGCGCAACGCGGTGAACGGCGGGAGCACCGTCACCTCGACCTTGGCGAAGTACTTCTCCGGCAGCGCGAAGGCGAGCTTCTGCACCAGGGCGATGGCCTCAAGGTGGTTGAGGTTCATCTTCCAGTTGCCAGCGATCAGTGGTTGCCTGGGCACTCCTAGTCCTCCAGCACCGCGACGCCGGGCAGGGTCTTACCCTCGAGGAACTCCAGGGAAGCGCCGCCGCCGGTGGAGATATGCGAGAACCCATCCTCGGGCAGGCCCAGCTGCCGCACCGCGGCCGCCGAGTCACCCCCGCCGACGACGCTGAACGCGCCCGACCCGGCGATGGCCTCCGCGACACTCCGGGTGCCCGCCGCGAACGGGGCGAGCTCGAACACGCCCATCGGACCGTTCCAGAACACTGTCGCGGCTCCGGCCAGCGCCTCGGCGAAGTCCCGCGCCGTCTCCGGGCCGATGTCCAGGCCCATCCACCCCTCCGGGATCTCCCCCGCGGGCACCGTGTCGGTGTCCGCATCGGCGGAGAACGCGGAGGCGATGACCACGTCGCGGGGCAGCCGGATCGTGTCGCCGGAGACCTTCAGTAGCCGGGCGCACACGTCGATCATGTCGGGCTCCAACAGCGAGGCACCGACCGGGTGTCCGAGGGCCGCCAGGAAGGTGAAGCACATCCCACCGCCGACCAGCAGGGTGTCCACCTTCGGCAGCAACGCCTCGATCACGGCGAGCTTGTCGGACACCTTCGACCCGCCCAGCACCACGGCGTAGGGACGGTCCGGTGCCTCGGTGAGCCGCCGCAGCGTGGTCAGCTCGGTAAGCACCAGCGTGCCGGCATAGGCAGGCAGCCGCTCGGCGACGTCGACCACCGAGGCCTGTACGCGGTGCACCACGCCGAAGCCGTCGGAGACGAACGCGCCGTCGCGACCCACCAGGGCGGCGAGCTCATCGGCCAGCGCGCCCCGCTCGCCGGCGTCCTTGGAGGTCTCCCGCGGATCGAAGCGGACGTTCTCCAGCAGCGCGACCCCACCGTCAGTGAGGCCGGCCACCACCCCACGGGCGGAGTCTGCGACGACGTCGGCCGTTGCCGCCACCGGCGTGCCCAGCAGCTCGCCGAGCCGGGCGGCGACCGGCGCCAGCGAGTACGCCGGATCGGGCGCACCTTTGGGCCGGCCGAGATGCGCAGCGACCACCACCCGGGCGCCGGCCCCGGTCAGCGCCCGCAGAGTGGGCAGCGAGGCACGGATCCGACCGTCATCAGTGATCCGTGTGCCATCCAAGGGCACGTTGAGGTCCGCTCGCACCAGGACGGTCCGGCTCGATACGCCCGCGGTGAGCAGGTCGTCGAGGGTCCTCACAGCTGGGAGCCGACCATGATGGTCAGGTCAGCCAGCCGGTTGGAGTAGCCCCATTCGTTGTCGTACCAGCCGACGATCTTGACCTGGTTGCCGATCACCTTGGTCAGCGGCGAGTCGTAGATGCATGACGCCGGGTCGGTGATGATGTCCGAGGACACGATCGGCGCGTCGCTGTAACGCAGGATGCCCTTCAGCGGGCCATCGGCGGCGGCCCGGAAGGCCTCGTTGACCTCCGCGACGCTGGTCTCGCGGGAGACCGACGCGCTCAGGTCGGTGATCGATCCGGTGGGGATGGGTACCCGCAGCGCGTAGCCGTCCAGCCTGCCGTTGAGCTCAGGCAGCACGAGGCCGATGGCCTTGGCGGCGCCGGTGGAGGTCGGCACGACGTTGATCGCGGCAGCCCGGGCCCGGCGCAGGTCCTTGTGCGGGGCGTCCTGCAGGTTCTGGTCCTGGGTGTAAGCGTGGATGGTGGTCATCAAGCCCTGCTCGATGCCGACTGCGTCGTTGAGCACCTTGGCCATCGGGCCCAGGCAGTTGGTGGTGCACGAGGCGTTGGAGATCACCGTCTGCGAACTGTCCAGCTTGGAATCGTTGACCCCGAGTACGACGGTGAGATCCTCACCCTTAGCCGGCGCGGTGATGATCACCTTCTTCGCGCCGCCCTCATCGACGTGCTTGCGGGCGTCCTTCGCGGCGGTGAAGAACCCGGTGGACTCCAGCACCACGTCGACGCCCAAGTCGCCCCAGGGCAGCGCACCCGGGTCCCGCTCGGCGAGCGCCTTGATGGTCTTGCCGCCCACCGCGATGCCGTCGTCGGTGACGTGCACGTCCTCTTTCAACCTGCCCAGGATGCTGTCGTACTTCAGCAGATGCGCCATGGTGGCGACGTCGCCGAGGTCGTTGAACGCCACCACCTCGATGTCGTGGCCACCGGCTTGCACAGCGCGCCAGAAGTTCCGCCCGATGCGGCCAAATCCGTTGATCCCTACCCGAACGGTCACGTCTGCCCTCTCCCTCTGCACACAAATCCAGCCACGGCAACACCTCAGCGCCACCCTAGCGGCCCAACGCCGCCGGACAGGCCCCCCGGGAGGGGGAGCAACAGGGTGTTCACCCGGGCCCCTCAGGCCTCCATCATGTCGGGGGTGACCGCGGACTCGGTGTCCGGTACCCCGAGATCCTGGGCCCGCCGGTCGGCTATCGCCAGCAGCCGGCGGATCCGGCCCGCCACGGCGTCCTTGGTCATCGGCGGGTCGGCGAGCTGGCCCAGCTCCTCCAGCGAGGCCTGCCGGTGGTCCAGCCGCAGCCGCCCCGCCATGAGCAGGTGTGCTGGGGTGTCCTCGCCGAGCAGCTCCAGTGCCCGGCGGACCCGGGCCGCTGCGGCCACCGCCGCGCGCGCGGATCGGCGCAGGTTGGCGTCATCGAAGTTGGCCAGCCGGTTGGCGGTGGCGCGGACCTCGCGGCGCACCCGGCGTTCCTCCCAGGCCAGCACCGAGTCGTGCGCGCCGAGCCGGGTGAGTAACGCGCCAATGGCGTCCCCGTCGCGGACTACGACCCGATCGGCACCCCGGACCTCGCGCGCCTTGGCCTGGATGCCCAGCCGGCGCGCGGCCCCCACCAGGGCCAGCGCCGCCTCCGGCCCCGGACAGGTCACCTCCAGCGCGGCGGACCGGCCAGGCTCGGTGAGCGACCCGTGCGCGAGGAACGCGCCGCGCCAGGAGGCTTCGGCATCGCAGAGGCCACCGGAGACGACCTGCGGGGGCAACCCCCGCACCGGCCGGCCACGCAGGTCCAGCAGCCCGGTCTGGCGGGCCAGCCCCTCGCCGTCACGGACCACCCGCACCACATATTGGGTGCCTTTGCGCAGTCCACCGGCCGTGATCAGGTGCACGTCGGAGTTGTGCCCGTAGAGCTCGTGCACCTCTCGGCGCAGCCGGCGGGCGGCGGAGCCGGTGTCCAGTTCAGCCTCCACCACGACGCGCCCGGCGATGATGTGCAATCCCCCGGCGAAGCGCAGAACCGAGGCGACCTCGGCCCGCCGGCAGCACGTCTTGGTCACCCGCAGCCGGCTTAGCTCGTCCTTGACGGCGGAGGTCATGGCCACCCGTGCTTCTCCTCCCGTTGACTGTCGTCCCATCGAACCGGCTCCCCATCGTGAACCGGCTCCCGGTCGCCAGGCTGGTCCGCCAGTATGCGGCGCAGCGCGACGGCCAGCGCCACCGGATCGTGGCGATCGGCTGATCTGTCGTCGGCGACCCGGTCAAGGTACGCGTGCCCGCCCAGCTCCTCGGCGCAGCGGTGCAACCGGTCAGGCACCGCGACACTGCCGGTATCAGCGAGGACCGCGTGCACGGTGAACCCGACCGGTGCGTGACCGGACAGCGCGTACAGGTGCTGCTCGGGGGAGAACCCAGCGGTCTCACCGGGCTGCGGCACCAGGTTGAGCACCAGAACCCGGCGGGCCGCCGTGGCGACCAGCGAATCGGCCAGATCCGGAACCAGCAGGTGCGGCAGCACACTGGTGAACCACGAGCCCGGCCCGAGCACGACGAGATCGGCGTCGCGCACCGCACGAACCGCCTCGGCACAGGCCCGTGGCGACTCCGGACGAAGCCGCACCCGGTGCACCCGGCCGGGCGTCGTCGCCACTGCCACCTGGCCGCGGATCCGATGCAGGGTGTCGGGGTCACCATCCAGTCCTGCCACGTCCGCCTCGATGTCCAGCGGCTCGACGGCCATCGGCAGTACCCGGCCGGTCACCCCGAGCAGCCGGCAGGCCTCGTCGAGCACCACTACCGGATCCCGCAGCACCTCCAGCAAGCCGGCCAGCACCAGGTTTCCCACCGCGTGCCCGGCCAGCGCCCCGGTACCACCGAAGCGATACTGGAACACCTGCCGCCAGCGGAGCCCGCCGCCGTCGGGCGCCGCCAGTGCGGTCAGCGCCATCCGCAGATCGCCCGGCGGGAGCAGACCCAGCTCCCGCCGCAGCCGACCCGACGAGCCGCCGTCATCGGCTACCGTGACCACCGCGGTGATGTCCTCAGTGATCCTGCGCAATGCCAGGAGCGTGGCGTAGAGCCCGTGGCCGCCGCCCAGCGCAACCGCCCTCACTCCCGACCCACATCCCGATGCACCACCTTGACGGCGATCCCGTCCTCCTCACCCAGCCGGGCGGCCAGCGCCTCGGAGACGACCACGCTGCGGTGTTTGCCGCCAGTGCACCCCACCGCGAGAGTGAGGTAGCGCTTGCCCTCCCGCCGGTACCCGCCGCTGATCAGCCGCAGCAGCTCGAGGTAGCGGTCCAGGAACTCCTCGGCGCCCTCCTGGGACAGCACGTAGTTGCGGACATCGGCGTCCAGACCGGTGAACTCGCGAAGTTCCGGGATCCAGAACGGGTTGGGCAGGAACCGCATGTCGACCACCAGGTCGGAGTCCATCGGCAGCCCGTACTTGTACCCGAAGGACAGCACCGTGATGCGGGTATTGGTGCTGGCCTCGCCGCCGAACGCATGCTCGATCTTGGCGCGGAGCTGGTGTACGGACAGCCCGGTGGTGTCCAGCACCAGGTCGGCCTCCTCGCGCAACGGAGCCAGCAGCGCTCGCTCGGCGGCGACCCCGTCGGCCAGCCGGCCGTCGCCCTGCAGCGGGTGGCTGCGCCGGACCTGCTCGAAGCGGCGGATCAGCACTTCGTCGGTGGCTTCAAGGAACAGCACCTTGGGCCGGTAGCCGCGGGCGTCCAGATCCTTGATCACCGCGGCGAGGTCGTCGGTGAACGCCCGGCTGCGCACGTCCATCACGACCGCGACCCGGGTCACCACACCCTGCGAGCGGGCCCCGAGCTCGACCATGGTGGAGATCAGCTCGGGCGGCAGGTTGTCCACCACGAACCAGCCCAGGTCCTCGAGCACCTTGGCGGCCGTACTGCGTCCAGCCCCGGACAGCCCGGAGACCACAGCGACCTCGATGCCGCGCTGCGCCTCAGTCACGGTTGCTCCCCGTTGTCCACTTCACCAGTACTGGTCAGCGCGGCGAGCACCGCGCGGGCCGTGCGCGGGCCGACCCCGGGCACCTCGGCGATCTCGTCCACACTGGCCTGCCGCAGGCGCCGCACCGAGCCGAAATGCTTGAGCAGCGCGGTGCGCCTGGTCTGTCCCAGCCCGGTGACACCGTCCAGCTCGGAGTTGGTCATCCGAGCCGATCGCTTCTGCCGGTGGTAGCTGATGGCGAACCGGTGCGCCTCGTCGCGCACTCGTTGCAGCAGGTAGAGCCCCTCGCTGGTGCGCGGCAGGATCACCGGGTCGGCCTCCCCTGGCAGCCAGACCTCCTCCAGCCGCTTGGCCAGCCCGGCGATCGCCACATTGCTCACGCCGAGCTCGAACAGCGCCTCGGCCGCCGCGGCCACTTGCGCCGGCCCGCCGTCGACGACGAGCAGGTTGGGCGGGTAGGCGAACTTGCGGGGGCGCCCGGTGTCCGGGTCCAGACCGGTCTCCTTCAGGAGACGGGCGAAGCGCCGGCGGACCACCTCGGCGATGCTAGCGACGTCGTCGGAGCGCCCCTCGCCGGCCGCGTCGCGGATCGCAAACCGCCGGTACTCCGAGTTGCGAGCCAGCCCGTCCTCGTAGACCACCAGCGAGGCGACCACGTCGTTGCCCTGCACGTGGCTGACGTCGATGCACTCGATGCGCAGCGGGGCGCAGTCCAGCCCCAGGTACTCCTGCAGCTCCTGCAGCGCCGCGGCGCGGGCGCTCAGATCACCCGCGCGGCGCAGCTTGTGCTGCGCGAACGCCTCCGCGGCATTGCGCGCCACGGTATCGGCCAGGGCCCGCTTGTCCCCCCGTTGGGGGACCCGCAGCTGGACACGGGCGCCGCGCAGCCCGCTGAGCCATTCGGTGAGCGTGCCGGCATCCTCGGGCAGCTCGGGGACCAGCACTTCGCGGGGCACCGGCTGGGCGGCGTCGTCGGCGGCCTCAGCCAGCGCAGCCTGCTCGCCGTAGAACTGGGTCAGGAACTGACCGACCAGGTCGACCTGCTCGACTCGCTCGATCACCCAGCCACGCTGGCCGCGGACCCGCCCGCCGCGCACGTGGAACACCTGCACCGCCGCCTCAAGCTCATCGCAGGCGAACGCGATCAGGTCCGCGTCGGTGCCGTCGCCGAGCACCACAGCCTGCTTCTCCATCGCCCGGCGCAGCGCCCCCAGATGATCACGCAGCCGCGCGGCGCGCTCGAACTCCAGCTCGGCGGCCGCCGCCTCCATCTCCCGTTCCAGCCGCCGGACCATCTTGTCGGTCCGGCCAGACAGGAAGTCACAGAAGTCCTCGACGATGGCGCGGTGCTCGTCGGCGGTGACGTTGCCCACGCAGGGCGCTGAGCACTTGTCGATGTAGCCCAGCAGGCAGGGCCGGCCGATCTGACCGTGCCGCTTGAACACCCCGTTCGAGCACACCCGCGCCGGGAACACCCTGGTGAGCAGGTCCAGCGTCTCCCGGATCGCCCAGGCGTGCGCGTAGGGCCCGAAGTAGCGCACCCCGCGGCGCCGGGGCCCCCGGTAGACGTGCAACCGCGGGTACTCCTCGTTCAGCGTCACGGCCAGCACCGGGTAGGACTTGTCGTCGCGGTACCGCACGTTGAACCGCGGGTCGAACTCCTTGATCCAGTTGTATTCGAGCTGCAGCGCCTCGACCTCGGTACCGACCACCGTCCACTCCACCGAGGTCGCCGTGGTGACCATCTGCCGAGTGCGCGGGTGCAGCCCGGACAGGTCGGCGAAATACGAGTTCAGCCGGCTGCGCAGGCTCTTCGCCTTGCCGACGTAGATCACCCGGCGGTGCTCGTCCCGGAAGCGGTACACCCCGGGCTCCTCGGGGATCGTCCCCGGGGCCGGACGGTAGCTGTACGGGTCAGCCATGCGGCTGCGCCGCTCGTGAGTGCGATTGGGTGCTATAACACTGTTTGCCACTCACGAGCTCGATGCGCCGGAGCAGGGACCGGATCTGCCAGGCCCGTAGTGGGGACAGGGCGTAGCCGGGGTACGTCGCGAGCCAGCTCGCGCTGCCGAGGCTGACCGCGTCCGCGCCGGCCCAGAAGTACTCCCGGCAGTCGTCGAAGGTGCGGATCCCGCCAGTCGCGATCACCGGCAGGATGACCCCGGCATCGCGCAGCTCAGCGACCACCCGCAGCCCGATCGGCTTCACCGCCCGGCCGGACAGGCCACCGTAGCGGTTGGCCAGCCACGGCGCGCCGGTCCGCGGGTCCAGCCGCAGCGCGCGCACCGTGTTGATCGCGGTGAGTGCCGACGCTCCCGCTGCGGCAGCCCGCCTGGCGTGCCCGATGTAGTCGCGGTCCGGCGACAGCTTGAGGATCACGGGGTGCGCGCTGCGCGGGACCGCATCGACCAGCACCGCCTCCAGGATCTGCGAGAAGTCGAAGTTGACGTTGTGGCAGGACACGTTGAACTCGACCGCGGCGATGTCGCCGGCCGGCACCGCGGCG
>DATDHI010000388.1:0-1779 GCA_036521655.1 Pseudonocardiaceae bacterium | reverse complement strand
ACTCCGAGGTCAAGGAGAAGTCGGTGTCGCCCCGCAGCAAGATGTCGGTGAAGCCGGCCTGCCGGCACACGGCGATGGCGCGGTCGTAGAGGGGGACGACCCCCTCATGGGAGGGCCGGTTGGCGCCGTGCGGGGACAGGTGGAGCGGTTCGGCGGTGTTGGCGAAGGAGACCATCAGCGCCGAGTAGCCCCAGGTGCCGTTGTAAGCGATGTCCATGCCCTGCTTGCACTCGCCGTCGGTGCCCACGATGGTGGCGTCCGCGTCGATGCGCGCCGTGTCGGCGGTGAAGGTGGGGGGCTGGCGGGCCCACACCCGCAGCCGGCAGCGGTTGACCGCCTCCTGCAGGGCCAGGATCGACGCCGCGTCGAAGCGCCGGCAGAAGTCGCCTGCCGTCGTGGGATCGGGCAGGGCGGCCACCCCCAGCCCGTCGAGGAACACCCGGTCCGTGCGCCTGAGCTCGATGTCGTCGAGCCGGGCGCCCCCGCACAAGGCGTTGTAGGCGATGTTCAGCACGTGGTCGGACTCGTGGTCGGGGCGGTGCTGGCCCAGCACACCGACCGCGCCGTCGATCTCTGTAGCCAGGCCCACCTCGCCCACCAGGCGGGCGATCATCCCCATCCCGCCGTGGGCGGTGCCCTTGGCCCGCTCGGCCAGCTCGTAGCCGATCCTCGCCCGGCCCAGCACCGGACCGGCGGCGTTGGGCGCCACCGCCTCGGCCAGGCGGCGCCCGATGGCGCGCTGCTCGCGTGCCAGCTTGCGCCGTAGCTCCCGCTTCGCCTTGCTCATCGAGGCCTCGCCAGGCCGCCCCACACCGGTGGAGTCATGTCCTATAGTATTCCTACTCTCGGTAAGCGAGAGTGGGATACTCAGGCCCAGGAGGAGAACAATGGTGCGCAAGGCTGTTGCGGCCAGGCTGGCGTCCTATGACCGGGCATACCGAGACCCCGCCTCTCGGCTGGCCACCGTCGGTTACATCGCGTCCGGCAGCGTCGCCCAGCGGTACAACCGGTGCGGCAAGCCCAACTGCGGGTGCCACGCGGACCCGCCCCGCCTCCACGGCCCATACTGGCATTGGACGGCCAAGGTCGACGGCAAGACGGTCAACAAGCGGCTGACCGAGCGCGAAGCCCGCCTCTACCGCGAATGGATCGCCAACGACCGGCAAGCCCGGTCACTGCTCGCAGAGATGCGAGCCATCGCGGCCCAGTCCGCAGCCGTGATCATCGCCGAAGACGCCGATTGGGGCCTGCGCAGTCCCGCCTACGCGCGCCCGACCCGTCTTTCACCTCAAAAGGCCTCCAGCATCCCCACCGGCCCCCTCCCAGGCCCGCAACCCACAAGGCCTTCCTGCTCGCACCAGCACCGCAACGGCAGGCTTTGCGCTTGCTTCAGGATTGATGCAACTGTGCCATCGAGACCGCAGCCAGGTCGATTGCCGGAAGACCCAACAGCAGGGTATCGGCCCAGAAGGACGGCACCGGTGGGTGACCAGCACCAAACCGCGGGCAAGCCGGCCATGTCCGAGCGTCGGGTCGAGCGTCACCGCCAGCGCCAAGCCACCAGAGCGGCACTGAAGGTGTCCGATCTCGAAGTCGTGCTCGACCCGCCTAATGTGCATAACACCCCGGCGTCCTGGTCGCCCGGACCGGTGGAAGGAAAACCGCGTCGCTTCCGGCACTGGAAGCACGTTCTGGAAGCGGCGCAGCACGGGACGTCGGGCTCGCAACGAGACGATCGCTTACCTCGACGACGAGGCCGCCAAGGCCCGCATGGGCGAG
>DATDHI010000387.1:0-10161 GCA_036521655.1 Pseudonocardiaceae bacterium | reverse complement strand
CAGCGGCCGCCTCTCCCATGGGTCGCCCTATGGTCTCCGCGCGGGAAACGAGGTCTCTGCGTCCCTTTTGGCCGGATCTGCGACAGCCAGCAATATTGGGTTGTACCGGCGAGCCGGCTGTCTCCCTCAGCTACGGAGGGGACGCCTTCGAGCGTGGCACACGGGCGCGACATCGACAACTTTTTGTCGATCGGGGCCCCGCAAGCGCCTAGGCGGGCGGATCGTGCGTACCAATCCAGCGCTCGAGGAGATCCTCGGTTACGGCCCGGGCGACCTACTCGGACGCAAGCTGAGTGAGCTGTTCTTCCCAGCTGACCGGCCCCAGCTGGGACAGTACTACCAGGGTCTGTTGACTGGTCGGGATTCGCGGTTCCAGGATCGCTTCCGGCTACGCCGTGCAGATGCCGAGCCAGCCTGGGTCTATCTCGCCGCCTCGGTGCTACGCGACGCCCTGCAGGCGCCCGAATACCTCGCCACGATGGTCGATGACATCACTGGCATGCATCTGCTCGAGCAGTGGCTGAACCACCAGACACTGCATGACCTGCAGACCGGCCTGCCGAACCGGCAGTACTTCGTCACCAACCTCGAAACGGTGCTGGCGCGGCTCGAACCCTCGTCCGTTGTCACCCTGCTACACCTGGATCTAGACGGTTTCTCGGCCATCAACGACGGGCTGGGACACAGTTTTGGCGACCGGCTGCTGGATGTGGTGGCCAGGCGCCTGGAAACGGTGGTCGCCGACCAGCACGGGATGGTCGCCCGGCTCGGTGGCGACGAGTACGCCATTCTCATCGAACCCGGGGATTCGGTCCGGAAGTCGGCGCCTTGGCCGAGCTCATCAACACCGAGCTTGCTGAGCCTTACTACATCGAGGGAATCGGCATGGCGGTCACCGCGACCATCGGCGTCGTGCAGCGCCGGGCCGGCGGAACACAGGCCGCCGAGCTGCTCCGCGATGCCGGCGCCACGCTGCGCAGGTTGCGTGGCAAGGGCAAGGCGCAGTGGACGCCGTTCGACCCGGACATCGACGGCACCGACCGCGAGGCACTCCGGCTGGCAGCCGCGATGCCCGGCGCCATGGAGATGGGCGAGCTGATCGTGACCTACCAGCCGGTGGTGGGGCTTGACGGCCGCCGGCTGGTGGGCATCGAGGCGGCGCTGGGCTGGCGGCACCCCCAGCATGGCTTGCTGTCGAATGACCAGTGCGTGCAGGCCGCCGAGCAGACCGGTGCCCTACATTCGGTCGGTCAGTGGCTGTTGCACACCGCGGCTGAGCAGGCCGTGTCATGGCGGCAGCGCTGCGGCGGCGGGCCGCCGGTGGTGGTGAACCTCATGCCGTCCCAGGCGCAGGACCCCGACCTGGTAGCGAGGGTCAGAACGGTGCTCGGGCAGACCGGTGTGCAGCCGGCCGAGCTGGAGCTGCGGGCGCCGGTGGCCGCGATCCGCACGGCCAGCGGCGTGCTGGCCGGCGAGGGTGGCGGGCACGCCGAGGACAACCTGAGGGTGCTTGCCGAGCTGGATGTGCGCACCGGGCTGTACGACTTCGGCGGCGGCATCGGCGCGCTGCGCTGCTTGGCCGACCTACCGATTAGGGCGGTGCGAATCGCCCAGCCAATCTCCCAGCAGGTAGTCGACGATCCGTCCCGGATCCTGTCCCAGGCGGTGCACGCGTTGATACACATCGTGCGCGCCGAGGGGGTCGATGTGGTCGCGTTCCCGGTGGATATCGAGGAGCAGGCCGCGTGCTTCAGCTGGGTGGGCGCGACTGGGGAATGGGCGCTGTACGGCCCACCGGGTCCGCCGGAGGACATCGCCCTTTGAGTTGTGTTACGGGCGGCCAGTCCGCGACGCGTCAGCGCACCGTGCCTGCCGCACCTTCGGAGGACTCCAGCGGCAGCCCGGCGTCCTGCCAGCTGCGCATCCCGCCAGCCAGGTTGCGTGCCGGCAGCCCCGCTTCGAGCAACATCGCGGCCGCCCGCGCGCCCCGGCCCCCGGAGCGGCAGGTGGTGACGATTTGGGTGCCGTGCGGCAACGCCGCAGCGTCGAGTTCCCCGATCGGCATGTGCACGGCCGCGGCGGCATGCCCCGCATCCCATTCGTGCTGCTCGCGGACGTCGAGGAGCACAGCGGCACCAGAGGCGATCAGCCGGCGCGTCTCGTCGATGTCGACGGTCTCAGTGGTGGCCTGGTCAGGCATGGGCACGGGAACCTCCTCCGCGTAACCGGTGGACTACACAACGCTACCGGGTGTCGGCTGCTCGTGACGCCTGGCAAGCTGCAAACTACACGTGGTTTGCGGCGCAAGGACCGACCAGGAGCCGAGGAGGACCCGGTGCGTATCGGGATGCCCTTGAACTACAGCGGCGGGTTCGCCGAGACCGTCGCGGAGCTGGCCGACTACGAAAAGGCCGGGCTGGACATCGTGTTCGTACCCGAGGCCTACAGCTTCGACGCGGTCAGCCAGCTGGGGTTCATCGCAGCGCGCACCGAGCGGCTGCAGCTCGCTTCCGGGATCCTGCCGGTCTATACCCGCACCCCGGCCCTGACGGCGATGACCGCGGCCGGTCTGGACTACGTGTCCGGCGGACGGTTCACTCTCGGCATCGGGGCGTCGGGCCCGCAGGTGATCGAGGGCTTCCACGGCGTGCCCTACACCGCCCCGCTGGGCCGCACCCGGGAGCTGGTGGAGATCTGCCGCAGCGTGTGGCGCCGGGACCGGCTGGAGTATCAGGGCAGGCACTACCAGATCCCCTTGCCCAACGAGCGCGGCACCGGCCTGGGCAAACCGCTGAAGTTGATCAACCACCCGGTGCGCGAGCGGATTCCTATCGTCATCGCCGCGATCGGACCCAAGAACGTGGCACTCGCTGCGGAGATCGCCGAGGGCTGGGAGCCGATCCTCTACCTGCCCGAGCGGGCCGCCGAGGTATGGGGCGACCCGCTGGCGCAGGGGAGCGCCAAGCGTGACCCGTCGTTGGGTGATCTCGACGTCGTGGTGGCCGCCCCACTGGCCATTACGGACGATCAGTACAGCGCTGCGGCGCTGCTCGACGCCATTCGCCCGATGCTGGCGCTGTATATAGGAGGGATGGGCGCCAGGGGCCGCAACTTCTACAACGACCTGGCCCGCCGGTACGGATTCGAGGCGCAGGCCAGCAACATCCAGGACCTTTACCTGGACGGCAAGAAGGATGAGGCGGCGGCTGCGGTGCCCGAGGAGTTGCTTCGCGGGACCTCGCTGATCGGCCCCGCCGGCTACGTCCGGGAGCGGCTGGCGGCACTGCGCGAGTCAGGCGCCACCACCCTGAACGTCACCCCGCTGGCCGGATCCCCCGCCGACCGTGTCCACCTCATCGAGCAAATCCGAGATCTCGCCGCCCGTTAGCCCGCATTCAGCGGGCTGAGCGGGGTTTCCGGTGCCGAATAGCCCCGTTCAGCCCGCTGAATGCGAAGGGATCCATTGTGGACAGGATCCGGGCGGGCGTGGCACGGTGAGGGGATGCGCGACCTGAACTCCACCTCCGCTGCCCTGCTCGGGCTGCTGCACGAGGGCCCGAGGACCGGGGGGCAGCTGGTGGCGGCCGCCAGCGAGCGGTTCGGGTCCTTCTTCAGTGTGACCCGCAGCCAGGTTTACCGCGAGTTGCCCGTGCTCACCGAGGCCGGCTTGCTCCGGCTCGGCAAGCAGGGTGCACGGTCCAGCCAGCAGTACGTCATCACCGCCGCCGGCAAGCGCGCGTTCAAGTCATGGTTGAACTCCCATTCAGGATCAGGTGCGTCAGGGTCGGATCACCTGCGCAGCCCGCTGATCCTGCGTCTCGTGCACGCCGGCCAGCTGACGCCCAAGCAGCGCGCCAACCTGATCGGCAGCGCCCGGGCCGACTACCTCATGCATCTGGAGGAGGCCAGGGCGCAGGCGAAGGCCGCCACCGATCCGTACACGAAGGCGGCCGCAGACTTCACCGTGGCGCACCGGCGTGCGGTCCTCAAGTTGCTGGATGCGATCCCGACGGACTGACACCTGCGACTACGCTGGTTCGACGTGAACCCCGACGTCGCCGCCGATCTCAAGGACCTGGCCGCCACCCTTGCAGGGATCGAGTCTGTACTGGACATCGGCCGGTTGCAGGCCGAGGTGACCGAACTGGAGGAGCAGGCCGGCCGTCCCGACCTGTGGGAGGACATCGAGCACGCACAGCAGGTCAACAGCAAGCTCGCGCACAAGCAGGGCGACCTGAAGCGGGTCGTCGGGCTGCGGCAGCGGCTCACCGACGTGGAGATCATGTACGAGCTGGCCGAGGAAGGCGCTGACGAGGCTGCCCGAAGCGAGGCTGAGGCTGAGCGAACCCTGCTGGGCACAGAGATTGCGTCGCTGGAGATCAGGACCCTGCTGGCCGGCGAGTATGACCAACGGGACGCCCTGGTGACGATCCGATCGGAGGCCGGCGGGGTGGACGCCGCCGACTTCGCCGAGATGCTGATGCGGATGTACCTGCGCTGGGCCGAGCGGCATGGCTACCCCACCGAGATCTACGACACGTCCTTCGCCGAGGAGGCTGGGATCAAGTCGGCCACCTTCGTCGTCAAGGCACCCTTCGCCTACGGCACCCTCTCTGTGGAGCAGGGCACTCATCGGCTGGTCCGCATCTCACCGTTCGACAACCAGGGCCGCCGGCAGACCTCCTTCGCCGGGGTCGAAGTGCTGCCGGTGACTGAGACCACCGATCACGTCGACATCCCGGAGAACGATATCCGGATCGACGTCTTCCGATCTTCAGGACCCGGCGGGCAGAGCGTCAACACCACCGACTCCGCGGTGCGCATCACCCATCTGCCCAGCGGGATCGTAGTGTCCTGCCAGAACGAGAAGTCCCAGCTGCAGAACCGGGCCGCGGCGATGCGGGTGCTGCAGTCCCGGCTGCTGGAGCGCAAGCGCCAGGAGCGGCAAGCCGAGATGGACGCGCTCAAGGGCGAGGGCAGCTCGTGGGGCAACCAGATGCGGTCCTATGTGCTGCATCCCTACCAGATGGTCAAAGATCTGCGGACCGAGCACGAAGTGGGCAACCCGAGCGCCGTGCTCGACGGGGACATCGACGGTTTCCTCGAGTCCGGTATCCGGTGGCGTCGCCAGCAGGAGGCACGGGTCGGAGGCTGAGCCGGGCACGAACGGGCTGCTACCGGCGCGTCGACGCTGGTCGGCGGAGAGTGCCCGCCCTGGATGAGTAGACTCGCCGCTCGTGATCCGGCTCGAGCACGTCAGCAAGTCCTACAAGACCTCCACCAGGCCCGCGCTCGACAACGTCACGGTCGAGGTGGACAAGGGGGAGTTCGTCTTCCTGATCGGGCCGTCCGGGTCGGGTAAGTCCACTTTTCTGCGCCTGCTGCTCCGCGAGGAGGTGGCGAGTAAGGGCGAGGTCTACGTAGCCGACTGGAACGTCAGCAAGCTCTCCCAGCGCCGCGTCCCGCAACTGCGTCAGAGGGTCGGCTGCGTGTTCCAGGACTTCCGGCTGCTGGCCAACAAGACCGTCTCCGAGAACGTCGCGTTCGCCCTCGAGGTGATCGGTAAGCCCCGGCACACGATCCGCAAGGTAGTGCCCGAGGTGCTCGACCTGGTCGGTCTGGAGGGTAAGGCGGACCGGATGCCCCACGAGCTGTCCGGGGGGGAGCAGCAGCGGGTGGCGATCGCCCGGGCGTTCGTGAACCGGCCGCTGTTGCTGCTGGCCGACGAACCCACCGGAAACCTGGATCCCGACATCAGCCAGGAGATCATGCTGCTACTCGAACGGATCAACCGCACCGGTACCACCGTACTGATGGCCACCCATGACCACTCGATCGTCGACTCGATGCGCCGCCGCGTCGTGGAGCTCAACCTTGGACAAGTGATCCGGGACGAGAGCCGCGGTGTGTACGGCGTCGGCCGCTAAGCCCCGATCCCGAGGAATGTCCACTCCCTATGCGTGCCAGCTTCGTGTTCAGCGAGGTCCTCACCGGCCTGCGCCGCAACGTCACCATGACCGTGGCGATGATCCTGACCACCGCGATCTCACTCGGCCTGCTGGGCGGAGGACTGCTGGTCGTCCACACCATCGACCGGATGCAGCAGGACTACTACCAGCGCGTTGAGACGGTGGTCTTCCTCAGCGCCGACCTCAGCGCCAACGACCCCGGCTGCACGTCGAGCACCTGCTCCGCGCTGCGCGGCGAGCTGGAGGCCGCCCCGGGGGTGCAGTCGGTGGAGTACGAGAGCAGGCAGGCCGCCTATGCCCGATTCCAGCGGATCTTCGAGGGCCAGCCGGAGTTACTGCAGCTCGCCCGGCCCGAGGCGCTACCGGCATCGCTGCGGGTGCAACTGTCCGACCCGCAACGCTTCCCCTCCATTGCCAAAGCGTTCAACGGGCGCCCCGGCGTGGATCGGGTCACCGACCAGGGGGAGTACCTCCGGCAGCTGTTCCGGGCACTCAACGGGCTGCGCAACGCCACCTTCGTGATCGCGCTGATCCAAGCTCTCGCGGCGCTGTTGCTGATCTCCAACACTATCCAGGTGTCGGCGTTCACCCGACGGTCCGAGGTCGGCGTCATGCGCCTGACCGGAGCCAGCCGTTGGTACACCCAGCTTCCCTTCCTGCTCGAGGCGTTGTTCGCCGGGGTGGTCGGTGGCGTGCTGGCCATCGCGGGTCTGGTGATCGGCAAGGTCGCATTTGTCGACCACGTTCTGGCCGGTGTGTTCGAGGCGGCTATCGTGCCGCGGTTGGGCTACGGGGACATCTTCGCGGTGGCCCCGATCCTGCTGGTGGTGGGTGCTGCGGTCGCCTCCGTGACGGGTTACGTGACGTTACGGCTGTATGTCCGCACGTAGTGGCGCTGGGCGCCCTGTGAGTGGCGATGCGACCTTATAGCCTCAATCGCCACTCACAGGCAGCCGTAGGCTGCCCGTGATGAAGGAACACGGCCGCAAGGTGATCGTGTCGAACCGGCGGGCCCGGCACGACTACGAGATCATGGACGTTTACGAGGCCGGCATCGTGCTCATCGGCACGGAGGTCTAGTCGCTGCGGGCCGGCCGCGCATCGCTGGCTGACGCCTATGCCAGCGTGGAGGATGGCGAGGTGTGGCTGCGCGGTGTCCATATCCCGGAGTACGACCAGGGCAGCTGGACCAACCACGAGCCGCGGCGGACCCGCAAGTTGCTGCTGCACCGCAAGGAGATTCTCCGGTTGATCGGCAAGACCAGAGAGGGCGGCCTGTCGCTGGTGCCGCTGTCGATGTACTTCGCCGACGGCAAAGTGAAGGTGGAGATCGCGCTAGCCCGCGGCAAGCGATCTTACGACAAGCGTGCTGACCTGGCCAAACGCGATGCAGACCGTGAGGTGCAGCGGGCCATGGGACGGCGGGCCAAGGGCATGGGATGAGCGCTGATGGCTGAGTGGGACGGTCGCGGACTGCCGCCGGTGGCCGCCGAGAGGATGAGGCGCTTCGCCGCTAGTGGTCTTCGTACCTCGCTGCTGACGGTGCCTGGCGCTGCCGGAGTGCAGTCGGTCGGCTTGGACCCGGTTGGCGAGGTGATGGGCTGCATTGTCGAGCACATCGGGTGGAGCGGCTTCGGGGGTTGTGGCTATTTCGGGGGTTTCGGCGGTGGTATTGGAATCGGGGGCCGTGGGACTGTGACATCGTCGGGTCAGGGCGGATTCGTCGGGTTCGGGCCCTACGTCGACGCCCTGTACCGGGGTTATGGCACCGCGCTGGCGCGGATGGCTGAGGAGGCCGCCGCGATGGACGCCGACGGCGTCGTGGGGGTACGGCTCTCCATGTCGCATCTTGACGCCGGCAACCGTGAGTTCGTCGCGTTGGGTACCGCGGTCCGGGCCCGGTCACGGCACCGTCCGGGCCGAGTGTTCACCACCGATCTGGCTGGCCAGGACGTGGCCAAGTTGCTGCAAGCCGGCTGGGCGCCCTGCACGCTTGCCTACGGGATCTCGGTGGCGGTGCGCCATGACGACTGGAAGACGCAGCGGCAGTCCTCGTGGGGCGCCGGCAACACGGAGGTGTCTGGTTACACCGAACTGGTCACCCACGTGCGCGCCGATGCCCGCTACCGCTTCGACCAACAGGCTCGCTCAGCGGGGGCCGAGGTGGCGATCGTCTCCTCGATGGACCTGCAGATCGGGGAGATCGAGCCGTCGGAGAACCATCGTGACCATGTTGCCGAATCCACGGTGTTCGGCACCGCGCTCGTGAGCTTTCACCGGGCGTCGACCGTCCCGACCCGATCATTGACCATCCTGCCGTTGCGGTAGCCGCCGGCAAGAACTGAGGAGCTTGTGATGACCGCCGATCCAGCCGCGTTGGGAGTCCCCGAGGACGCGATGCGCCGGCTCGCCGAGATGCGGCCGGGGCAGGCGACGAGCCTGTTCACCTCCGACCTGTCGGTGAACGAGTTCCTGCTGGTGCGAGAGGCCGGATTCCGTCCCCTCGGGCTGGTACTGGGCACCAGCATCTACCACGTCGGGTTCCAGATGGGTCGGTGGAGCAGCAACCAGGAATTGACCACCTTGTCCCAGGCGATGTACCACGCCCGAGAGCTGGCTATGACCCGGATGGAGGCCGAGGCGGCGCAATTGGGTGCTGATGGCATAGTCGGCGTGCGGCTGGAGATCGAGTTCAAGGAGTTCGGCTCGGACCTCGCCGAGTTCATCGCTGTCGGCACCGCTGTGAATGCCGATGAGCCGCAGGCACCAGACGGGCAGCCATGGCGTAACAACCAGGGACAGCCGTTCACGTCCGATCTGTCTGGCCAGGACTTCTGGACCCTGATCCAGGCCGGCTACACCCCGCTGGGCATGGTGATGGGCTCCTGCGTCTATCACGTCGCGCACCAGCGGTTCTGGCAGGCGATGGGCAATATCGGCCAGAATGTCGAGCTACCGCAGTTCACCGAGGCGCTCTACGATGCCCGGGAACTGGCGATGAGCCGGATGCAGGCCGAGGCGGAACGTCTGGCGGCCGAGGGCATCGTGGGGGTCAAGCTGCTCTCGCTCGGACATCGTTGGGGCGGGCACACCACCGAGTTCTTCGCGATCGGCACCGCGGTACGCCCGCTGCGCGCCGACCACGTGATCGCCAAGCCGCAGCTCGTCCTCCCGCTCACCGACTCATGACCATGGAGCCCAGCGGCCTGGGCCCGATGGGTGACGTGCAGCTCCTGGCGGCGATGCTGCGAGCGGACCGCGCCGAGGTCGCCTCATACGCTCGGGTGCTGAGCGGTGCGCTGGCCGATGCGCTACCGGCGGGCATGGTGGAGATCCACCACCGGCGCACTGTCGGCGACCGGCTGGCGGGCCGGCCGGGTCGCGCGGTTCGCCTCGTGGTGCACGGCAACAATCGCGATCTGGGGCTGAGCGAAGGCAGCCACGGCAGGATCGAAGCGGAGCTGCAGCAGGTGGTCCACGGGGTGGTGATCAGCCGTCGCAGCATCGGCGTGGACGAATGGCTGCAAGCGCTGGCTGAAGACATCGCCCGAGCCGCCGCTCGCGACACCGCCGCCCGAGAGGCACTGGAGCGCCTGCTCCGCGGTTGACGGCTCGGACCCCCGCCCGGTTGTCCGCGCTGTAGTATGGGGAGGTTGTCCAGCCCGACTAGGGGGTGAACGGTTTCGACTCCGGACGTTGAGTCAGTGGGAAGCGTGCCGGTGCAGGCGAGAGACCACCGTAAGCGTCATCGCACACAAATAAGCGCCGACAACGATCAGCGCGCGTTCGCTCTCGCTGCCTAAGCAAGAGTGACGCTGTCGGACCGGGGGCGTCCCCGCCCCGGACCCCGGCATCAGCTTGGGGACTTACCACCAGGCCCGGTCGCGGGGCCTGGATGGGACATCCACAGCGACTGGGATCGTCACACCGGCTTGTCCATGTGACCGGCGGATCCGAGTAGAGGCATAGTGGACTGCGCACGGAGAAGCCCTGACGAGGCGACGGAGGACCCGGGTTCGATTCCCGGCACCTCCACGGCTTACGCCCAGGTCGTTGACCTGGGCGTTTGACGTCCCAGAGGTGCGAGTAACGCAACGCGTGTGTTCTTGCCCTCTATGACGCGTCCGCGGTCAGTAGTGGTATCGGGCCTGCACGATGATGAGTTCCTCGTCGCGGAGTTGGTAGACGAGGC
>DATDHI010000386.1:0-15797 GCA_036521655.1 Pseudonocardiaceae bacterium | reverse complement strand
CCGTGGCGATCACCTTGACCTGGTCCCACAACGCTTAACTCCGCGGCATTGGTCGCGCACGTGCTCCAAGTCGACCTTGACCCACCGCAGCCAGGTTTCCTGGAGGACGTCTTCGGCGTCGGCCGCCGATCCGAGCATCTTCGCGGCTGGCCCAGGTTGCCGAAGGCCTCGAGCGTGCATCCACAGCAAGGTCCTTCGGATCACCCGCGCCAACACGACACCACCCCGCCAGCGGCACATCCTCGTCAGCCGGTGTAAGCCTCAAGGCCGAAGCGGCCCCACGCGATGAAGGCTGCAAGCGCGAGATAGACCGAGTTCAGCATGACGAACTTGGACTGACCAAGGCGGCCATGGGTGATCATCGCGCCGACCATGAGCAAAACCCAGCAGACGGCAGTCACCGGCACCATGACCGGTGCGACGTCGAGCACGGCGGGCAGGATTAGGCCAACCGCAGCCAGGAGCTCAAGGACCCCAAGGGCCTTGACGAAGCCGACGCTGGCGTCTCTGGTCCATTCCCCGCCATTATGCTCGGCCAGTTTCTCCTTGGGTACGAACGCCTTGGTGATGCCGCCGACTAGGGCGACTGCTGCCAGCAGTCCGGTAGCAATCCAAAGAGTGAGGTTCATGCGGTCTCTCCATGCCTTGTGTAGGTGTCTTGGGACCATCCGGCATGACGACACCGGGCGGAGCACCATTGGGACACCCTCGGTAGTTGGTAGCCGTTCGATCTGGGATTGCCGATGCGTCGCCTAGGCTGCCCGTTCAGCGGTGGCCAGCGCCTCGCCGCGCTTGGCCTGCAGCAGCTGCTGGCGCTTGTCATCCTTGGCCCAGGTGTACGAACCGGGCTTGCGTGCCTCGTCCGCCAGCTGCTTGACGGTGTGCTGGCAAACGAACTCCTTGAGCTTCGCGCCAAGGCGGCCGCCGAGGTAGAACCTCGTCGCGGTGTCGTTCTTGTGGGCGAACTGGAAGATGCCGACGTGACGACCCAGGCTGATGCACTGGCCGGCGAACCCCTGGTTGAGGGGCGCGGGTTGCTCACCCGCGATCCGGCTGAGCACCGTGTCGGCGGCCTGCGCGCCCAGAGGACCCGCGGCCTGGCAACTCATCCGCAGCGGCAGGTCCGACGGTGCCGCCGAATCCCCGGCCGCGACGATGCGCACGTCGTCCACGCTGGTCAACGTCTCGTCCGTGAGTAGGCGACCCAAGGCGTCGGTGCTCAGCCCGCTGCGGCCGGCCAGATCCGGCACGCCGAAGCCAGCGGTCCAGATGGTCACCTTGCTCGGCAGCTTGCGGCCGCCACTGAGCTGCACGACCTCGCGAGTCACAGCCGTCACCTTCGCGTCGGGGCCTTCGAGCACGGTCACACCGAGCTTGGCCAGCCGCTTGGCAACCGAGCGTCGACCCCGAGGATGCAGGTACGGGCCGAGCACCTCGCCGCAGACCAGGGTCACGGTGCGGCCCAGCTCCGCCAGCTCGGCGGCGGTCTCGATGCCGGTCGGACCGGCTCCGACAACCGTCACTGCGGCCGTTGCAGGCGCGGCGTCGAGGACCGGCCGCAGCCGCTCCGCCTCCTCCAGGCTGGCAATCGGGTAGGCGAACTCGGCCGCTCCGGGCACGCGCCGGTCGGCGGTGCCACTGCCCACTGCGTAAACCAGATAGTCGTAGCCGACCGTGCCGCCGGTCGCCAACGTCACGCTGCGCTCGGCCGCGTCAATCCGTGTCACGGTGTCGACCACTAGCCGGATGCCCTCGCCCAGGACTTCTCTGTAGGCGACGACCGCGTCGTGGGACCCGCCCACCAGTTGGTGCAGGCGGATCCGCTCGACGAAGGTCGGGCGCGGGGTTATCAGAGTCACTGTCACGTCGTCGCGCTGCGTCAGGCGATTGGCCGCCATGACGCCGGCGTATCCGCCGCCGATCACGACCACATCGGTGTTCTCAGTCATGGTGTCTCCTTCGCTTCAAGGGGTTCGACCTCAAGACACCGCGTGATCGATCGTTGTGACAGCGCGTGAAGCAGATCACTCCACAGGCGTGGGCTCGAAGAGCTCATCGAGTCCGCACAAGCCCGGTGGCGCGCGTTCAACGCACCCCACCTGGCCGCGCTAATCCGCGCCGGCGCCCGGTTCGAGAAAGTCCCCCTCGTCGAACGCCCCGACGAGAAACCAGGAGGTGATCAGCAATTGCGTGGCTGACGAACCCATTTCACGCCTCAGGGCGGCGCGCAGCGCCTACGGGGTTGGCTCGACACCCCGACCGGGACGCTGCGCTGACGCCCGGTCAGGGCCGCAGGAATTCCACGTCGGTGTGGTGATGGGTAAAGCCCAGCTTTTGATAGGCCCGCAAGGCGGTCGCGTTGTCGGACTCGACGTAGAGGAGCACCTCCGGCAGGCCCCGCTCGCGCAGGTGCGTTAACCCGGCCGTGATCAGCGCACTGCCCAGGCCGGTGCCCTGGGCGTCAGGATCCACCGCGATCACGTAGATCTCGCCGGCACCGCTGGGGTGTACCTTCGTCCAGTTGAATCCGAGCAGCCGGTCCTGGTTGTCCACTGCCAGCAGGAAGCCCTTCGGATCGAACCACGGCCGCGCTTCGCGCACGCCGAGGTCGCTGATATCCCACCCGCCCTGTTCGGGATGCCAGGAGAAGGCCCGGTTGTTCCCTCGCACAACCGCGGCCTCGTCCTCGCCCGGTATGAACGTGCGCAGCCCCACCCCCTCGGGCAGGGCTCGTGGCGGTATCGGATCGGCCAGCCCGTGCCGCAGCTGCAGCAGTTCGCGCTTGCGGGCCAGCCCGGTCCGCTTGGCCAGCCGCAGCGCCGCGGGGTGCTCGCCGTGCGCCCAGACCCACAGCGGTCCGGCTACCCGGTCGAGCAGCGCGGCGAGCAGCGCACCGCCGATCCCGCCGCCCCGGTACTCAGGATGCACGGCGAATTCTGCGGTGGAACGCTCGGCGCGCTCCTCCAGGGCCGCATAGCCGACGAGGGTGCCCGTCGAATCATGGGCCAGCAGGTGCGTCCCGGTAACCGGGCTGGGATGGCGCAGCCGCAGCAAAGCCGCCTCGGAGACGGGTGCGACGCCATCTGCATCCGAGGCCGCGGCCAGTAGGCCGACTACGTCGGCGATTTGGTCCTCGGAGGGCCGGGGGGGCCAGGTCAGCGCGGGACCGCCGGTCGGCATGGGCACAGCGATCACCCTACGTCTGCGACGTCGCCGGTCAGCTCCGCGATACCGGTAGTACCGCCAGACCGGGGCGGACGCGACCGGAATGGGCCCGGTGTGAGTCAGGGTCAGCTGGGTGTGGGTCCGCGCTGTCCGCGGTCTCGGCGTCTTGCTCTGCCGTGCGCTCCTGCGCGGCGCGCTCCTGGGGACTCATGTTGCGCACTGGCCGGACGAACTTGTAGCCCACGTTGCGCACCGTTCCGATGAGCTGCTCATGCTCCGGGCCGAGCTTGGCCCGAAGCCGGCGGACGTGGACGTCGACGGTGCGGGTGCCTCCGAAGAAGTCGTAGCCCCATACCTCCTGCAGCAGTTGGGCTCGGGTGAACACCCGGCCGACGTGCTGCGCGAGGTACTTGAGCAGCTCGAACTCCTTGTACGTCAGGTCCAGGGGCCGCCCTCGCAGCCGGGCGGTGTAGGTCGCCTCATCGATGACGAGCTCGCCGAGCACCAGCGCGCCGCTGCGGCCAGCTCCCGGCTCAGCCGCGCGCCGGGCGACCAGCAGCCGAAGCCGGGTGTCGACCTCAGCCGGGCCTGCCGAAGGCAGTAGGATCTCGTCGCACCCCCAGTCGGCCGACAGCGCGACCAACCCGCCCTCGCTGATCACGACCACCACCGGCACATCCAGTCCGGTGGACCCCAGCAACCGGCACAGGCTGCGCGAACCGGCCAGGTCCGAGCGAGCGTCGACCAGCACTGCGTCATGCGGGCCGGCGTCCAGCAGGGCGGCGACCTCCGGGGCGGCCGGCCGGACACTGTGCGGCAATAGTGATAAGGCAGGCAGCACCGAAGCCGGACCGGGATCCGTGGTGAGCAGCAGCAGTTCCATGCCCGCTCCCTTCTGCTGCTGGGCTGCGGTGGACCGCTACCTACAGCATGTTTCAGGGAGGATACCGGCAGGTGGCCGCGCTCACCTGATTTCGGTGCCCAGCGTCACGCTGCGGACTAGCGACTGCACGACGAGCGGACGGACGGAGAAGCTGGGTGAGAAAGCTGGTGATTGCGGTGCTGGTCGTTCTCGGCCTGGCCGTGGCGGCGGACTTCGGCGCTGCGGCATTCGCCGAGTACACGGTGGCGAAGAACCTCAAGGAGCGGCTCGGGCTGGCCACCGAGCCCTCAGTACAGATCGAGGGCTTCCCGTTTCTGACCCAGGCGCTTGCAGGTCACTACTCCGCCATCGACATGAATGCGGCCGGGCTGTCCGTAGGTCCGCTGCACGACGTCGAGGCGGAGGCGACGCTGCACGACGTCGATGCACCGCTGTCCGAGGTGACTGCCGGCAATCTCCAGTCGGTGCAGGCCGCCCGGGTGGACGGCCGGATCCGGGTCAAGGACTCCGACCTCGGGCGGGCGATCGGGATCGAAGACCTCCGGGTGCAGCCCCCCTCTGACAATGAGATCAAGGCAGTGCTGCCGGCTGGAGGGTCCACTTCGGGCAGCCGCGCCCCCGTCCGGATGATGGCGACGACCGACGTCGCCGGCCAGCGCATCGAGATCATCGGGATCGGAATGATCGAGCTCAACGGTAGCGCGCTTCGGATCACCGTTGTGGACGTCCGGCTGGCCCACGGCGACGGGGGTGAGGTGACCCTGCCGCGAGAGATCCGCCAGGTGCTGCTGAAGGCGTTGAGCACCGAAGTTCAGCCCGGCCAACTCCCGTTCACCGTCACCCCCACCAGAGTCTCGGTGGAGACCGGGTCGCTGGTCGTGGAGGGAACTGCGCAGCATGTCTCCATGGCCCAAGCCGGGGTCAGCGCCCGATGACGGGGCTGGTGGCTGCACTGGGCGCACTGGCCGCGGCCACCGTGTCGGGCCTGGTCTGGCGATCCCGCCAGGGTCGGCTGCGCACCGTCGCGGCCGCCACGCTGCCCGAACCGGTGCTCCGCCAGGTGGACGCAACGGCGGCGGTGACCCTGCTGCAGCTGACCACCCCGATCTGTGCGCGATGCCCCCAGGCCCACGTCGTACTGGGCGAACTGGCCGCCGCGACCCCAGGAATCCGGCACACCGAGCTCGACCTCGCCGCATACCCTGAGCTGGCCGGCAACCTCGGGGTGCGCTCGACACCCACCACGCTGGTGATCTCGCGTAGTGGCCACGAGCTGTTCCGGGTGGCCGGCGTCCCACGCCGCGCCGAGCTGCTACACGCCCTGCAACCGCACCTCTGAACTGCTATTGGCGGCCATTCGAGAATCCGACTGGTCGGTTCGAGGGTACTTGGTCACCGAATGGCGCTTTTTTGTCGGCAAGCTGTCAATGTCGGGTTCTATGAGCATCGACGACGCTGCCACTGAGTCCAGTACCACGGTTCGCTTGCCGGGTTCGCAAGGTGAGCACCTGCTGCAGTGCGCATATGACACCACCGACCGCGCCAGGCGTTTCTACCGGGATCAGGTGTGCGACCGGTTACTACCCGCGATGATCGAGTTCGTGGGCCGGATGGAAATGGTCTTCGTGGCCACCGCCGACGGCCACGGTGAGTGCGATGCGACCCTGCGTGCCGGGCCTGCCGGGTTCGTGCAGGTGCTGGACGAGGGGCATCTGGCCTATCCGGAGTATCGGGGCAACGGTGTGCTGGCCAGCCTGGGCAACATCAGCGAGAACCCGCACGTCGGGTTGTTGATGGTCGATTTCGTCCGGGACCTGATTGGGCTGCACATCAACGGGCGAGCCCGGATCTTCGAGGATGACGACCTGCGGGCCACCTACCCAAACCTGCCCGCCACCGACGACGTGCCAGGTCGCCGGGCCCAGCGGTGGGTGGTAGTGGACGTGGAGGAAGCCTACGTGCACTGCCGCAAACACATTCCGCGAATGGTGCCGGTGGCGCACCGCCGCGCATGGGGCACCGACGACGTCCAACGTAAAGGCGGAGACTATTTCGGCGCCGCTGCCTCGACCGAGACCGGCGCGGCGCGACGGTAAACGAGCACTGCCCACAGCACCAGCGGGATCTGCAGCGGCAGCCGCCCGTAGGCCAGCGCACGCATCCATGCCGGCCGGTCCGACCAGTCGATCGCCATCTTCACGTTTGCCGGGAACACCGCGACGAACAGCAGCGCGGCGAGCAACCCACCGAGTCGCCGGGTGCGCGGCGCCGCGACCAATGCCGCGACCACCAGCTCAGCCACTCCGGACAGTTGGGTCCAGGTGCGGGCGGCGCCAGGCAGCTGCTCCGGGACGATCCCGTCGAACTGCGCGGGCGCCGCGAAGTGCAGTACCCCGGTGGTGGTCAGCAGGACGACCAGCCCAGCGGCTGCCGTGGGCCGGCGAGAGCTCATGAATCAGATCTTCGCACGCCCGTAGGGCCGTCCCATTCAGCGGGCTGAGCGGGCTAAACAGCACCTCGATAGCCCCGCTGAGCCCGCTGAATGCGGTCTACTGGGGGGTCCGGGTGGGCGGTCATGCGGAAGATGCCTTGGGCGTTGCCGGCGTCGAAGGTGAGGTCGAGCGTGCCGTCGGGCAGGTAGTCGCGGGTGATGAACTCGAAGAACGAGCCGGGGACCTCATGCTCGATGATGGCCCCGCCGGCATCGCGGAACCGGCGCACGACAGGATCCGCCCGCAGCGCCGTCTGGCGGACCCGCCCGCTGCGGGAGCGCTCGACGGTGTCCTTCAGCGCCCAGTCGTGGCGCAGGGCCTCGGCCAGCGCCTCGACGTCGGGGACCCGGTCGGTGGCGTGGTTGAAGGCGTTGCCCTCGGTCGCGATCCAGGCCATCTCGGCTGAGTGCCGGAGCAGGGTGTGGTAGTCGTCGAGCCGCGGGTCGGGATGGTGCCGTGCGAAGCACGACGCCAGCATCGGGATCAAGCGCGCCGCGTCGTCCCGGGTCAGCCAGCCCCGGCCGGCCAGGTCGTCCAGCAGCGCCAGAGCCTCGCCGTCGAGGGGATCCACCGAGTCGCCGACCGTTCGGGTCACGGCCTGCTGGGCGTTGGGGTCCAGGCACTCGACGTGTAGTTCGGATACGAAGTACTGCGGTACCTGCTCGGGGAGCTCGGCATGGGTGAACACCCACCCGGTCATGTGGATGCGGTCCAGGGGGTAAAGGCCAACCTCCTGGTAACCGAGCGGGATCAGCAGCCGGCGGAACAGCTCGACACCCGGCGGCAGCTGCCCGGTCTCGGGCCAGTCGACGGTCCGGACGGCACCGTGGTCGAACACCACCTGGCGCCTTTGGCTGGTCACGTAGCGCGCCCCACTGGGGACACGCGCCAGCAGGTCCTCGAACAGCACCAGGCTCATCGCCATCGCCACCACGGGCCGGGGTTGGCGGTCGTTAAAGGTGCTCGGCACCGGGGTTCGTAGTCCTTGAAGAGCCGCCAACTGAACCTGGGCCAGTAGGGCGGCGCACCGTTGGGGGCCGACCAGCGTGGTGAGCAGTTCGTTCATGACGGGTCCCGGGGGGCGAACTCGATGCCTTGTGCCAAGGGCAGCTCGGCCGAGAAGTTGATCGTGGCGGTCGATCGTCGCAGGTAGGAACGCCAGGAGTCAGAGCCCGCCTCCCGGCCGCCGCCGGTCTCCTTCTCGCCGCCGAAGGCGCCACCGACCTCCGCGCCGGAGGGCCCGATGTTCACGTTGGCGATCCCGCAGTCCGACCCGGTGGCGGCCAGGAACTGCTCGGCTTCCCGCAGGTCGTTGGTGAAGATGCACGACGATAATCCTTGGCTGACGTCGTTGTGGACGGCGATGGCCTCATCGAACTCGGAATATCGCAACACGTAGAGGATCGGGGCGAAGGTCTCACGCCGCACGATCTCGGTCTGGGCCGGCATCTCCACCAGGGCTGGTCGGGCGTAGCAGGCCTCCGGGTACTCGCGAGCCAGCACCCGCCCCCCGCCGTGCACGGTGCCGCCGTCGGCCCGGGCGGCCGCCAGGGCCCTGTCCATCCCGTCCAGGGCCGCCGCGTCGATCAGGGGACCGACCAGGGTGGCGGGATCGAACGGGTCGCCGACGGGCAGGGTGTCGTAGAGCCGCCGCAGGGCCACGACCAGCTCATCGGCGATCGAGGAGTGCACGATCAGCCGGCGCAGGGTGGTGCAGCGCTGGCCCGCGGTGCCCACCGCGGCGAACAGGATGGCACGGACCGCGAGGTTGAGATCGGCCGACGGGGCCACGATCATGGCGTTGTTGCCCCCCAGTTCGAGCAGCACCCGCCCGAAGCGCTCCGCTACCACCGGTCCGACGGCCCGGCCCATGGGCACCGACCCGGTTGCCGAGACCAGGGCCACCCGGCGGTCCCCAACCAACGCCCGGCCGGTGCCGGCCCCGCCGAGCAGGACAGCCGACAACCCACGGCAGTCCTCGTCGCTGTAGGCGCGCAGGGCACGCTGGAAGATCGCCTGGCAGGCCAGCGCCGACAGGGACGCCTTCTCCGAGGGCTTCCACACCACCGGATCGCCGCACACCAGAGCCAGCGCGGCGTTCCAGGACCACACCGCCACCGGGAAGTTGAATGCCGAGATAACGCCCACCACGCCGAGCGGGTGCCAGGTCTCCATCATGCGGTGCCCCGGCCGCTCCGAGGCGATGGTCCGGCCATAGAGCTGGCGGGACAGGCCGACGGCGAAGTCGCAGACGTCGATCATCTCCTGCACTTCGCCACGGGCCTCGGCCAGGATCTTGCCGGTCTCCAACGTGACCACTGCGGCCAGCGCGTCCTGGTGTGCCCGCAGCTCCTGGCCGAACAGACGGACCAGCTCACCCCGCTTGGGTGCCGGCACGCAGCGCCAGTGGGCGAACGCGCTGGCTGCCCGTTCCAGTGCGGCATCGACCTCCGGCGGCGAGGTGGGCACCAGCCGGCCGAGCACCGCGCCATCGATGGGGCTGCGGGCGATCAGCTCGCCGCCGGGCAGAGCGGCGGGGTCGAGTCCGACCGCGCGGAGGATATCCTGGGCGCTCATGCCGCCTTACCGCACAGATACAGCGAGCCGAACCGGTTTGCCAGGAACTCCGCCAGTGCGCACTCCTCCTGCCGGACGAACCCGGACGTCGGCAGCTTCTCCTCCCGCACCAGATCGGCCATGGCACAGATGCCCGCGGCGGTGGTGAGCTGGATAGCCGAGAGCCGCCGGCCGACCACGTCCGCGGGATAGACCTTGCGCGCGAAGGTCTCCTGGGTGAGCACCCCGTCCCGGGTACCCGACACGCTCACGAACACCACGACCACGTCCTGGTCGGTCACCGGAACGGCGGTCTCCAGGACATCCTTGAGCACGTCCCGCCGGCGGGCCAGGCGCAGATCCTGCACCAGAAGTTTCACGATCTCGCAGTGCCCGGGGTAGCGCACCGTCTTGTAGTTGAGGGTCTCGACCCGGCCGAGCAGGCTCTCGCCCAACGTGCCCAGCCCGCCCGAGGTGTTGAACGCCTCGTAGGCCACGCCATCCAGGGAGAACGCCTCCAGCTCTTCCAGCGGCGGCACCTCGCGTAGCCCACCGTCGATGATCGCCTCGCAGGGGTTGCAGTACTCGTTGATGAGCCCGTCGGTCGACCAGGTCAGGTTGTACTTCAGCGCGTTGGTCGGGAACTGGGGCAGGGCACCGACCCGCAGGGACACCGAACGCAACTCATCGAACGAGCTGGTCAGCGCAGCCGCGGCCACTGACACGAACCCTGGCGCGAGGCCGCATTGGGGCATGAGCACCGCCGGTGAGTCCTTGGCCATGGCGGCGACCACTCGGGCAGATGCGCGATCTTCGGTCAGGTCGAAGTAGTGGACGCCGGCATCCCGCGCGGCGCGAGCGACACTGGCGGTCAGGTGGAAGGGGGCGGCGCTGAGCACCATGTCGTTGCCGCTGGCCAGACGCCTGAGCAGGGCGGTGTCGGAGGTGTCGCCCTGCACGGCGTGCACCGCCAGACCGTCGGCCGTCTGCAGCGCCCGTTCGGAACGGTCCAGCACGGTCACGTCGTAGTCGGGTACTGCGGCCAGCAGGGTGGCGATAGCGGTGCCGATCTTGCCGGCACCGACGACGAGCGCCCGGGTGCGGAGGTGGGTCGACATAGAGCGAATGTAGGGTCGGTCGTCGCCGTATTGGCACGGCTCGTCGCCCGATTACGGTCCTTGATCCGGCAGAACGCCGACCTTTCCGTCAGATCAGCAGTCCAGGCCGGGGGGCCCGGGAGGGACTATCCGAATTCAGTGGTCCAGGCGTGGCAGTAGCCACCCCGTCCCCGGTATGGGCTGCACTGGAGGCGGTCCAGGGGTTCTGTGGCAACACCGTCTCCGGACCCGCCACCGGTCCCCTCGTCCGGCAGAACGCCGGCCTTTCCGTCAGATCGGCGAGAATGCGCCATGGACAACCTCAACCAGCGGATCCTCGAGCTGCTCGTCGAGGACGCCCGACAGTCGGTCACGGTGCTGGCGAGGCGGCTGCAGGTGGCCCGTTCGACGCTGCAGGAGCGCATCGCCCGCCTCGAACGCAGCGGCGTGATCGCCGGTTACACCGTCCGGCTCGGGCCGGCGGCTACCGGGCGGCGCGTCACCGCCCACGTCGCCATCACCATCGACCCCAAGCGAGGCGACCACGTGCAGCAGACGCTGCGCCGGATCCCCGGTGTCCGCACGCTGCACACGGTGAGCGGCCCGTTCGACCTGATCGCCGTAGTAGCTGCCGAAACCACGGCGGAGATCGACAGCGTCCTCGATCGCATCGGCGGCATCCCCGGCGTCAACCGCACCACCTCGTCAATCGTCCTCACCACCAAATTCGACCGCTAATCCCACCGCCTCACGGTCGACGCCGTGAACTCGACGGGAACGACGTAGTCGTGCAGGGCGCACGACGGTGGCGTCGAGTCACGGCCCGGCAGATACTCCCGCCCACTGACTCATGACCGTATAAGATATTCGGTCATGAGTCGGCTGAGACACGCGGCACCGGCCGTGATCGACCTGTACGAACACCTGCGCACCGATCTCACCCGCGCACTGCCCGAGGAGAACACGTTATGACCGCACCGGAGGATCTCGCCCCCACCACAGCGGACGAGCCGACCCTGCTGGACTGGTTACACACGATGCGCGAAAAACACCCGGTCTGGCCGGACCGCTACGGCATCTGGCACGTGTTCCGCCACGCCGACGTCCAAACCGTCACCCGTGACCCGACCACGTTCTCCTCCGACACCACCCGGCTGGTCCCGGCAGTCGCTTCAGCCGGGCGGGGCATGCTGACCAGGATCGACCCCCCGGAGCACCGCGCCCTGCGGCACCTGGTCAGCGCCGCGTTCACCCCGCGCACCGTCGCTGCCCTCGAGCCCCGCGTCCGCACCGTGACCGGCGAGCTCCTCGACGCCGCGGGCGAGCAGTTCGACCTCGTCGACGCGCTCGCGTTCCCGCTGCCGGTCATCGTCATCGCCGAGCTGCTGGGCCTTCCCGCCGAGGACCGCGGGCTGTTCCGCACCTGGGCCGACGGGCTGTTCTCAATGCAGGTGGACGACCCCCGCGACCCCAATCTCGGACCGAAGATCGCCGCGGCGATGTCCGAGATCACGACCTACCTCACCGAACACTGCCGCAACCGCCGCGCCGACCCGCGCGAGGACCTCATCTCCGCGCTGGTCACCGCCGAGGTCGAGGGCCGTCGCCTGGACGACGAGGAGGCCGCGAACTTCTCCATGCTGTTGTTACTGGCCGGGCACATCACCACGACGGTCCTGCTCGGCAACGCCGTCCGTACCTTCGACGAACACGCCGGCGTCTGGGACGAACTGCGCGCCGACCCCGGCCTGATCCCCGGCGCGATCGAGGAAGTCCTGCGCTACCGCTCCCCGTTCACCCAGGTCGCCCGCGCGACGCTGCGCCCCGCAGAGGTAGGTGAGGTGACCATCCCCGCGGACGCGCTCGTCGCACCGTCGCTGTTCTCGGCCAACCGGGACCCCCGGGCGCACGCCGAGCCCGACCGCTTCGACATCCGCCGAGGCATCGGCGGCGGCGCGCAGCTGGCATTCGGGCACGGTATCCATTTCTGCCTGGGCGCTCCCCTGGCCCGGCTGGAAGCCCGAGTGGCCCTCGAGGAGCTCACCACCCGCTACCGCGCGCTACCGGTCGACCACGACGCCGGCGAGCTGCGGTACTACCCGCGGGGCATCCTCGGCACCCGCAATCTGCCCGTTCGCCCCGTGCCAGCGCCGCGATGACGGAGCTCGTGCAGCAACGTCGCCTGGTGACTGAGCTGCCCGGCCCCCGGTCTCGGGAGCTGTCGGCCCGACGCGACGCGACGGTCTGCGCCGGGGTGAAGGTCGCCCTACCAGCGTTCGTCGCGGCAGCCGGAGGTGGGGTGCTGCTCGATGTCGACGGCAACTCCCTCATCGATCTGGGCTCTGGCATCGCGGTGACCAGTGTCGGCAACGCCGCACCCGCGGTGGTCGCGGCCGTGCACGCGCAGGTCGAGCAGTTCACCCACACCTGCTTCATGATCACCCCCTATGAGCCCTACCTCGCTGTCTGCGAGGAACTGGCCAGGGTCACTCCGGGCGAGCATGAGAAGCGCTCGGCGTTGTTCAACTCCGGATCGGAGGCCGTCGAGAATGCCGTCAAAGTGGCCCGGCATGTGACTGGCCGGGCGGCGGTGGTCGTCTTCGATCACGCCTACCACGGCCGGACGAACCTCGCGATGGCGCTGACCGCCAAAGTGATGCCCTACAAGCACCGCTTCGGGCCGTTCGCACCGGAGGTCTATCGCGTCCCCGTCTCCTATCCGTTCCGGGACCCCGCCGGAATGACCGGGGAACAGGCAGCCGCCCGCGCCCTGGCTGTCATCGACCAACAAGTCGGCGCCGATGACCTCGCCTGCGTCGTGATCGAGCCGATCCAGGGCGAAGGTGGGTTCATCGTTCCCGCTCCCGGCTTCCTGCCCGCAATCGCCCAGTGGTGCGCCGATCGCGGCGTGCTCTTCGTGGCCGACGAGATCCAAACCGGGTTCTGCCGCACCGGTGACTGGTTCGCCTGCGACCACGAAGAAGTCGTCCCAGACCTGGTCACTACCGCGAAGGGCATCGCCGGTGGCCTTCCCCTGGCCGCGGTCACCGGCCGCGCCCACCTGATGGACGCCGTACACCCCGGTGGCCTGGGCGGCACCTACGGCGGTAATCCAGTGGCTTGCGCTGCTGCGCTGGCCAGCATCGCCACGATGCGCGAGCAGGATCTCGCCGGCGCGGCAGGCCGCATCGAAGCGATAGCCAAGCCCAAGCTGGACGCGCTCGCCGCGCAATGCCCGGCCGTGGGTCAGGTCAGGGGCCGCGGCGCCATGCTGGCCCTCGAACTCGTCGACCCGTCGACAAGGCAGCCAGACCCGGCGCTCACCGCCCAGGTCGCCCAGGCCTGCCACCGCGCCGGGGTCGTGGTGCTGACCTGCGGCAGCTACGCAAACGTTATCCGGCTACTGCCGCCCCTGGTCATCCCGCACGACCTACTCACCGAAGGCCTCGACATCCTCACCCAAGCCCTCCTCGCCGCCCCAGCCTGACGCTCCCCCTCCCGAGCTCAACAGCTTGGTGTCCCCGATACTTGCGATGTATTCGTCCAGCGGCAAGGGGCGGGAGGCGCAAAGGACTTCGACTTCGGGCCAGAGTTTCTTGCAGGTGGCGAAGGCACGTCTCTGCTGGTAGGGCCGGGAGACCAGCAGGACCGAACGTACGTCCAGATGCGGGAGTACTGCTAGCAACGCGTCTGCCCGCTCAGAAACCTTCCTGGCTGCCAAGATGCGAGGCTCCCGGGTAGGGCGCTGGCTTCAATCATCCGGCGTGGCCGCCTCTAGCCCTCGGTATCCTCGCCGTCAAGGCGCCCATTCCCCCGGCAGGAGGTGTCAGCCGTGCCTGACATGCCAACCGGCGCGCTCGTCCGGCTGTACCGTGTCGAGCGCCGCATGAGCACGGTCTCTTTGGCCACGCATGCTGGTATCACGGCGCGCTACCTGGAGATGATCGAAGCTGACAGCAAGACACCCTCGGTGCCGGTGCTGCGCAAGTTGGCGAAGGTGCTGGGGGTGCGTACCTCGGCTTTGCTAGGTGAAGCACCTAGCGAGGATCACGAAGGTCCGGTCAACCCTCGACTGGCTGAGGTGGAACGGGCGCTGTACACCTACCGTTCGCTGGCACTGAGTGACGGGGGTCAGCTTCCCACGCCGGTGGAGTTGGATGCGCAGATCACTGCCGCACAGCAGTCCTGGTGCATCTCACCAAATAAGTACAGCGACGTATTGCGGATGCTGCCGAAACTGATTGTCAACAGCGAGCAGTCCGTCCACGACTCAGGGCGCTCTCGTGAGGCCTGCCGACAGGCCTCCGAGGTGTACCAAGTGGCTCGTACGGTGCTGAAGTACCTCGGACGGGTAGACTTAGGTGGCATGGTCTCCGATCGGGCGATGCGCTATGCCGAGGAGACCGAAGACCCGCTCCTGATTGCGGCCGCGACCTGGAACCTCGGTCATTCCATGCTTTCGGATGATATGCCAAGCGCGGCCATGGAAGTTGCCATGAAGGGCAGCGAAACGCTGGAGCCGTTACTGCCAGACGGGACACCTGAACTCTTCTCTCTCTATGGCGGAATGCAGTTGGTGGCGACATTGGCAGCGTTGCGTACCGGTGATCCGTGGCGGGCGCGTGAGCTGCTGCGTGGGCCAGCAAGACAGGCCGCGGAACGGGTCGGTGACGGTTACAACTATTACGGTACGGTGTTCGGGCCGACGAATGTGGGCATCCATACAGTCAGGGTGGAGTACGAATGCGGCGAGATAGCCGAAGCCTTGCGCCTGGCGGACGACGTGGATATTACGCTGACGCCATCGTTGGAGCGTAAAACCAGCCTCCTCTATAAGATCGCCCAGTGTTATGATTGTCGCAGCAATGACACTGCGGTCTTTGTGCACCTCATGAAAGCCGAGCGTCTGTGCCCGGAAGACTTCCAGCACCGGCAGGACGTCCGGAGTATGGTCCGTACGCTGGTCAAGCGGGCCAAGCCGTCGTATGCCGGTGAGGTACGGGAATTTGCAGGACGCATCGGCCTGCTGGACTGAACACGAACCCATTTTCCTAGTACCTGCAATACGGAGAGTCCAGTCCCGAGTACTTCCGGCCTGGACGTTCGTACTAAAACCACCGAACTCACCGTTCGGGGCTGTCGCGTTTCGGTTCGTCCCGTTTGTTCCACGCTAGCTTCTTCGCCAGGCCCCAGGACCAATGCCACGTAGCTTAAGTTGATCATGCTGCTCGGCGTGTGATCCCCCGGATGTTGATAGTGGGCGGGCCGGCGTGGCGGGTGTTTCGGTCGTCGGGTCTTTTGACCCGGTAGCTGTTGTGGCGGGCTCGTTTGATAGCGCGCGGGCAGCTGCGGTGGCGCCGGGTTGGGTTGAGCTTGGCGGTGATGTCGGCCAGGACGTGGGGCAGGGCGTTGGACCAGTCCTCAGGGGGAAATGCCCGCGGTACCGGTGGCGGTATGGCGGGTGATGCGCAGGACCCGGGTGAAGGAGATTCGGTCGGGATCGAGGTCCGCGGCGTCGGCGGCTCGGCTGATCAAGGCCGATATCGCGTGATGGACCAGCAGCCAGGCCCAGATCTCTTGATGCACCAGCTCGGGTAGCCGCGA
>DATDHI010000385.1:0-11503 GCA_036521655.1 Pseudonocardiaceae bacterium | reverse complement strand
ACCCGAGTGCAGTCGAAGCCCTGCGTGGCGAAGAACGCCTCCACCACCGCCGGCCGGTAGCGGGGTGCGGCCGCGCACAACCACTCCCCGTAGGGGGCCTGCGTGCCGTCCAGGTCAATGATGACCAGGGACCCGCCGGGGCGCAGCACCCGGCGCGCCTCCGCCAGGCCACGTTCGCAGCCCGGGCCGAAGAAGTAGGCGACCCGGGCATGCACCAGATCGGCAGATTCGTCGGGCAGCGGCAGCTGCTGGGCGCAACCAGCGAGCACCCGGACATGGGGCAGACCGCGGACCCGCCGGCGGCCGCGCTGCACCAGCGGCGGGTGCGGCTCCACCCCAACCACGCTACGGGCCAACTGCGCGAAGCGAGGCAGGTGGAATCCGTCCCCGCAGCCGATGTCCACGATGTCCGAGCCGGACCAGTCGACCCGGTCGGCCAGCGCCGCCCACAGCGACCCGTCGGCATCGGCCGCTCGGTTCTCCCGCTCGTACACCTCGGGCCAGTGCCAGATGTTGGGGCTGGGCACAATGGCTGCATTGCCCCGGGCCCGATCGGTCACCGGTCCAGTGTGCCTCACCTACACAGGGCGTAATCAGATATCGTCGCTGCGTGACAGAAGGCGCCTCGTTCATCCCCGGGTCGGTGTGCTGGATCGACGTGTCGACGACCGATCCAGCCGGCAGCCGGGACTTCTATGCGGGTCTGTTCGGCTGGACCTACGAGATCGACCCGGACCCAGGCCGAGGGCATTACACCCGGGCAAACCTCTACGGTCGGCGGGTGGCCGGCCTGGCCGGGGTGCCGGTGGAGCCCGGCCAGCCGGTGATCTGGAGGCTCTACCTCACCAGCGCCAACATCGTACATACCGCGGAGGTATTCGATCAGGGGGGCGGCCGGCTGCTCTACGGACCGGCGGATTTCCCTGGGCAGGGCAGCATGCTCGTCGGGGCGGACCCGACCGGCGCGACGATCGGCTTCTGGCAGCCCGAGGCGCCGTGGACGTTCCACACGAACGACGCCGGCTCACTGATCTGGGCCGAATTGCATACCCGGGACGGCGCGTTGGCTGACGAGTTCTACGCGAGCCTGTTCGGCTACCACCAGGAACAGATCGGTGACGGCGTCAATGACGACTACACCACCTGGTCCCGGGGCGAGCAGACGATCCTGGGCAGGATGCAGAGGGGGGCGGACTGGTCCCCGGACGTCCCTGCGCGCTGGATGCTGTACTTCGCGGTGGACCCGCGGACCGGTACCGACGCTGCGGTCAATCGGGTCCTTGAGCTCGGCGGTCAGGTGAACATCTACCCCTACGACAACGAGCTGGGCCGGATCGCGCAGGTTCAGGACCCCTGTGGGGCCAGCTTCGCGCTGATCGACCCCACCGCGCGGCTGGAGTCGCCACCCCGCCTGGCCGCGATAGAGGACCCCTTCGACGACTGAGACCGTGCCACGGTCAGCCGGTGTTCGGGACCAGCAGACCCAGCAGCAGCCAGGCCGTGACCGCCGAGGGAAGCAGCGAGTCCAGCCGATCCATCAGCCCGCCGTGGCCGGGCAGCAGGGTGCCCATGTCCTTGACGCCGAGATCACGCTTGATCAGGGACTCCACAAGGTCCCCCCCGGTGGCGGTAAGCACGATCGCAGCACCGAACAGCACCCCTTGCCAGGGCTGCCCGTGCAACAGGTAGGTCACCGCCAGGGCACCAGCAGTGGTGCCGACCACCAGCGATCCGACGAAGCCCTCCCAGGACTTCTTCGGGCTGATCGAGGGCGCCATCGGGTGCCGCCCACCCAGCGCGCCCGCGGCGTAGCCCCCGATGTCTGAGAACACCGCGCTGAGCATCAGGCACAGCGTCCGCGCCGCACCGTCGGCAGGCACCACCAGCAGGGTGGCGAACGCGGCGAATCCGGGCACGTAGACGGCGGTGAACAGCGACGCGCTGACATCCCGGACGTAACCGTCCGCACCCCGGCGAAACCGCCACACCAGGCAGACCAGCGCAGTGATCACAAAAGACACGAGCAACCCGTCCCGGCCGAACGGCCAGGACAACCACACCATTGCCTGCCCGCCGAGCAGCACCGGCGGCAGCGCCACGCGGATGTTAGCCCCGCGGCGCAACGCTCCGGCGAGCTCCCAGGTGGCCACCGCGATCGAGGCGGCCACGATCCCGATAAACACCTGGCGCACAGTGAACAGCGCAACCAGGATCCCGGCGCCCAGCAGCAACCCGACGATGATCGCAGCACGAAGGTTTCGGCCGGCCCGCCTGGGGCGAGGGCCCTCCGCCGGGTGCACCGTGGCAGCAGACGAGTGCTCGGGGACTCCGGCGGCAGACACTCAGACCTCGAGCAACTCGGTTTCTTTGTGCTTGACGAGCTCGTCAACCAGCCCCACGTAACGGTGCGTGGTGCCCTCGAGCTCCTTCTCCGCCCGGGCGACATCGTCCTCACCGGCCTCGCCGACGCGAGCGATCCGGCCCAGCTCCTCCTTGGCCTTGCGGCGGATGTTACGGATGGACACCTTGGCGTCCTCCCCCTTGCCGTGCGCCACCTTGACCAGATCCCGCCGACGCTCTTCGGACAGCTGGGGGATGATGACACGGATGATCGTGCCGTCGTTGGTGGGGTTGACGCCGAGGTCGGAGTCCCGGATCGCCTTCTCCATCGCCCGCAGCTGGCTGGGATCGTAGGGTTTGATCACGGCCATCCTGGCCTCCGGGACCGTCACGCTGGCGAGCTGGATCAACGGGGTGACAGCACCGTAGTAGTCCACGACGATCTTGGAGAAGATCGCGGGACTGGCTCGGCCGGTACGCAGCGTGGCGAGGTCCTCCTTGGCCACCGACACGGCCTTCTCCATCTTCTCCTCGGCGTCGAAGAGAGTGTCATCGATCACGGCTGCTCCTTGTCCGGCCTCACGAGGGGGAACTGACCAGGGTCCCGATCGGTTCACCACGCACCGCACGCGCGATGTTGCCCTCGGTGAGCAGATTGAACACGATGATCGGCAGCCTGTTGTCCATGCACAGGCTGAATGCGGTCGCATCCGCCACCTTGAGGCCGCGCTCGAGCACCTCGCGATGTGTGATCTGCTGGAACATCGTGGCTGACGGGTCGATCTTGGGGTCGGCGGTGTACACCCCATCCACCGCCTTACCCATCAGCAGGACCTCACAACCGATCTCCAGCGCCCGCTGCGCGCCGGTGGTGTCGGTGGAGAAGTAAGGCATCCCGACGCCGGCGCCGAAGATCACCACCCGGCCCTTCTCCAGGTGCCGGATGGCCCGCCGCGGAATATAGGGCTCGGCTACCTGGCCCATGGTGATCGCGGTCTGCACCCGGGTGTCGATCTTGTGTTCACGTTCCAGGTAGTCCTGCAGGGCCAGGCAGTTCATCACGGTGCCGAGCATGCCCATGTAGTCGGCGCGGGAGCGTTCCATGCCGCCTTGCCGCAGTTGTTCGCCGCGGAAGAAGTTCCCCCCACCGATCACCACGGCCATCTGCACCCCCGTGGCCACCACCTCAGCGATCTGCCGCGCGACGGTGGCGACAACGTCGGGGTCCACCCCGACGCTGCCACCACCGAACATCTCACCGCCGAGCTTGAGCAGCACCCGGCGGTAAGCGGGACCCACGAAGCCAGTCATCCGGCGTCAGGCCTGACCGACCTCGAAGCGGGCGAACCGTCGGACCGTCACCCCGGCGTCGTCCAGGATCGCCTTGACGGTCTTCTTGGAGTCCTGGACGGAGGACTGTTCCAGCAACACGGTGTCCTTGTAGAAGCCGTTGAGGCGGCCCTCGACGATCCTGGGCAGTGCCTGCTCGGGCTTGCCGTCCTGGCGGGCCGTCTCCTCGGCGATGCGCCGCTCGCTGGCCAGCACGTCGGCGGGGACATCCGCCCGGGTGACGTAGCGCGGCTTCATCGCTGCCACCTGCATGGCCACGGCACGAGCCGCCTCGGGCGAAGCACCCTGGTACTCGACCATGACGCCCACCGCGGGCGGCAGGTCGGAGGCGCGGCGGTGCAGGTAGGTGGCTACCTCGCCGTCGAAGGACACCACCCGGCGCAGCTGTAGCTTCTCGCCGATCTTGGCCGAGACGGCCTGCACCGCGTCAGCCACCGTGCCACCGTTGAGAGTTGCCTGGGCCAGCTGGGCGGCGTCGGCGGGCCGGGTCATGCTCGCGCCGGCGACGATCTTGTCGGCGAGCTGCTGGAAGTCGGCGCCCTTGGCTACGAAGTCGGTTTCGCAGTTGAGCTCGATCATCACGCCGCCCTGCGCCGCCACCAGCCCGTTGACGGTGGCGCGCTCGGCGCGCTTGCCGACGTCCTTGGCACCCTTGATACGCAGGATCTCGACCGCCGTGTCGACGGCACCACTGGACTCTTCCAGGGCCTTCTTGCAGTCCATCATCCCAGAGCCGGTCAGGTCCCGGAGTCGCTTGACGTCGGCGGCGGTGTAGTTCGCCATCGTGCCTTTCCGTCCTCAGTTTCGTGTGTGCGTGGGGTCGCTTTTGTATGTCGCAGCCTCCTCAGGCATGCGGCACGCCGTTCTGGGCAATCGGCTCGACGGGCTGCGGAGCCATCTCCCGCTCTACCGGGCTGCCCGAGACCATCAGCTCCTGCTCCCACTCTGCCAGTGGCTCGCCGGCACCGGCCTCAGGCTTGTCCGCGCCGTCAGCGCCGGCCCCGTGCCCACCCCGGGACATCAAGCCGTCGGCGGCGGCGTCAGCCACCACCCGAGTGAGCAGCGCCGCGGAGCGGATGGCGTCGTCGTTACCCGGGATGGGGTAGTCGACCTCGTCGGGGTCGCAGTTGGTGTCCAGAATGGCCACGACCGGGATGCCCAGCTTGCGGGCCTCGCCGACGGCGATCTGCTCCTTCTTGGTGTCCACCACCCACACCGCGCTGGGAACACGCTGCATGTCTCGGATGCCACCCAGGGTCTTCTCCAGCTTGTCCTTCTCCCGGGTGCGCATCAGGATCTCTTTCTTGGTCAGCCCGGCGAAGCCGCCGGTCTGCTCCATGGACTCGAGTTCCTTGAGGCGCTGCAGGCGCTTGTGCACGGTGGTGAAGTTGGTGAGCATGCCGCCCATCCAGCGGTGGTTCACGAAGGGCATGCCCACCCGCTGCGCGTGGTGCGAGATCGCTTCCTGAGCTTGCTTCTTCGTGCCGATGAACAGGATCGAACCGCCGTGAGCCACCGTCTGCTTGATGAACTCGTAGGCCCGGTCGATGTAGGTCAGCGTCTGCTGCAGGTCGATGATGTAGATGCCGTTGCGCTCGGTGAAGATGTAACGCTTCATCTTCGGGTTCCAGCGGCGGGTCTGGTGCCCGAAGTGCACGCCAGAGTCGAGCAGCTGCTTCATGGTGACGACGGCCATGGCCGGTGCACACACCTCGATGTGTCGGGCGCCCCGGCCTCCGCCGGCACGCTGATGCGGTTGTCGCGGCGGGCCGGGTCGGACCGCCGCCCTAGCACCAGGCCGACGACCGGACCTCGGGCGGTCACCGACCGCGACGAGGACCGCCGGACGCCGAAACCCCGTATGGAGCCAAAACCCCTTATGGAGCGAGCGCTGGCGCGCGAAGTCGGCCCGCGCACGGGCCGCTCTCGCAGTGTACGGCGTGCCTCGCGCCCAACCCAGCCGAGGTGGACCCGCCGGCAGCAGTTGTCCACACTGGCCCTCTCATCCACAGCCATGGCCCTGATCGCTTGGCGGCCGGCGTCGGGGTGGTGAGGCTCTCGGCTGTGTCTCGAGTTCTGATCTGCACCCTGCTCATGGCGCTGCTACCCGGAGGGCCGGTGGCGGCGCTGCAACGTGCGCCGGCGCCGCTGGCTGCGCAGGCGCTGCCCACCTCAACGGCACCGGATGGTCCTGACGACCAGCCTGGGACGCCAGCCAGCAGGTTCAGCTGGCCACTGCCCGGCCACCCGGCCGTGGCTCGGGCATTCCAAGCGCCGGCTGGGCCGTATGGGCCGGGGCATCGTGGTGTCGACCTGGCCGCCGCGCCCGGAACTCCGGTGCTCGCGGCCGGCGCGGGCACGGTGGTGTTCGCGGGGACCGTGGACGGCCACGGAGTGGTGTCGGTGGACCATCCCGGCGGGCTACGCACGACCTACGAACCGGTGTCGCCGACGGTCACCGCAGCAGCGCTGGTGGCCAGGGGTGAGCAGATCGGCACCGTGCAGCCGGGCCATCCCGGTTGCACCGCCCTGGCCTGCCTGCACTGGGGAGTGCGGCGCGGGACGGAGTACCTGGACCCCCTGCGCCTACTAGCAACAGCCCGGGTGCGCCTGCTGCCCTTCGTTGAAAGCGTGCCCGGCGTGTCGCGCCCTGATGCCCGGTGTGTCGCGCCCTGGCCCCCAGGAGGTATCTCAGCCGGAGGAGGCTTCGACCATCTTGCTCCGAAGCCGCAGCACCGCCCTGGTGTGCAGCTGGCACACCCGAGACTCGGTGACCCCGAGCACCCGGCCGATCTCGGCGAGGGTGAGGTTCTCGAAGTAGTAGAGGCAGACCACAATGCGATCCCGGTCGGTGAGCTGAGAGACCGCCTCGGTAAGTAGCCGCCTGCTCTCGAACCAGTCGACAACCGCACCCGGTTCAGCCACCGTGTGGTCGGGCAGCGTCTCAGCCAGCGACGCGCCACCACGGCGGACGGTCATGAGCTCGTCCAGCGCGACCACGCTGGTCAGCTGCAGCTGGGCGTAGAGCTCCCGCAGCTCGACGACGGTGATGCCGAGCTCAACAGCCACCTCCGCATCGCTGGCGGACCGCTGCAAGCGAGCCTCCAGGCGTTCCAGCGCCCGCTCCACCTCCCGCGCCCGACTGCGCACCGAACGGGGCACCCAGTCCTGGGCGCGCAGCTCATCCAGGATCGCCCCTCGGATCCGCTGCATCGCGAAGGTCTCGAACTTCAGACCGCGCTCAGGCTCGAACCGGTCGATGGCGTCCCAGAGCCCGAACACGCCGGACTGAACCAGATCGGCGATGTCGACGTGGGCGGGCAGCCCGGTTCCCACCCGACCGGCCACGTACTTCACCAGCGGCGCGTAGTGCAGAACCAGCCGGTCGCGCAGCGCGGCGTCGCGGTCCTGTCCGTAGGCACGCCACAGCGCGACGATGCCAGCTTCCACCTTGTCGGCCCTGGTCTCCGTATTCCCGTCGCAGACACCGCGATCGGAGCGGTGGACGGCAGTCATTGTGCGGTCGCGACCCCCGGAATACTCATGAACGGGGGTGGCTTCGGTCATGGATCGCCTTCAGCCTCTCGACAGTGACGTGCGTGTAGAGCTGCGTGGTTGCCAGCGTAGCGTGACCGAGTAGCTCCTGAACCGTGCGAAGATCTGCGCCCCCTTCCAGCAGGTGAGTCGCAGCGCTGTGCCGTAAGCCGTGTGGGCCGATATCCGCGGCATCGGCAACCACTCCGACCGTGTCGTGCACGACTGCCCGGATGATCCGCTGATCTACCCGCCCGCCCCGGGCTCCGAGGAACAACGCCGTTGCGGAACGGGGCTGGACAAGGGCGGGACGGCCCAGGGCGAGCCAGCGGAGTAGGGCACGTTCGGCGGGCAACCCGTAGGGCACAGCGCGTTCCTTTGAGCCCTTGCCGAGCACCCGCACGAGGCGCCGCTGCTCGTCGATGTCGCCGAGATCGAGGCCACACAGCTCCGCGACCCGGATACCGGTCGCGTAGAGCAGCTCCACTGCGGCGTGATCACGCAGAGCCACCGGATCAGCCTCAGCCGCACCGCGCTGCGCCGCCTGGAGTGCCGCCGCCGCCTGGTCCGGGCGCAGCACCGCGGGCAACGCTCGTTGCGGACGGGGTGAAATCAACCGCGGCCCCGGGTCGCTGCCCAGCAGGCCGGCCCGGGTGGCCCAGGCGGTGAAGGCACGGGCCGCTGCCGCTCGCCGCGCCTGCGTGCTACGCGCCCGCCCGCTGCGGTGCTGCGCCCCGAGCCAGCCGCGCAGCAGCGCGAGGTCCAGCGCCGCGAGATCACCGTGGCCAGATGCGACCAGGTGCTGCAGCAAGGCCGTGAGGTCGCCCCGGTAGGCCCGCACCGTGTGCGGTGACAGCCCGCGCACAGAGCGTAGGTGGGCCGCGAAGCGCTCCCGGTGCACCGCCAGGTCTGCGGGTAGTGAGTCGGGTGTCGGCGAGTCCTTGCTCACCCTCAGGACGGTGACCGCCAGGGGGCGCCAGGTCAAGCATCGCCACGCCCCCGTGCGGCGTGCACCGGGGTTCGACACACCGCGCACAAGCGCACGACACGCGGGGGCCGGGGCGTGAGCCACGCCGTGGATGAGTGGCTGAGCTCAGGAGATGCGATGCCAACCGGTCACCCCACACCCCACCAACCCCTGCAGTTCCAGCAACGGCAGCGCGGCCCGCACCCGATGCAGCGGAACCCCGGAGTCGCGCACCAGCTGTTCGGGATGCCGGGACGCCCGGGCGGGCAGCGACTCGTACACGGCCAGCAGCTCGGGGCTCAGCTCATCGGTGTCGCTGCGCGGAACGCTCAACGGCGGAGCGAGATCGGTCCCGATCCGCCCCACGGCCTCAACCACCTCCGCCACCCGGGTGACCAGCACGGCCTGCTCCTCACGCACCAACAGGTGGCAGCCGACCGACAGCCCAGAGGTGATCGGTCCCGGCACAGCCATCACGACCCGACCCAGCGCGGCCGCAGCGGTGGCCGTGCGCCGGGCACCGCTGCGCACCCCCGCTTCGACCACGACAGTGCCAGCCGCGAACGCAGCGATCAGGCGGTTGCGGACCAGGAAGCGATACCGCGCGGGCCACACACCCGGCGGATATTCGCTGATCACCGCGCCGCACTGGGCGACCCGGTCCAGCATCCGCTGGTGGCCAGCCGGGTAGGCCCGATCCAGCCCACATGCCTGCACAGCGACGGTCCGGCCCTCCGCGGCCAAGGCTCCCCGGTGTGCTGCGCCGTCGATCCCGTAGGCCGCACCGGAGACCACGGCGAGGCCGCCCTCGGCGAGCCCGTAACCGAAGTCAGCAGCGACGTGCTCCCCGTACCCGGTGGCGGCCCGAGCCGCGACCGCCCGCTCGCCGAGCTCGTTAAGGCGGGCAGCGCCCCGCACCCAGAGCGCGACCGGGGCACGCCAGCGCTGGTCGGCCTGCGCGGTGGGCGTGTCGAAGCAGGCGAAGGCCTCGGCAGGCCACTCGTCGTCCTCGGGAATCACCAGCCTGCCGCCGAGCGCGGCGATCGCGGACAGATCGGCCTCGGCCCGGTCGTCGGCTGCCCGGGCACCCGTCTCCGCGGCCACCCGGGCGGGCACCCGCCCCGCGGCCACCAGGCGGGCCGCTGTCACGGGCCCGACCTCAGTGATCAGCTCGGCAAGGGCGGGCGCTGGCGGTTCTGCGACCCGGTTGAGGTAGGCGCGGGCCCGGCGCAGTTCGGGCTCCCCCACCATCACGCCGCCCTCCGATCCCGCAGACCCATCGCAACGGACACATCCTCAACCAGCGGGCGGTTCCGCCCTGCCAGATCGGCCACGGTCCACGCCAACCGCAACGTGCGGTCCACTCCCCGGGCGGTCACCAAGCCCCGATGCAGCGCCGACGCGATCGGCTCAGTGACCGCTCGCGGCAGCCGGAACCGCCGACGCAGCACCGGACCGGGCACCTCGGCGTTGGTGCACCATCCGGTGCCCGCCCACCGCGCCCGGGCCGCGGCCCGGGCGGTGAGCACCCGCTCGCGCACCGTCGCCGTGCTCTCCGGTTCAGCCACAGCCTCACCCATGTCCTTCACCGGCCGCATCGCCACCTGCAGGTCCACCCGATCCAGTAGGGGCCCGGACAGCCGAGCCCGGTACCGCCTGCGTGCCGCCGGCGCGCACGTGCAGTCACGATCGTCGGGCGGGGCGCAGGGACAGGGGTTGGCCGCGAGTACCAGCTGGCAACGCGCCGGGTAGCACACCACCCCGTCCCTGCGCGCCAACCGGACCTCACCCTCCTCCAGCGGGGTCCGCAACCCCTCCAGCGACCGTGGCGCGAACTCGGCGACCTCATCGAGGAACAGCACACCGCGGTGCGCCCGGCTCACGGCACCGGGTCTGGCCAGCCCCGAACCGCCCCCGATGAGCGCGGCCATCGAGCTGCTGTGGTGCGGTGCGACGAACGGGGGGATGGCGATCAGCGGAGTCTCCGGGGCGAGCAGTCCGGCCACCGAGTGCACCGCGGTGACCTCCAGCGCCTCCTGTTCGGACAGTGCCGGTAGCAGCCCGACCATCCGCTGGGCCAGCATGGTCTTGCCCGTCCCCGGCGGGCCGGTCAGCAGCAGGTGGTGACCTCCCGCCGCGGCGACCTCTACCGCCCAGCGCGCATCGCCCTGTTCGAGCACGTCGGCAAGGTCGGGGACGGCCGCCGCCGGCGCGGGACGCAGCGGGCCGGGTCGCGCCAGCCCGGCAGCGGGGTCCCGCAACCAGCGGAGCACCTCCTTCAGCCGGGCCGCACCGTGCACCTGCATCCCGTCCACCAGCGCGGCCTCGGCCATCGACGCGGCAGGCACCACCACCTGCCGGATCCCGACGCGGCGGGCTGCCAGTACGGCAGGCAGCACTCCCCTTACCGGGCGCAGCCGGCCGTCCAGCGCCAGCTCTCCGATCAGCAGCCGCCCACGAAGCCGGTCAGCCGGGATCCGGCCGTCGGCGGCCACCAAGGCACAGGCCAGCGCGAGGTCGTAACTGCTGCCGTGCTTGGGCAGGCTGGCCGGCGACAACGCGAGGGTCATCCGGCGTGGTGGCCACCGCTCGCCCGAGTTGAGCACCGCGGCGCGCACCCGGTCCCGTGCCTCGGACAAGGACGCATCGGGCAGACCGACCATCTGCAGCCCCGGTATGCCCGGACCGACATCAGCCTCGATCTCCACCAGCAGCCCGTCGACGCCGTGCAACGCTACCGCCCACGCGCTGGCCAGCGCCATCAGAACGCACCCTGCAGGTGCTCCACGGTGACCGGCCCATCCGGCGGGCACAGCACTGCGAGCACGTCGAACCGGATCTCGCACCAGCCGACTTTGTGCACCCGCAGCCACGCCGCGGTGACTCGCCTGATCCGGGCCGCTTTCGCCGGCCGGACGGCCTCCGACGGTTCTCCGTACCCCGTCCCCGACCGGGTTTTGACCTCGCACACCACCAGGCGCTCGCCGTCGGTGGCAACAAGATCGAGCTCCCCTTCCCGGCAGCGCCAGTTGCGCGAGAGCAGCACGAGCCCGGTGCCCGCTAGGTACTCCGCCGCCAGGTCCTCGCCCCGCTTGCCCAGCGAGTCGTCAGGGCGCTCCACTGCCTGCGCCGTTGTCTCCATTACCGGTCTCCCCATTCGTTCGGCAACCTGCTGGGAGAAAGGCTGCCGAGCTCCGGCGACGCAGTCGACGTCCCACCGGCCGATCTGTGGATAACCGGGGTGGGTGTGGACAACTGGCGCACCCCAACGGGTGGCAACGCACACATGTCAGTGCGATGTGTTAATGGGCG
>DATDHI010000384.1:0-16717 GCA_036521655.1 Pseudonocardiaceae bacterium | reverse complement strand
TCGCTGCGGCGATCCAGCTCGAGGGGGCCCGGGTTCGAGTGCACGATCCAGAGGCGCTGGACAACGCCCGCGCTGTCTTCCCAACGCTGGACTACGCCCGCGAGCCGGGCAAGGCCTGCGAGCGGGCCGATGTCGTGCTGCACCTCACCGAGTGGAGCGACTACAGCACGCTCGATCCGGTCACCCTCGTCGGCGTGGTGCGCCACGCCCGCCTGATCGACGCACGTAACACCTTGGATGCGCGGCGATGGCAGGCCGCCGGCTGGACCACGCGCGCCCTGGGGCGCGCCCAGCACATCATTCCCGCGGCCTAGCCCGCGCCGACCTCGAAAGGAGGTAGATGAACCACGTCATGAACCTCGTAGTCGAGGGCTGGCACTACCTCAGGGACAACGGTTGGATCTTCATCAAGGACAACTGGCGGCTGCTGCTTCCGCTCGGCCTCGTCGGCTTGCTGTCCTGGTCGGTGTGGGCGGTACGCAAGCTGCTCTCCATGCTGTACCGGCCCACCGTCAATGACTTCCGCACCACCACCTCGGTAGTGGTCCCGTCCTACCACGAGGACCCCGATGTCCTCGAGGCGTGCCTGGACACCTGGCTCGCCGAGAACCCCGACCAGGTCGTGATCGTCCTTGACGTCGCCGACACCGAGGCTCAGCGCCGTCTGATCGCGCGCCGCGACCCCCGCCTGCGCGTCATCATGTTCGTCCACCATGGCAAACGCTCCGCGCTGGGTGTTGGTATCCGCGCCGCCACTGCCGAGGTGGTCGTGCTCACCGACTCCGACACGCGCTGGGTTCCTGGGCTGCTGGCCGCGGTGCAGATGCCCTTCATCGACCCCAAGGTCGGCGGGGTGAGCACGAAGCAGAACGTCTTCGAACCCAACACCAGCGTGTGGCGCCGCATCGCGGATTGGATCATCGACAACCGCTACCTGGACTACGTGCCGGCCACCGGCCGCGCCGGCGCGGTGGTCTGCGTCTCCGGCCGCACCGCCGCGTACCGCCGCTCTGTGGTGCTCAAGGTGCTGCCGCATCTGGAAGACGAGTTCTTCCTCGGTCGCCGCTGCATCTCCGGTGATGACGGCCGCCTGACCTGGCTGGTACTCGCCAGCGGCTTCCGCACCGTGCACCAGTCCACCGCGCGGGCGCTGTCGATGTTCCCAGCGAACTTCCGGGCCTTCTGCAAGCAACGCGTCCGCTGGAGCCGCAACTCCTACCGTTGCTATCTCACTGCCCTGTGGAAGGGCTGGCTGTGGCAGGTCCCGGCTATCTCCCAGCTCACCGTGTTCCAGATCATGCTCACGCCCGTCACGATGGGCGCAACGATCTACTACCTCATCGGCGCCGCGCTGCACCCTCGCGCCTCGACCGCCCTCGCGCTGGCCCTGGTGTGGCTGTTCATCAGCCGCGCGCTGCGCAGCATGTCGCACCTGTGGCACCGGCCCGGCGACGTGTGGCTGCTTCCGCTGGTAACCGCGGTGATCATACTCGTGGCGTTGCCGATCAAGGCCTACGCGTTGCTGACCATGAACAAGCAGGGCTGGCTGACCCGGCGGGCCGACCTCATCGGCGGCGAAGGGCAGAACGCGGCCAGCGTGACGACCGGGCGGGTGCCTACCGGCACCTCGGAGGCCTGACCATGAGCATCACTACCACCAAGACCGGCAAGCGACGCGGCCCATGGCTGGCGATCGGGTTGAGCCTGCTCGCCTGCGCCGGCGTCCTCTACGCAGCCCTCCACCTCCCGGGCTGGCTGGCTGGCAGCCCACCGGCCAAACCCGTCCTGTCGGCGGCTGCCCAACAGGCCGAGCTCGAGCAAGCCCGCAAACAGGCGGCACTGGTTACCGCCGAGGACCACCGGCTGGTCACCCAGCTACGCAACATCCCCTGGAACGCCTGGGCATACCTGGACCGGACCCACGGCGCACCCACCATGATTCTTACCGCCCGGACTGACCCCTACACCCTGGACTCCCTGCTGAGACTGGGAGCGGCCCAGCGCATCGACCCCACCACAGTTGTGCTGATCGACTCGGTGCTGGTAGGGCCGGGCGCAAAGCTCATCCTGAACGCCCCCGGTACCACCCTGCGGATGACCAGTACCCCCACCGGCTTCACGTCTCTGGTGGGGTGGAAGGGCTCCATCGCGCTCACCGGCGCCCCGGACCACCCGCTGACGCTGACCAGCTGGGACCCGGCCACCGGCAAGCCCGATCAGCAGGTCACCGACGGCCGCGCCTACATCAGGGTTGCCGGCTCGGACCTACAAAGCCACTTTGCTGCACTCTCCGACCTGGGTTTCTGGAGCGGGCGGACCGGCGGCCTCGCGGTCACCGGCAACGAGTCCGGTCCCGGTACCGGATCGATCACCGGCACAACAGTGCACGCCGGCTATTACGGGCTGTTCAGCTCCAGCACGACCGGTCTCACCATCGCCGATAGCACCTTCGACACCGCCGCCGCCGACGGGATCTTGCTGCACCAGGGCTCGATCGGGGCAACAATCCGCACCACTTTCGCCCGCCACAACGCGGGCAGCGGCATTGTCGCCGACCGTGGCACCACGACCGTGACCCTGCGCAACGTGACCGCCGAACTCAACGAGGAGGACGGAATCCGGCTCGATGGGCGGCCGCTGGCTGACCGACCCGGCGCCGCTGGGGACTCTCTGGACGGCCACCACGGCTTCCGCGTCCAGGACTCCGCCGCCCGGTTCAATACGGGCAGCGGCGTGCTCGTATGGGACGCCGACGAGACCGTCGTGACGGGAACGAATGTGGTCAACAATGCCGAAGGCATCGTCGTCCGGGGACCGGCCGACCGCACCAAGATCAGCGCCAACACCGTGACCACGTCGGATGGTGCCGCGATCGCGGTCCGCGACGGGGCCGTTGACGTGGCCGTCGATCACAACATCGTCTCCGGCGCCGACACCGGGGTTCAGGTTCGCGCCGCACGCGTTGACGTGCACGACAACACCGTCACCGGAGCCCGGGCCCATGGGGTTTCGTTCCAGGGCGCGGCCCAGGGATCAGCCGCCCACAACAATAGTTTGGCTGGTAGCGGCCCCAGCGGCCTGGACCTGCTACGGCTCGACGTCGGCGCCCCGGTGAGCGTCTCGAACAACTCCGACAATCAATGGCAGGTCACCATGAGCGTGAACGACAGGCTGCACCGGCTGTTCGGCGACCACCCGCTGCTCGCTCTGTGGGCGCTGCTGCTGCTTGTGCCGCTCGTCCCCAGGCTGTTCGGTCGGCGGCGCCGGGGCTGGCCCGCCCACCCCCACCCGAATCCCCGGCCCTACCCCGAGCACCCCCCGACTTCGTCCTACAGCGCCTCGTCCTACAGTGCGGCCGCACGGTGAACATCCCAGGGCTGGCCGCGGTAATCGCGCTCGCCGCGACGCTCGCAGCTAGCTGCGGCGCAGCACCACCCGCCCCCACAGTCTCCGATGCCTCCACCCCGGCCCGCCACAGCCGGCCCATCCCCCCTCCGCCGCCACTCGCGACGCCCTGCGGCGGCCCCGCCGCCCAGGACGTCTCCACCGCCGACCAGCTCCGCGCCGCGCTGGCCCGCGTTCAGCCCGGCATGGTGATCCACCTGCTCGATGGCACCTATTCCGGCCGGTTCGACATCACGACGGCCGGAACTGCTGACCGGCCCATCACCCTGTGCGGCAGCAGGGCCGCGATCCTCGACGGTGGATCCAGTAAGGACGGCTACACCCTGCACCTCCGCAATGCGGACCACTGGCAGTTATCCGGTTTCACCATCCATGGCGCGCAGAAGGGCGTCGTGCTCGATAACACCCACGCCGCGCTCATCGAAGGCCTGCTCGTCCACGAGGTCGGCGATGAAGCGATCCACCTGCGCGCCGCCAGCTCGGACAACACCGTGCGGGCCAACACCATCCGCCGCACCGGGCTCCACCAGCACAAGTTCGGCGAGGGCATCTATATCGGCAGCGCCCGCAGCAACTGGTGCACGTACAGCAACTGCCAACCCGACCGCAGCGACCACAACCTCATCCAGGCCAACGATATTGCCGACACCACCGCCGAGAATATCGACGTCAAGGAAGGCACCACCAGGGGAGCCTTGCGCGGCAACACGCTGTCCTTCGCCGGCGCGGACTCCTGGGTAGATATCAAAGGCAACGACTGGACCATCGCCGACAACATCGGCACGGACGCCCGGCAGGACGGCTTCCAAACTCATGTCATCCTCGATGGCTGGGGCGAACGCAACATCTTCCAAGGCAACAATGCCATGGTCAACGCCCCCGGCTACGCCATCCATATCACCAAGCAAGACCTGGGCAACACCGTCAGCTGTACCAACCGTGCCACCAACGCCGGCGCCGGGCTCGCCAACATTCCATGCCAGTCGTGAGCTCGACGTCACCGAGTTCAAGGATGTCGGTGACGTCAAGCTCACGAGGTAAGTCAGTTGCGGATCAGCGCGATGAGTTGGGCGGTGTGTCGGCGTCGCGTCCAGGCGATGATGGCGGCCAGCAGCAACACGACGGCCGGCATCGCGACCATCTCCGCTCCGAAAACGAGCAGCGTGGTGACGACCGCACCGATCATCAGGCTGACGAAGGCCAGGCCGGCCAGGCCGGAGAGCAACGGGATCAGCAGCGCGATGGCACCGGCGATCTCCAGCGACCCGATCACGTACATACCAACCTGGCCGAGGCCGATCGCGTTGAAGCCCGCCACGGCCTGCGGGTCGGCAGTGAGCTTGGGGAACGCTGCCATCACGAACACGGCCGCGGTCACGACCTGCAGCCCCCACAGTGCGATGTTCGCCCCGCGTGGCTGCGCGGCGGCGGTGACTGGCCGGGTCCTGGTTGTCTGAGTCATCGTCGTGTCCTCTCGCTCGGTGGATCCTCACCACTGCGTCGAACGAGACGGCGGGATTTCGACACGAGCCCGCAAGAACCTGCGTGCCCGTGAGAAACCGGTGCTAGGCCGCGGTGGCGGGTGCGGCACCCCGGTCGGATGCGGTCTGCCCGGAGGGTGCCCGGCCGGCGGCGGGGCCCGTGGGGGGCAGCGCGAACTTGGCGAGCTTGACGAATACTGACCCGAGTTGCTTCCAGAGCGGGCCGGTGTTGTAAGGCACCCCGTAGCGGCGGCACGCGTCGCGTACCTCCTCGGCGATGTGCGAGTAGCGCCAGGCTGGGATGTCGGGGAAGAGGTGGTGCTCGATCTGGTGGCTGAGGTTGCCGGACAGTAAGTGGAACAGCTTGCTGCCGGTGATGTTCGCCGATCCGAGCACCTGGCGCACGTACCACTGCCCGCGGCTCTCGTTGGCGGCCTGCTCCTCGGCGAACGTGACGACGTCGGCGGGGAAATGGCCGCAGAAGATGATCGCGAACGCCCACAGGTTGCGGGCCAGGTTCGCCGTGGCATTGCCGGCGAACGTCAACGGCGCCAGTGGCCCGGACAGAGCCGGGAACAGCAGGTAGTCCTTGCCCACCTGACGCAGCACCTTCGGCACCATCTTCTGTGCGTCGGCGGCGACCTCCTGCCAGGTCTTCTCGCCGGCGGCGATCCGGTCGGTCTCCAGCTCGTGCAACATGATGCCCCACTGGAAGATCAGCGCCAGCCCCGCCGCGTACGCCACATTGCCCAGGTAGTAGGGGTTCCAGGGCTGCTCGGGGGTGATCCGCAGGATGCCGTAGCCGACGTCGCGGTCCTTGCCGACGATGTTGGTGTAGGTGTGGTGCTGGAAGTTGTGTGTGCGCTTCCACAGGTCGGTGGGGCTGACCATGTCCCACTCGAAGTCGCGGGAGTTCAGCGCTTCGTCGCGCATCCAGTCGTACTGGCCGTGCAAGACGTTGTGGCCGATCTCCATATTGTCGATGATCTTCGACAGGGCCAGCGCGGTGACCCCGCCGAGCCAGGCCGGTGGCAGGAAACCGGCGAACAGCAGGCTGCGACCGGCCACCTCCAGGCGGCGCTGCATGCTCACCACACGGCGGATGTACCGGGCGTCCTCGGTGCCGAGCTGGGAGACGAGGCGTTGGCGCAGCGCGTCCATCTCGGCACCGAACTCCTCGGCCTGCTCGGGTGTCAGCTGGGGTGATGTCGGTGGCATAAGACTCCCTCTCCGGGGTCGGGTCATAAGTCGACGGTGACGTCGCCCACGGGCACCGTCGAGCAGATCTGGATCTCAGAGTCCGGCTCGCTGGACAGCTCACCGGTGTGCAGATGACGGACGCTGCCCGCGGTCTTGCGGCTGGTACAGGTCAGGCAGATGCCCATCCGGCAACCGAACTCGGGGCGCAGGCCGATGCTCTCTGCCTGTTCGAGGAGCACCGCTCCGGTGTTGGCCACGGTACGGTCGCTGGCGGTGAAGTGCACCTCGCCGTAGGGCTCTCCGTCGTCCGCGGGCGCCGCCGGGACGGGGGCGGTGAACTGCTCGGTCTGCAGGGCGTCGCTCATCCCGATCTCCGCCCAATGGGCGCGGACGGCGTCCACCAGACCAGCCGGTCCGCACACCCACGTCGCGGTTCGATCGTCGATGACGGGCAGGTGCCGGGGGTCGAATCGGCCGCAACGCTCACCACCATTGCTGCGAGTGTAGGAGCGCAGCAACCGCACCGACGAGTGCTCGGCGGCCAGCGTCGCCAGCTCGTGGCGGTAGGCGACGGCGGCGGCGGTGCGAGCGTAATGCAGGAATGTGACCTCGCCGGGGCCGTCCGCGTACCCCTCGTCGCACAGCGTTCGCAGCATCGACATCGCAGGGGTGATCCCGCTGCCGCCACTGATCAGCACGATGCGCTCGGGCCGCGGCGCCGGCAGCAGAAAGCGGCCCTGCGCCTGGGACAATCGGACCACGATCCCTACGCGGACGTCGGAGTTGAGGTGACCAGACACCACGCCGTCGCGCTCGGCGGCGACAGTGAGTTCGAGCAGTCCGTCGGTGCCGTGCGCTGAACACGCCAGCGAGTAGCAGCGGGTGCGCCGCACTCCGTGAACATCAATGGTGAGCGCCACATGCTGGCCGGCCCGGAAGCCGAGCCAATTGCGGTTGGGCCGCAGCAGCAGCGTCACGCTGCCTGGCGCGGGATGCCGCGTCTCGGTGATCGTCGCCCGGACCTCGTTCAGCGACCAGACGGGATTGATCATTTCCAGGTAACGGTCTGGATCATTCGGCGCAGTGAGCACCTTGAGCAGTGGGGCCGCGAACCGGCCAAGCAATCCGCGGCTGCCTGAAGCCGCAGCCGGCACTTTCCATACCCCCTGAAAACCGTGTGGTACACGTGTGCTCGCAGCTGACGCTACCGTCATGGTGTGGCGGCGAAGCTCTGCCTGCCGCGTGAGATCGCGCACTCGGCACTGGGCACCCGCCGCCGGCAGGGCTGTGGGGGGCGCCAGCGGCGGCCCGCTCCCGGACGTGAGGTCAAGGGGATGTTTAGACCCGTCTCCTGGCGGGCAAACCGTAATGGCAGCCACCTGGGTTGCTCAGGCACTTCCGAGGAGACGTCATGATTGTCGGCGGGATCGTGTTAATTCTATTAGGCTATTTGGTGCCCGGGCTTGGAATCTTGACCACGATCGGGGTTATCGTGCTGGTGATCGGATTGGTGCTACTGCTGCTCGGATCGATCGGGCGGCCCATCGGCAGGCGGCACTATTACTGAGCCCCGAACTCAACAGCAGAGCTGGTCAAGAACGGGGGAGCGGCTCTGCTGTTGAGTTCGGCGCTGTTGAGCTCGGCGCTACCCCGGGTTTGACTACACTCAGTCGTCGCGGGAGCCGCGACGGCCGAACAAGCGCGGGAGAAGTCCGGTCTTGCGAGGCAGCGACTCCCGGTGGACCCGTTGCACAACGACCTGGCAGGACAGGCAACGGCGACCCGGTGGGCAGATAAGGGATGACGCGGATACCGTGCATCCACAGAGGGCCGCGTATCGCCCAGCTCGAACCGACAACCCAGCTGCCATCGCGTCATCGCTGATCGCGTGGTCGGTGCGGTCCGAACTACAGGTGAACCAGTTCACCGTTGTTCGGGCTATCGGGTATTCCATCGTCCCGTGTCCTCGTTGACTGGAAAGGGTATCCGGACCGCTCCGGGTGGCTAGAGTTGCGTAGGGCAAACGTCTCCATTATTCAATGCCCTTAGGAGGCGGCTCCGGACCGACGATTTGTGTGGCCGACCTGCCAATGCGAACAGACGTGAACACGTATCGCCTTCCTTGGCTGAATTCGGCGCGGAGATGCATCCGCACGTGCATTGAACTTGTGAAACGTAGCACGGGCTCTTGCATGGGTCAATGCACGGACAAGTGCAGATGAGCGGCGCTCGAACCAGAAAGCCGAGCGTGCCGGGTGTCTTTGCTCCGGTGGAGTTCACCCGAGTGGGTGGACACTCGACCTCGGGCCTCTTGTCCCCAAGAGCGCACCATTAAGCTTGCTCGAAGCACACCAAATCCGGCAATTCCGGCTCGGCGAACTGCGGCCACGGATCGGTCCAGCGACGCCACCATTGGAATGCTTGACCTCTCGAGGAACGCCGCGGGATCCTTCGCAGCCCCAGCACGTCATCCAGCACATCGAAGCGCAGCGGATGCAGATGAGGCGCCTCGCCGCTATGGTCGCTGCTGCGCACGCCCGAGCCGGCTGACCGGATCGGGCAGGTGGCCGGACCGGTGTCATCTCTACGGTCACGACTAGTTGACGAGCCAGGGAGCAGATGTGATCGCAAGCGGATCGACCGTCGACTGGCAGCAGGGTCAGGACGCCCTCCGCGACGAGGTTACGCGGGTGACCACCCTGCTGCGATCCATCCGGGATCCGGGGCCGCCCGCGGTGGGCCAGTGGAACCTCGCTGAGGTCGCCATGCATCTCTCGCAGGCCTGGATTGTCGTGCCCAGCCTGGCGCGACGGGACCTCTCCCGCATCTACGAGGTGGTGCCCGGCCTGGCTGGCGTGCCCGGCGACTCGCTGATCCGGGACATGTGGGATCTTGCCGACACGACCGTCCTAGCGGTGAAGTCCGATACCGAGCGTGATCCGGCAGTCCTGGCCGACCGCATCGAGACCCGGGCGCAGGAGTACTTCAGCGAATGCGGGGGAGCAGATCCCGATGCCCCATGTCCGTGGATGGTTCAAGGCGCCACAGTCCGCCACTCGACCCTGACGTACCACCTGCTGAACGAGACGGTCATACACGGGGACGACATCGCCCGCGCCGCCGGTCGCCCGTGGCGGATCGAGCCGGGCCATGCGGCGATGGTGCTGGGCCGGTTCATCATTCCCGTTATCCAAGCCCTCGATCCTCGGGCGATGCTGCACCCCGAGAAAGCGGCCGGCCTCCGGGCCACCTACGACGTCCGCATCCGGGGCGGAGATAGCTTCCATTTCATCCTCGACGACGGGGAGCTCAGAATCGTAGAGCCGTCCTCCCGCCGGGTCGACTGTCACATATCAGCCGACCCCGTAGCGTTCCTCAAGGTGGTCTGGAACCGCCAGAGTCAGTGGCCGGCCATCGCCACCGGCAAGCTGATGGCCTGGGGCCGCAAACCGTGGCTCGGACCCCAGCTGAGAGTCCTGATGCGCACCCCATAGCCTCCTGTCACCCAGCGATAAGCATCCATGTGGCTCTCCCGGCGGACCAGAGACAGCGACAAGCATCCATGTGGCGAGACCTGCGCCGGGGCGCGTGACCCGTCAGCGGGATCGGTAGAGACAGTGAGGTAACGATTGGTTACTCTGCGACGAAGGATGAGGTGAGACAACACTCCTTCGTGGCAGAGAGACCTCGTGATACGCCTCAGAGTCACCACAGGGTTACCCCCTGGGTCGGGCCTCCGTGCCGTTCTGGCCTTGGTGCTGCTGACGTCGATGCTGTTCGCGGGAGCCCCGGCAGCCAGCGCCGCACCGGAGGACTACGGTGAGTACTCGCTGATGACTCAGCGCCATGCCGGGCAGTTCTACTCGGGTGGGAGCGTCGCGGGGCAGTGGGCGTGGACACCGCTGGGCAACGAGTCGGACGTGGCGTGGGGCGACCCGTTGAGGTGGCCACTCGCCAGCGTGGAGCGGTTCAGTCACTCCGGGAATTGGGTCTTGCTCGACGGATTCGGATCCCCCGACCACGGTCCGTTTTACATTCAACGGGTGAACCGGGAGCTGATCGGCGACGGGTCCTGCCGCAACATGGTGCCGGTGCCCTCCGAGGGCGGCCGGCAACACTACGTGCAATGGACGATCCCACCCGGCGCCTACTGCCTGCAGGCGTGGGGCACGATCACCGAGCGGCTCAGTGGGACGACCGTGAACTTCGCCCATACCCAGGTATGGTCCCCGCCGAGCAGTTGCAGCAACGCCTATCTCGGTGAGCGAACCTGCATTCGTCAGCGGGAATCGTGGTGGGACAACAACGGCACTCCCGGTGCCCCGATCACCCGCAAGCTTGAGCGCAGCGTGTCGATCGCCCGCGGTGTCGGGATGGGCTTCATCATCGACCAGTCATACCCGCAGCCGTGGCATGCCGAACTGGCCAAGGATTGGGTCTGGTGAACCCCTCACGGTGGGAGGTCTGGCGGATGAGGCGGCGTCCGGCGCAGCCACCGCCGGGGAGTCGTCCGGTAGCGGCCATGAGCCGCCTGCTTGCTCACCCCGAGTGAGCGACCGATATCAATCCACGGCGCGCCACCGATCCGGGCCAGCTGTACCAGCCTGGCGCGCCACCGGTCCACTACCCGGGACAGCGTGTCCACCGCAGCCAGGGCGTCGAGTACCAGACCGACGCCGCACCGGTCCTCGGGTACCTTCGTGCCGCCGCGGAGATCCACTGGGAGATATCGCGAAAAGCGGCCAGCGGCGTTGTATGCGTCGTGGATTTGTGTCGGCAATGGCACGGGAACCAGCAGCCGCTGCCCGCGTCGGGCGCCACTGTTCTGGACCTTCAGGTACGCCTGGACGGTGGTGCCCTGCGGGCCGGTGTAGAGCCGGACCAGGTCTGCGAGGTAGTTGACCAGCAGCAGGCCGCGGCCGCCGGTGTGGTTGGGGTTCGCGGGGCGGCGCCCGGCGAGCGGGTCGGTGATGTGCCCGGAGTCGCGGACTTCGCACACGAGGTAGTCCCGCTCGACCCACACGCGCAACGTTCCGGAACCGCCGCCGTGAATGAGGCTGTTCGCGGTCAGCTCACTGATGATCAGACCGAGCTCTACATGATCGCCGGCCAAGCCGACGCTGGCGGCATAGTCGCTGGCGAACTGTCGTGCCTGCGCCTGGTTTGCGGCACCGAAGGTGAACGTTGGGCCGGTGCCTGACGGGAGGGGTTGGTTGTAGCCCGCGACGATGCTGACGGGCGCGTAGCCGGGGCTCTCCCGCTCACCCTGCGAATCGATCAGCAGCGGGTGGGTGACCTCGGCATCGATGAGGACCTGGGCGTCCAGACGGTCGGCGTCATAAGGGCAGAGGATCGTGACCGGTCGGCCGGTGAATGCGAGGTTGATCAAGGCTTCGTGCTGCGCGCAGGCCGGGTACTCGGTGGCGGTGCGGCCGGCCCAGATGGGCTCGCCGATGATCCGTACCCGCTCACCGGGGTGGGTGTCCGCAAAGGCGCGCAGCACACCGGGGATGATCCGGCCAGGGTTACGGCCGACCTGCGTCATATCGAGCAGGCGGACCTGCTCGGCGTCCGTGCCCAGTTCGGCCACGATGAACCGCAGGTTAGGAGCTGGGACGGCGACGGCCACGGGTTCGCCCGCGGTCAGCCCCTCGCAGATGAACGGCACTGTGCCACGAAGGTATTCTGCAGCGCCGCGGTAGAACAATGCCAGGTGTACGAACTGGGCAGAGCGGTGAGCTGTCTGTGCAGCCATCGTTCCGAGGGTAGTCCTGAGCCACCCCGTGGCGAGGAGATTGCCCCAACCTGCGCCCCCCAACCGCATTGAGCGGGCTCAGCGGGGCTATCGGCGCCCCAGTAACCCCGCTCAGCCCGCTGAATGCGGGGGGACGCCGGGAGGGGGTTAGCCGTCGAGGGAGTAGCCGGAGCCGCGGACGGTGCGGATGCGGTCGGGGCCCAGCTTGCGGCGGAGGTAGCCGACGTAGACCTGCACGACGTTGGAGGACCTCGGCTGACCCCAGACTGCCACGGCGAGCCGGTTCTGCGACACCGGCTCGCCTGGCTGGCCGGCCAAGGCGACGAGCAGGGCGTACTCGGTGGGGGACAGTGTCACCAGCCGGCCGGCGACGCTGACCAACCCGAGGGCGGTGTCGACCGTGACGACCCCGGCGCGCAGCACCGTCCGGTCGGTGGACAGCTGGTCGGAGACCCGCAGCCGCAGCCGGCTGACCAGTTCCTCCACCGGGAACGGGGTGGTCAGGTAGTCGTCTGAGGAGCCCCGCAGCAGCGACACGGTCTGCTCGCGCTGCTCGCGCGAGGTCAGGGCGATGATCGGCAGTTGCGGAGCCACGTTGCGCAGCTCGTCGAGGAAGGTGCGGGGATCGGGCAGGGCCAGCGCGATGTCGAGCACGATCGCGGCGAGGGTGCGTGCGCGGGCCGCCTCCAGCACCTCCGGGACGGTGTCCAGGATCCGGGTCTCGAACCCGGTGGACCGTAACGCCTGCAGCACCCGGCTCGTTGTGTGGTGTAGAGGCACCATGAGGAGGACGGGCTGGCGTAGGGCTGTGGCACGCTGATCGGGCTGCATCACTGACAAGGGTTACGCGCCGTGCGGCGCTCGACAATCGGTGAGCGGCAGGTTTACCCGGGCGGTCCAACGGGTAACGGGCTGTCGTTGAGTGCCGTCTCAGGCATTCAGTCTAATCGTTGCGCCGTTTGGAGTAATTGGCCGGGCGGTCGTCGCGTCTCAAGGCTGGATGGGCGACAACGGGCCGGTAACGCTCTCAGGTTCGCGTAGGTTGGTGCCTGCGGCTCCCTACGGTTCGCGCCATGCGACGGCACCTGGAACGAACGCTCTGGGCGACTGCCTTCCTCGCGGTGCTCCTGGCGCCCGGGCTGCTCGGCCTGCGCACGGGCGACGGCTCCTCCCTGCTGTCTGAGCTCTCCGTCGGGATGGGCCTGCTCGGCGTCTCGGTTCTGGTCTGCGCGATCGTGCTGCCCTCGAGGCTGCGCTCGCTGACCCGCACGTTCGGCATCGACGGGGTGCTTGGCATGCACCGCTTCGTCGGGTTGCTCTTCGCAGTGCTCGTGCTCGCGCACATCGCTCTGGTGGTGGCGGCGGACCCGAGCAACGTCACCCTGCTCGACGTCTTCCACGCGCCCGCCCGGGCCCGGGCCGCCACCGGCGCCACGGTGGCGATGGGCGTGCTGATCGGCCTGGCAACGCTGCGCAAGCAGCTGCAACACCGCTACGAGGTGTGGCGCTGGGTGCACCTGGCGCTGACCGGCGCGGTGCTGGTGCTCTCCGCGCTGCACATCTGGTGGCTGAACCACCTGGTCCGCGACGCTGGGATGCGTGCCTGGTTCGCCGTCCTCGCGGTCGGCGTGCTGGGGGTGCTGGGCTACCGGTGGCTGTGGCGCCCAGTCTTCGGTGCCCGCAGCGAGTACGTGGTCCGCACGGTGCGGCCAGAGAGCCCGACGGTGAGCACGCTCGTGCTCGAGCCCCGCCGCGACCGGCACCATCTAGGTCGTCGGAACTTGATCTTCGCGCCGGGCCAGTTCGCCTGGCTCCGGCTGAACCCGTCGATCCGGGCCGAGGAACACCCGTTCACCATCGCCTCCGGCGCTCATCCGGGGGAGTGCGCCGAGTTCACCATCCGGCATACCGGTGACTTCACCCGTGCACTGCGCGCGCTGCGACCGGGTAGCCCGGTGTGGCTCGACGGCCCGCACGGTGCGTTCGGCGGCAGCCTGCGCCGCTCCACCGGCCTGGTGATGATCGCCGGTGGGGTGGGCATCACCCCGATGATGAGCATGTTGCGGACGCTGGCGCAACGGCGTGACCGGCGCCCGCACCGGCTGGTGGTGGTCGCCCGGACCGCCGAGGACCTGTTGTTCCGCGCTGAGCTCGCGCAGCTGAAGCAGCGGCTGAACCTCACCGTCGTCGAAATGCTCCGCCAGCCGCACCCGGGCTGGACCGGCGCGACCGGCGACATCGATGAGCGGCTGCTCACCGGGCTGCTGCCTGGTGAGTTCCGGCGCAACCAGCTCGATTACTTCCTCTGTGGGCCGCCCGCGCTGGTCGCCGCCGCGCTGGCGGTTCTGGACGAGCTGGAGGTCCCGCTTCCGCGGATCCACACCGAACAGTTCGACATGGTCTGACCTGCCACGATCGACGGAGAGAGGCCTCTTCAGTGCGTTCCCCGATACCCCGCTTTGTCCGATGGGCTGTCGTCGGTGCTGTGATCGCCGCGCTGACCGCCGCGGTGTTCAATTACTGGGGCACGTCGCAGTACCGCCCGGCGATCGTGCAGGTCAACGCGTGGACGCAAACGCAATGGGGCCCCCTCGCGTCAGCCGACCGGGACCTGCTGGTCCAGATCCGGCAGGCGAGCCTGTATGAGGGACCGGTCGGGCAGCAGGCCCAGCAGCAGGCCAGAGCGGCGGCGGTGCGCGATGCCGGCAAGCGCATCGCCCTCGAGCGCGCCGACCTCGACAATCAGGTTCGCGCAGCGGCCGGTGAGCTCGGTGTGCCGCTCCCCAACCAGCCCAACGCCGAGCAGCAGGGCTGGATGACCGAACTGTCTGCGCGACACGGCTCGGATTTCGACCGCACCTTCGTGCAACGCGTGCGCTACGCCCAGGGCACAGTGCTTCCGATCATCACCAGCGTGCGGGCCAGCACCCGCAATGAACTCGTCCGGTCGTTGGCCATCTCGGCGGCCGAACTCATGAACCGGCAGATGGGGTACCTGGAGAAGACCGGGCTGGTCGACTACGCCGCGCTGCCCGAGCCGGCCGCCCCCGCCGTTGCGACGTCCGGGGCGTCAGCCCTACCGGCGCCACCCGCACGGGACGCCGGTCAGGAACAAGCGCTCGACCAGGTGGTCAACACCACCCCGGCCGGCGACGGGCAGATGATGGCCGCCGGCGCGGTCTATGTGGTCTCGCTGCTGGCCATCGTGGGGTTGCTGGCGCTGCTGGGAACCGCGGGCCTGCGAGCGCGGCGCACTCCCAGGGCGCGCCGGACCCCAACAGTGCCGGCAGCCCGCTCCGGCCGATCGGCTACCGCACACCGTGTGGTCCCCGACCGGACGACCCGGCACGCCGCCCATCGGTGGTGACCCGCCTGGTGACCCCAGTGACTCAGTCGGGCACTGGCCGTCCGAACAGCGCGAGCAATGCGTCCTGGTCGTCGCCGGCGGCGCTGCGGTTGCGCCGGGTGTGCCCGCAGGCAACGCATCGCTGCACCACGACGATCCGGTCGGCCTCCGACAGCGCCCCGATCGGCTCCATCGCCCCGCCGCACTCCGCGGCCCGGTCGCCCGGGTTGACATCGACGTGCCGTGACCACAGGCACCTCGGGCAGTGGTTGGTGTAGCCGCTGCCGCGCACCGGTGCCTGGCAGCGCAGGCAGGTGAAGTCCTCCCGGCGCCGGGTGAACGAGGGCGGTTGCGTCATCGCGGCCAGGATCCCACGACGTCCCCGACCCGTGGCGTCCTCGGCGCTAGGCTGGTCCCGCACGCGGCGTTCGGAGGTGGGCGGTCCAGCAACCGTCCAAGGAGGTCAGAGATGTTACGGAGGGTGCAGACAGGTGACCGTCAGTGGACGGTCACTAGCACGATCAACTGGAGGCAGCCGGCCACCCAGCAGCAATTCGAGCACGACGTGGCCTCCGGTTACGTGCCCGGCGTGGTGATGCTGGTGGTGCTCGTCGTGATGGGGCTCACCGTGCTGTTGTGGACCCCCCCGGATGTGATCGTGCCGTCCTGGGTGCTGCTGCTGTTCCTGGTGGTGCTGATGATGTTGCCGCTGCAGTGGGCCTGGGAACGTCCCTGGACAGTCAAAGCGGAGACTGATGAGACCGCCGCGATCGGCGGTGAGCGCTGGGTTGGCACCGTGCACGGCTGGATGGCGGCCCGGCAGGAGGTCAGCCGGGCCACCCGGTACCTGAAGTCGCAAGGCGTTCCCGACCAGGAGAACGGGCGCCTGCGGATGATCACGTAATGCCCGAGCTGCCCGAGGTCGAGGCGCTGGCGCACCACCTGCGCGAGCACGCCGTCGGCCGCACCGTGGCCCGCGTCGACGTCGCCTCACTCACGGTGCTCAAGACCGTGCAGCCGGCCGTGACCGCCCTGCACGGTCGCCCGGTGACCGCAGCCAGCAGGCACGGCAAGTTCCTGGCCCTGCATACCGACGGGCCGGCCCTGGTCACCCACCTGGCGCGGGCCGGCTGGCTGCGCTGGTCGGACTCGCTGGCCCCGGCGCCACCTCGTCCCGGTGGTAAGGGGCCGATCGCCTTGCGGGTGCACCTCAGTGGCGGCTCGGGCTTCGATCTCACCGAGGCAGGCACCCAGAAGCGGCTGGCGGTGTATGTCGTCGGTGACGTTGCCGAGGTGCCCGGTATCGCCCGGCTCGGCCCGGACGCGCTGACGCTGTCCCGCGACGGCCTGGCCGGGGTGCTGCGTGGGCGGACCGAGCGGCTCAAGACGGTGCTGACCGACCAGACGCTGATCGCCGGGGTCGGCAATGCCTACTCCGATGAGGTGTTGCACGCCGCACGGCTGTCGCCTTACACCACCGCCGGGCGGTTGTCCGAGGACGCGCTGGACCGGCTGCACGACGCGCTGAGC
>DATDHI010000383.1:0-3748 GCA_036521655.1 Pseudonocardiaceae bacterium | reverse complement strand
GCCGTGGGACCTCGTCGTCAAGGCGGTGGAGGCGGTCTGCACCACCCCCTGGGTGCTGTTGTATGTCAAGCGGTGGCTGGCTGCGCCGCTTCGGTACCCGGATGGCACCCTGGTGGAGCGGGACAAGGGGACTCCGCAAGGTGGGTTATGTTCAGCTGAACATAACGATCCCTATGAGCAGCGCTGGGTTATGCGCAGCGTTGACCGATCAGTCCTGGTGAGGACGGGGACCGGAGCCGAGCGCTGCACATAATGCAGGGCCTTCAGAGTGCGGCGAGCCAGTCGAGCAGTCCGGCGTCCTGGTTCCACTCGGGCAGGTCGTCAGAGACGATGTCGACGTAGACGGCTTCGAGGGCTCTGCGCTTGGCTTCGGTCGAGGCGCGGGCGTAGATCTCGGTCGTGGACAGGTCGACGTGGCCGAGGATGTCGCGGATGTAAGGCAGGGGGACGCCCGCGTCGTAGAGGTGCATGGCCTTGCTGTGGCGCAGCACGTGAGGACTGAGCTCGGCATTGGCGAGCACCGGGTCACCGGCCATGGCCTGGTACTTGGCGATGATCCAGGCAATGCCGCCGCGGCTGAGCTTTCGACCGTGCTGATTGGCGAACACCGCGTCATCGTCGTGGCCGGGGCCATCGAGATGCTGTTCGGCCAGGTAGGCCTCGAGCAGTGCTGCGGTGTTGTCGCCGAGGGGGACGTGGCGGGTCTTATTGCCCTTTCCGGTCAAGGCCGCCATGGCCGGGGCCTCGAGCCGGATGTCGCGGACGGTGAGGTCGGCGAGCTCCTGGACCCTCGCTGCGGTGTCGTAGAGGGTGGCGAGCAAGGTCGCGTCACGCCGCCCCCGCCGGGTGGATCGGTCGGGCTGAGCGAGCAGGAGGCGGGTCTGCTCGCTGCTCAGGTGGTTCACTGCCGGTTGGGGCTGCCTCTTCGCGGGGATGGCGAGAATGTCCTGGCAGCAGGCCATCCGGGCAGGATCTTGGGATTGCATCCACCGGAAGAACGAGGCGATCGCGGCGAGGCGCTGGTTCCGCGTCGACACGCTGTTGTGCCTGACGTCGCAGAGCCAGTCCAAGAACCCGACAATCGCCTCGGCGTCGATGCAGTCGAGGGTGAGCTTCTCGGGCGGAATGGAGCGGTCGTCGCGAAAGAACACGACGAGCAGCTTGAACGTGTCGCGATAGGACGCCACCGTGTTCGGCGAGCAGCCGCGAAGCCCGGCCAGGTACGCGGTGAGAAAAAGGCGCAAGGACAATGCGAAGTCAGTTGCCATGGCGCGGCCCTTCCATGACCGGCGGGACGACGTCACCGACGGCGCGTCGAACCTGAGCGGTGATGTGGGGGTAGGACTCGGCGGTCAGCCTGAGGTAGTAGGCGGTGTCGTCAGGGGAAGCGTGGCCCATGTAGGCCTGGAGGACCGGCAGGAACGCGCCGACGTCGTCGCCGCGCGCGAAGCACGCACGCAGGTTATTGACCGCAAAAACATGCCGGAGATCATGCACACGCGGGCCGTGGCCTCGGCCCCCGTGGGAGATGCGGGCCTGCCAGAGGAATCGACGGAAGTTCTTGTCGAGGTTCCCAAGGGTGAGCGGAGCACCGGCCGTGCCAGGGAAGAACCAGTCCTCGCCGGTGCGCCCAACGACCTGGGCGTGGTAGTCGGCGAGCCGTTGACCAAGCGGCTCGCTCACGGGCACCTGGCGGTCCTTGCCGCCCTTCGCGTCCCGGACCTGCAGGACCCCGGTGTCGATGTCGACATCGTCGACGCGCAGCAGGCGGGCTTCGGAGGCACGCAGGCCGCAGGCATAGATCGTGCGGAACAGCACCGGCATGACGAGGTGCCGGAACGGGACCGCCGAGCAGTAACTGCAGCGGTCGGTCTCGGCGAACAGGGCCGCCAGCTCCGCGTCGGTGTAGATGTGGGGGACGTAACGGGCGGGCCTCGGCAGCACGCCGGGGGGCAGGACGTAGGCGGGCACGCCGCGGCGTCCGAGCCAGCGGGCCAGCTCCCGCACCGGCGCCACCAGCGTCTGGAGGGTCGCGGGCTTGACCCCTCGCTTCTGGGCAGCGGTCACCCACGCCTCGAGCGAGGCCTCACTTGGCGCTTCCAGTCCAGGGAACCGAGCGCAGCAGAACGCGCAGAAGCGAGAAAGCGCCCGTTCTTCGGCGACGTACTTGTAGCCGACAGTGCGCTTCTCCGCGACGAGGGCCCTGATCGCGTCGGCCATCGTGATCTCGGGGCTCACCGTGATACCCCCTGCGCCGGTGCGTCGGGGTCTAGGGCGCAGCTGGATAGCAGCCCGAGCGACGACTTCAGGTACACGCCGGTCGATCGGACCGACTGGTGGCCGAGGATGTCGGCGATTTGCTCGAGCGGCGTGCCCTCCTCCATCAACCGGGTCGCCAAGGTGTGCCTGAGCGAGTGCATGCCGTGGCGGCGTTTCTCGCTGACCCGGACGTGAGCCGCCCGGGCGTGCTTGATCAGGATCTGGTGGAGATGGTCCTCGTCGGAGAACGGGCCGATCGGGGCGGTGTGCCGCACGAACACCTGCGGGCAGTCACAGGCCGGGCGACCGGCACGGAGGTAGTCGATCACGGCCCAGCCGACGTCCTTCAACAACGGCAGCTGCACTCGGTCACCGGTCTTGGCCTGCATCACAGACAGCCGATTGCCTGGCCAATCGAAGTCAGCGAGCTCCAAGCGCTTGACGTCGACGCCGCGCAGTCCGAGCCTCGCGATCAAAAGGACGATCGCGTAGTCCCGCTTCCCGCTCGGGTTGCCCCGGTCGATCGCTTCGAGGATCGACTCCACCTCGCCCGGCTCCCACACCGACGGCACCCTGGCCTGCTTGGTCGAGCGTGCGGCCGGGACGGCGACGGCGGCGTCGAGAAGACCCTCAGCGCATGCGAACACGAGAAACGAGCGCAGCGCACACAGCTTCTGCTCGACCGTCTTTGCCTGGTAGCCAGCGAGCGTGGCAACGAACGCGTCGATCGTGCCGGCATCACAGCGGGCGAGCCCGCCGCGTCCACCGGTGAACGCGACGAACTCCCCGGCCACCGTTGCATAGGTGCGCACCGTGGACACGGCGCGGTCTGCGCCTCGCAGCCAGGCCTGGAACCGGGCGATCGTGTCGGCATCCTCCCCGGACAGCTTGTCGATCGACCGGCTGTAGCGGCGCAGCACCGTCCCATGGACTGCGTAGTCGCCGAGCATCTGGGCGACCCTGAACAGATAGACGTCGTTCGCCTTGAGTGTCCCCGAGTGCTCCTTCTCGAAGAAGCCGCACGACTCATCGACCCACGCCATCGCGACATCCAAGGAGAACTCCTCGACGCCGCGGGCAGCGAAGAACCTCTCCATGCGGCGCCAGCACCCCCGATACCAGACCAACGTCGGGTCCTTGTAGCCGAGACGCTGCAGCTCTGCCTCCAGACCGGACACCAGTGCCGACACAGTCACTGTCACAGCCGACCTCCTGATCACCACGGCCCGGCACCATGCCGAGCCGGTGGTCAGCGTCGTCGGCGCGTTATGTGCAGTGCTCGGCTCCGGTCCCCGTCCTCACCAGGCTCGATGGGTCAAGGCTGCGCATAACCCAGCACTGCTCATAGGGTGGGGTGATTTCACCCCTGATCGCCAATGCGGTCTTGCACCGTCTGGACCGTATCTGGGTCCAGCAGTACTGGCAGTTGGGGGTGTTGTGTCGTTACGCGGATGACCTGGTGGTGCTGTGCCCGACCAAGGAGAGAGCC
>DATDHI010000382.1:0-3358 GCA_036521655.1 Pseudonocardiaceae bacterium | reverse complement strand
CGTGGCGCTGACCAGCGTCGATGCATCTACATTCAGTACTACCGCTACTTTTTGTTCCGTTGTTCCTCGACCCCCGTCCCGGCGAGCGCGACCTCCTCGACATCCCAGCCCACCCACGGCATCGCTGGGCGGTCCGTCCCGCGGACCGGGAGGTCCTCGCCCTGCATCGTGACCAGGCGCTCCAGCACCGCCGCCGTCGACCCCATTGCACCGTGCCTGTCCGGGACCGCCTGCGCGCGCTCCGGCTCCCGCGACAGCTCCGCCGGGATCGAACAGATCGCCGGGACCGTGCCATCCCCGGCCCAGCCGACGTTGCCCCGCCACTCCGGATCCACCTTCGCCACCCGGACCCGCCCGCCGTGCACGACCGCCCGGTTCGGCGTCCTGTGGCCCCGCCCGAAGTACACCACCAGCCCCGGTCGCCCACCACCCGGTATCTCCTCCCAGGCTGCCGCGATGTCGACGTGCACCTTCGCCGCCTCGCCGACCCGCCGCAGCACCTCCGCGCCCGCACCCGCGGACCCGAACGGGCGCACCAGCGTCGGCGACAGGGCCGTCGGCTCCACCGGTTCGCCGACCTCCGGCAGTACTGCCGGGTACTGCGGCAGCAGCTCGAACACCGACGGCCAGCGGCGCAGCTCGCGCGTTGCCGCCGCGGACCGCAGCAGGCCCACCCCGGCACCGTTGAACAGCCAATCCAACGCACGCGGCGCGCCCCGGTGCGGCGTGCCGAGGCTGACCAGCGCCCGGCAGTGCCGCCCCCCCGCAAACACCGATCCAGTAGCGCGCGACCAGCCCACCCATCGAGTGGGCCACCACGATCACCTCACGCCCGTTCTCGCCCACCGCAGCAGTCACCGCCCGCCCAAGGACGTCGGCGGACACCGCGACCGACCGTCGAAAGTCGTACGGGACGCGCAACACATCCACGTCGCCCGGCACCCACTCACCATCGCGGTAGTCGACCACCCGCAACCGTGCGCTGAAGTTCGTCCGTAGACGATGGGTCAGCCCGTCGTAACCAGGCACCACCAGCCACGGCCGCAGCACCGTCAACGTGTCGACCAGCCGTGTCGCTGCCAGCTCGCGGTCAAGTCCAACGCCCCAGGGTCGATCACCGCATGCGTCAGGGAACTCACTGTCACATCCCAAGCCGACGTGCCATCGGGCGCGGTCAGCACACTGCCCCCGATACCAGGCACCACCACGACCAAATGCCTCAGCACACCCATGCCCTATCCTTCGCCGCCGACTCCCCTGTTGTTACCCCCGTCCGTCATTGGCGGGTGGCGGCCACCACGTCCGCGCTGATCCGCACGAGCAACGTCACCAGCGAGAGCAGCAACGCCCCGACCAACCCCAACCGCAGCCACGCAGCGTCGCCCAGCACGTCGGCGAGCACCAGCAGGCTCACCCCGATCCTCGCGACCAGCAGACCGGTGATCACAAACGAGTACACCCGCACCCGCGGCTTGGTCCAGAACAACACCCCGCCCACCGGATCGTCACGACGCAACGCCCGCGGCTGTTTCCGCAGCCGCTGTAGATAGTTCGAGTCCCACACCAGAGCCAACAACAGCACCGGGAGCACCTGAGCCATCGTCGCGTAAAAGTCGCGGAACACCCCCACCCCCACAGCCGAAAAGAATCGTCACCCTAGACCGAGGAGCGTGGCTACACGAACGGCTGACAATGAGCTGCCCCAGTACCCACCGTTCCGCCGCGAGTTCAGGGACCGCCGCGATAATGGCGGCCCGCCGGATTGGGCTTGGTTATCATCATCACCGGGGACCACTCACGACGGCGGCACTCCGCACTCCGTGCACCGGCTACGACCCGGGTCAGTCAGGCTCGCCGCCAACAGCCGCACACCACACAACGCCTCGTAGTCTCCACGTGCGATGCGTATCTGACGTTCAGGCGGGCGTGGCTGAACGGTGCGAGTGAGGGTAAGCTAGCCGACCTGGCGACCGAGTGCCGCCGTGGCCTGCCCAGCCCGGCACCGCCAGCACCGGCCGCGATGTTCATCCACAGCGACATCCTGATCACGTGCGGGCAGAAGCTATACCTCCGCAGCTGGTCACGGCACCGTGGCTGCCTGACTCCGCGTGCCTCCGCTAGGAGAAGGAGGCAGATCGACGACGAGACGGGAACGATCGTCCGGGTGGACGTCCGCAAGTGCAGGTGCTCCCTACGCGCGCAGGCGCGCGAGTCACGGACGTCCGCGCGGACGAACCCACCCGCTGTCCCGCATACGGAAGACAAGGCAGGCAAGGGGAGGGTACCCCCTCCGAGCCCGGTGAAAGCGGCTGTTTCCGGCGTGGTGGGTGCTGGTCTGCCTCACCAGGATTGTCTGCCTTCCCGCAGCTCAAGGGTAGGGCAGAGACCAGGCATCGAAGTGAGGCATGTGCCCTAGCACAAAGGTGGTGCCTCACCGTCTGCCCGCCGATCGGACCTCCTGAGGAGGTGACTCAAGGCTACGTGGGCGCCTGGTAGGCAGACGCTGCGACCGCAAGACACGCGTCTAGGTCGATCGGCGTCGCCTTGGACTGCGGAGCCTTCATCGGTCGGCATATCCGTTTTCATCAGCTGGCAGTTACGCAACGTGATCGACCAGACGATCGGGCAGTGAGGGAGGGAGGCGGCCCGTGATGTCGCCTTCCCCGAAAATCGGGGGTTTCCGGGGCATGGGGAAGCGGAGTGAACTGCCTCCCTGACCGGTTTCTACGCAGCTCAGGGCGGGGAGGCAAGGCAGGGACCCCGACAGGGAGAACTCCCTGCCTCCCCCACCGCCTCCCTGATTGGGTCCCTGTGACTTTCCGTGACCGTGAGCCAGCCGTAATGGTTCGTCGCGAAGCAGCGCATCCGCTCAGCGCCGGACCTCGCCCCGTCACCATGTGACAGCGCTGCGCACCTCGCCCCAAGAGTGCCGTAGAGGGGTTGGGAGGGGCAGCACCGATAAGGGGGTCTACCCCCGCTACCGTGCAGGTCACGACCCTTTACCCGGGGGGTCTATCGGGGTTAGGGCCCCCTCTACCTGGCGGGGTCGGAATAGAGCCCCCCGTCCGAGGAACCACCGATTGTTGCCAGCAAGCGGGCACCCCCCAAGCACGGGGAACAGAGCGTTCGAGCGCGACAGCACCGTGCTGGCCCTGGGAACTGCCTGTCTGGATCGGTCTTGCCAGGTCATCTCGTGGTGTATGAACGAGGCTTGACGTGATCGACCTCGATACCACGCTCGGCCAGCAGTTCTTCGACGTCACGGTAGGACAGGCCGTAGCGCAAATACCAGCGCACCGCCACCATGATCACCTCCGGTGGGAACCGGAACCCCGTGAACCCGGACTGCGGCGGACGT
>DATDHI010000381.1:0-4193 GCA_036521655.1 Pseudonocardiaceae bacterium | reverse complement strand
CTCCGCGCCGACGGGGTGATCGTCGCCGGGCGCGGACGCCAATCCCGCGTCGCGCCTCCCCCGGAAATCCGGCAACCGATGGGCGCCCTCTACAGCCTGTTCGCCTCCGTGGAAGCCGCCGGCCTGGCCCAGTACAGCTCCGTGCGCACCCTCGACGTCCGCGCCGACGGTGTCATCGCCGCCCGACTCGACCTGGAAAGCTCCGCGCCGCTGGTCTACCTGGAACGGCTCCGCTTCGCCGGCGACGAGCCGCTTGCCCTCGACCGGGTGTGGCTGCCCACCTCCGTAGCGTCACCGCTGCTGGCTGCCGACTTCACTCACACCAGCCTCTACGCCGAACTGGACGCCCGCGCCGGGGTGCGCCTGGAGCACGGCCGCGAGGACATCCACGCCGTCAGCCCCACCCCGGCCGAACGCGCCCTGCTGCGGTGCCCCTCCGACACCGCCGCCTTCTTCATCAACCGGCTCGGCTACGCATCCGGCCACCCCGTCGAATGGCGCCACACCCTGGTGCGCGGCGACCGGTTCGCCCTTACCGCCCAGTTCTCCGCCCACACCGGCTACCGACTCACCCAACCCGCCCCCGCTGCCGCGACTGCCCGACCTCTGCGCACATGATCACCGTTTGTGTGCGTTGAGCGACACCACGTGTCGCTCCGCGCACACAAACGGTGATCAACCTCAGAACTCCGGTGCCACCCCACCTGGGGTGGGGTACCGTGAGGTCATGGACTCGTACCAGCAGTCAGTGGTGAACCGGTTGAAGACCGCCCGCGGTCACGTCAACGGCATCATCACGATCATCGAGCGGGACGCCTACTGCCCGGACGTGATGAAGCAGCTCTCCGCGGTGCAGGGCCTGCTGGAGGGGGCGAGTCGGATCATGCTGCGCCGGCATCTGGAGACCTGCGTGGCCGAGGCGATGCAGGAGGGCCGGACCGCGGAGATCGTCGATGAGCTGATGGAGACGCTCAAGTTCGACAAGCACGTGTTCCGGCCCCCGCAGACACCGGAACCGGAGCGGGTGCAGCATGCCTGACCCAGCGGTGACGCTGGACTTCGGGGTGCGGGGCATGACCTGCGGGTCGTGTGCCAACCGGGTGCAGCGCACGCTGGGCAAGCAGCCCGGTGTGGCGGCGGCGGAGGTGAACTTCGCGACTGCCACAGCGCATCTGGTGCTGGCCGAGCAACCCGCTGAGCCCGAGGCGCTGGCCGCGGCCGTGGAGAAGATCGGTTACCGGCTTGAGCCACGGCACTCGCAGACCGCGCCGGAGCAGGACGACGAGGCCGCAGCGCAGCAGTCCTGGCTGTGGCGGGTGATCCTGGCCGGTCCCCTGGCGCTGGCGACGATGTATCTGGCGTTCTGGGTGGATCAGGCGTGGTCGCCCTGGGCACAGCTGGCGTTGACCACCCCTGTGCAGTTCATCGCGGGCTGGCCGTTCCTGCGCGAGGCGGCTCGGCGCGCGCGGCGGTTCTCGGCGAACATGGACACGCTGATCGCGATCGGCACGCTGACGGCCTACACGTTCTCGCTGGTGGAGCTGCTGCGCGGGAGCACCGAGCTGTACTTCGAGACCGCCGCGCTGCTCATCGCGTTCCTGGTACTGGGCCGGTATCTGGAGGTCCGGGCCAAGCGCCGGGCTGGCCGGGCGATCCGGGCGCTGGCGGAGCTGGGCGCCAAGGAAGCCCGGGTCATCCGCGACGGGGTGGAGGTGCTGGTCCCCGCCGATCAGGTCCGGGTCGGGGACCTGCTGCGGATCCGGCCCGGGGAGAAGATCCCCACCGACGGCGAGGTCGTCGGCGGGGCCTCGGCGGTGGACGAGTCGATGCTGACCGGCGAGTCGGTGCCGGTGGACAAGACGGTGGGCGCGACGGTGGCCGGCGCGACGGTGAACACCAGCGGGGTGCTCACGATGCGGGCCACCGCCGTCGGCTCCGACACCGCGTTGGCGCAGATCGTGTCGCTGGTCGCCACGGCGCAGGCCGGCAAGGGACAGGCGCAGCGGCTTGCCGACCGGATCTCGTCGATCTTCGTGCCGGCGGTGATCGTGATCGCGCTGGCCACGTTCGCCGGCTGGTGGCTGCTCGGCGGAGACCCGGTCAAGGGGCTGATCGCGGGGGTGGCGGTGCTGATCGTGGCCTGCCCCTGCGCGCTCGGCCTGGCCACCCCGGTGGCGATCATGGTCGGTACCGGGCGGGGCGCGAGCCTCGGGATCCTGATCAAGAGTGTGGGGGTGCTGGAGGCCACCCGGAAGATCACCACAGTGGTGTTCGACAAGACCGGCACCCTGACCCGCGGGGAGATGGCGCTGACCGACTCCGAACCCGGTGCCGGGACCGACCCTGCCGAGCTGCTGCGCCGCGCCGGCGCGGTCGAGGCTGACAGCGAGCATCCGATCGGCCACGCCATCGCCGCCGCCGCCCGCCACGCGTACGGCGTGCTGCCGCCGGTGAGCGGGTTCGCCTCGGTCGCCGGGCACGGGGTGCGGGCCGAGGTGGACGGGCAGACGGTGTGGGTGGGGCGGCGCAAGCTGGCCGCCGAGGCCGGACTAGGGCTGCCCGCCGAGCTTGACCGCGCCGCAGCATGGCTGGAAGCCCAGGGCCGCACCGCGGTCTACGCCGGCTGGGACGGGCAGGTCCGCGGGGTGCTGGCGGTCTCCGACACCCTCAAGGACGGCGCCGCCGGCGCGGTGGCCGAGCTGCACCGGATGGGCCTGAAGGTCACGATGATCACCGGGGACAACACCCGCACCGCGCAGGCCATCGCCCAGCGGGTGGGCATCGACACCGTGCTCGCCGAGGTGCTGCCCGCCGACAAGCAGACCGAGGTGTCCCGCTTGCAGGCCGCCGGCGAGGTCGTCGCGATGGTCGGCGACGGCGTCAACGACGCTCCGGCGCTGGTCGCCGCCGACCTGGGGATCGCCATCGGCACCGGCACCGACGTGGCCATCGAGTCCTCGGATCTGACGCTGATGCGCGGTGAGCTGGCCGGGGTGCCGACCGCGATCCGGCTGTCCCGCCGGACCTACCGGACGATTCTGCAGAACCTGGGCTGGGCGTTCGGCTACAACGTGGCGCTGATCCCGCTGGCCGCGGCCGGACTGCTCAACCCGATCATCGCCGGGGCCGCGATGGGCTTCTCCTCGGTCAGCGTGGTAGCCAACTCGCTGCGCCTGTTGCACTTTCAGGAAGGCATGCCTCTCCGCAATGCAATGCCGCCGCCTGCGGGTGCGCCCGCACCGGACTACACGCGGGCGCACCTGCGCGGCGGGCAATGGCCAGACCACACCGGCGCCAGCAATCCGACCGCGCACTAGGCGCGTTGCTATCCGACGGGCAGGGTCACCGCGGCAGTGTGCAGGACACCGGCGGTCTGGAACTGCAGGAACAGCCGCCAGTTGCCGGGCTTGGGCAGCGTCGCCTCGAACGACAGGGCAGGACGCTCTCGGTCTCACCGACACCTATCAGGCCACCGGCGTGACCGAGCGGACACTCAAGGTGCCGAAACGGGTCCCGGGTCGTCAGCGCTTGTGGATGTGAACGGTGACATTCATGCCGGGAACGAGATCGAGGCCACGACGGTCCACGAGTCCGACCTTGACTGGGATGACCTGAGTGACCTTCTGGAAGTTGCCCGAGGTGTTGGTCTCAGGGAACAGGGAGACCTGCCCGGCGGCAGCGCCTTGGATCTCGCGGACGTGGCCGGTGAGCGGGGTATTGGGAAAGGCGTCTACGGTCACATCGACTTGCTGGCCGAGATGCACCGCCCTGATGTCGTTCTCGTCGACCCGGGCGGTGACAAAGGTCTTGTCGAAGTCGTAGGCGATGGCGAGTTGGGTGCCCGCGGTGACGAACCCCCCGGACACGCCGTTGTCCCCTGCCACGGTGCCCTCTGCTGGGGCGCGGAGGCTCATCTTGGGTTGAACGAACCCGCCTCGGAGCTCGACGCGGCCGAACACGTTCGTCCTTGCTCAGAACGGCCCCTCGGGTAGCGCTCCAGTCGAGGAGGGTGCCGCTGGTGGGGGCATTGATCAGGATCTTGTCGCCATCGATCTGACCCGATTCCGCGAGTAGTGGCGCGACACGGTCTGCAGATGATGATAGGTGCCCTTCTGACCTGGGATGATGGCAGTTACGAGGCCACAACCATCCCGGTGGAGAGGACACCTATCAGGTGAGCAGAGTACGTGAGA
>DATDHI010000380.1:0-9736 GCA_036521655.1 Pseudonocardiaceae bacterium | reverse complement strand
CGGAGAACACCTGCCTGATCGGTCCGGCCGGCACCGGGAAAAGTCACCTGCTGGTGGCGATGGGTGTCGCCGCCGTGCATGCCGGATACCGGGTCCGCTACTTCACCGCCGCGGACCTGGTCGAAACCCTCTACCGTGGCCTGGCCGACAACAGCGTGGGACGAGTGATCGACACCCTACTGCGCAACGGTCTGATCATCCTTGACGAGCTTGGGTTCGCGCCGCTGGACGACACCGGCGCGCAGCTGCTGTTCCGGTTCGTCGCCGCCGCCTACGAACGCCGCTCCCTGGGCATCGGATCGCACTGGCCCTTCGAATCCTGGGGACGGTTCCTACCCGAACACACCACCGCGGTCAGCCTGCTCGACCGGCTCCTGCACCACTGCCACACCGTGGTCACCGACGGCGATTCGTTCCGGATGAGACAAGCCCGAGCCGGCACCGGCACCGGCACCAAGACCAGCCGATGACCGAGCAGCGCGAATACCGTTACACCCCGACCCAAGCCCCGGGGCCCTGCTCGGAGCACCCCAGCTGCCTCATCCTCCGCTGCAGCCGCTGGCTCTGCAACCACACGTTCCACCTGCCTCTCAACCAACCCGGCCAACCCCGCCGCTACTGCCACCAAGCATGCCGAGTCGCCGAACATCGGAGGCTGCGTATGTGATCAAAACTCCCCGAAGGGTGGGGACTTTTAGTTGGCCACCAGCGGGGACCACAACTTGGCCGTTGACACTGGGGCTGTCCTCCCGTCGATGGTCTGCGCGTGCCCCACCCCGGGCGAAGCCTCGGCGTGTTGCAAGACAGTCCCCTCCGCCTGCTCTTAGCGCGCGGCCCTGGACCGACTGTCTACAAGATCGGAACGGGTCCATCGACAAGTGTGTCTTTAATGAAGATTCGTTAAGCCCTGGCCGTTGCCTTGGCCGCCGCCGATCCAGGCCGCTTGGCTTGAGTTGAGAAGCCCCTCAAGCTTGTGAAGGACGTCACACGCTGGTGGCCCGGTCAACCGTTCTATGAGCTGCCGGGGCCACCCGTGGCTGTATCTCTACTGACACCGGATCGAACACCTTGCGGCCGCGAGGGGCTGGGTGAAGGTGGACCGTACAGAGGGCGTCGATAACCACCCGCGTTGTTGCCAGGTCGGCGCTGCTGAAAGCGTGCACCGGGTTGTCGGCGGCAAGCACCGGGAAGGCCGTCGAGCCCCCGCTCAGGGAGAGCCGCTCGGCCTCGAGTCGGTCGATCGTCGCCTCGGCTTCGAGCTTGATCTCCTTGAACATCAGGCCGTCGATCAATTCCGCCGAGTAGTCCGCCCGGGCGGGGAGAATGCGACCGCGCTGCCGCTCGATCTCTTCCTGCATCTGGGCGGCCTCGCTTTCATCCGTGGTGGGCAGGAGGTTGGCCAGGTCCGCACGAGACAGGCGTTCGCGCACAACGTCGAGGACGTAGCTGTCCACTTGCGACCGTGCCCGCATCATGTGTCCGGCGCAGCGGTAGCGGGTGCCGTGCGCCTTCACCCGCTGTCTGCAGAGACCGCAGCGGTATAGCCCTGAACCGAGGTGTTTGCGGTCCGTCCCGTTGCGGTTGGACTTGCGCGCCGGATCGTCGAGGCGCCGCTGAACCTCCAACCACAGCGTGTCTGACACGATCGGGGGCCATTGCCCGGCAACCGGGCGACCGCCTCCGTCTCGCACGATTTTCCCATCGAGCATGGACCACCCCGCATAGCGCGGATTTCGCAGAATCGTCGTCACAGTGGTCGGGTTCCACGGGCGCCCGCTCCGAGTGGGCATCGCGGTTACCCCGCTTGGTAACAGCTGGATCATTGGCCGCTCGCCCTCGATGAGAACGGCCTGCCTTGCGCCGTCGAGCGCCGCCGCGATTGCCTTCAGCGACGACCCCGCTGCGAATGCCTCGAAAATGGCCCGCACCGCGCCCATGTTGTGCCTGGACAGAAACAGATACCCGAATGGGCTACACCGGCAGGCCCGCCCGGTAAGCCATTCCCCGCAGCTCCCGGCCGACGGCATCCCTGCGCGAGCGGGCGAGCAGCTCAGCCATTACGTCGCGCGCGAATGGATCTCGTTGCACGCGGTGGGGCACGATCTCCTCAGCACGGCGTAACGCCATCACCGCTTCGTCTCTGCGGCGGACCCGGGCCAACGCCCGCCCGTAGTACACCCAGTACGCGGCCTGCCGCGACCGATTGGAGTGCAGCTGCGGATTCACGCCCTCGGCAGCAGCCACGGCCTGGTCGTAGTCCTTCAAGTCCAGCGCAACGGACGCGCGGCAGAACCCGGTGTTCGTCGGGCCGAAGCCCAGCCAGTAGGCGTTGCCCTCCCCGGTGCGCTCGGCCAGCTCATCGGCATGATCCAAGACCGGAGGCACGTCGCCGGGTCGGCTGTCGGCTGCGGCGACTTCCGCCCGGTACAACGCGAGCATCCCGGCCAGCTGCATCGTTTCGGGAGTGGTCGTCGGCACGGTCACCGAGTCGAGTTCGGCTTGCGCCAGGTCGAACGCTCCCGTGGACAGCATCACCCGCGCCGCACCGGCCGCAGCGAGGCCCCTTGCGGTCGGGGTGTCGCGTTCCTCGGCAGCGCGACGGGCCACTAATGAGGCCTGCTCGCGCAGGTCCACCGATGCGCCCGCGGTCCGTAACCATCCGATGGTCGCCTGGGTGTGTAGCAGTGCCGTTAGATCGAGCAGTTCGGCGACGTCCCGCCCGGCCGCCATGGTGGTGTGCAGGTCGCTGATCAGGCCCGGCAGTTCGCGGCCAGTCAGCTCCTGGTCGCCGACGCTGCCCGCGCCGACCATCGCGCCGACCCGCTCGCGCAAGACCTCTACGGGAAGCACCTGTCCCTGGAGATGGTGATGATTGACGGCCATCAGCGCGCGCCGAACCGCCTCGATGGCGCTGTCAGTGTGCCCGTTGCCGGGTGCCGGTATTGGCAGAGTCATCAGCTCGGACGGCGCGATGCCGAGCGCGTTGGCGAGGGCTACCGTCTCGGATCGGCTGTCTAGTGCGCGTTCCCCGCGTTCGATCCGAGATAGGTGCGATTTGCTGATCCCGGCCAGTTCCGCGACCACCCGCAGGGACTTGCGCCGCGCGTTGCGGATCTGCCGCACTCGTCGTCCGATCGTGCGCGCGTCGTCCTCAACGTCCACCGCAGACCTCTCCTCGCCGACCCTCCGCCGAAGCCCGGGGACCGTCGCCCGGGGGCGTGAACCTCGGCGAAGAGGTAGACGTCAGGCTACGCGGTTGCCCGGCACGGGCGCGGTGCCCGAGTTGGGTTGCCCTGAGTGCTGCCACCGGGTGATCAGTGCCGCCTCTCTAGCAGCCCGCTTGAAGTCCGCAGGATTTGGGTATCTGAGCCCACGACAGTCAGCGCGGGCGTGGCTACACTCCGTGTGTTAGGGAGAGGGAGGATCGTCGTGGATTCGAACCGACCGCAGGTGCCGCGTGTGGCATCCCGGCCGGCTCCTGATGACTGGGCGAGCCGCCAGCAGGCCAGCGTCGTCAACACCTGTCTGTGGTCGGAGTCCGGGCACCGGCACAAGGTTCATGTTGCGCCAAGGTGCCAATCCAGGTTATGAGTTCAATGGCCCCGCATCGTGAGGAGAAGTCATGTGGTACGTCGTCGAACAGCGCGGTATTTCTCTTGCTGGTCTAGTGTATCTGATCATTGGTGTGATAGTGGCGCTCAGCGCCGGGTACGGGATCACTAGTTTCGGCCAGCTGCTGTCCTTCCTCCTGGCCATGTTCCTCTGGCCTCTCGTTCTGCTTGGTGTCAACCTCCATGTTGCTATCTAGCCTGGGTAGCGCCGCCTCGGGCGATGTCAGCCGGTCGCGCCGGACAGCGTTCGGTCGATCTCGCCTGCGAGCTCGACATCCTTATCAGTGATGCCGCCCTGGGAATGGGTGCTGAGCCGGAAGGTCAGGGTGCGCCAGCGAATGTCGATGTCGGGATGGTGGTCGCGGGCTTCGGCGATCTCGGCGACCGCGCGGACCGCCTCGATGGCAGCCGGAAAACTGGGCAGCTGCGCGGTGCGCACGATCGAGTTGCCGTCGCGCTGCCAGTCGGTGAGCCCCTTGAGGGCACCGGTCACTTGCTCGTCGTCCCAGAGTTGAGCCATGCCCCCCATCCTGCCGGGTGAACCGTCATTATCGCGTGGGACCTGACGAGGAAGTCCGCTCAGCCCTCGGGTTCGGCTTGGTGGCCTCGACCATGCTGGTCGCGGTCCATGCACCGCCGTGGGCCGGAAAGCCGGGGCGCAGTTAGAGCAGGTCGACCTCAAGCGTGGGGTGGATGCGGTGCAGGCGACCAGGGTCAGCGGTGAGGGCCGGCCAGCCTCGTTGCCGGGCGACGTGCACCACGTGCCCGGCGAGCGCGTCGAAGACGTTCGCGGCAAGCAGCAGCTGGTCGACTCGGTCGGCGGTGGCGCTGTCGAACTCACCGAGCACCACGGATGGGTGGCTGAGTAGATCGGCGAGAATCGGGGCGGCATCGGGCCGCACCGCCCGCACCTCGGCCAGCGCAAGGGACGGCAGGTACAGCGCGATACCGACCAACCGAGCAGTGTCGAACCAGGCCAGCGCGGCAGGCCGCCGACGGGCCAGCCAGGCGAGGGCGGAGGCATCGAGGACTTTCCCGCCGATCACGCGGCGGGATCGGCGGCTACCGGGTGGCGTCGGCGGATCTCGTCGTCCCCAGGCCATGGGGCGCCGCACGCCGAGTAGGCGCGGCGATAGTCGTCCAGGCTCGGGGCGCCTACCCGGGCAACCAAACGGGCCATGATCGCTTCGCCGCGCTCGGCGTCGGTGGCCTCTGGGCCGGGCAGCGGTGGCAGACCATGGTCGAGCCCGTGCCGCCAACGGAACCTTTCACGCGGTAACCGGTCCCCGGAAGCGCCACGTGAACCCCCTCAGGCTTCTCGGGTCGCGGTCCGGGCCAGGGCGAGCCCGACGCCGACTAGCAGGTAGCACGCGGCGCGGAGGGTGCCGGAGGCCAGCGCGTCCAGCGGTAAGGGGTCGCGCAGCACGTCGGCGACCGCGAACCACCCAGTAGTGAGCAGCAGCGGCTGCAGCCAGTCCAGCGCGGGGATCGCGGAGAGCACCCCGAACACGATCAGCCCACCGAGCACCGCGGCGAGTACCACCAGGGGGTGTTCGGTGGCTGAGGAGACCGCTAGCGCGACGGCGCCGACCGCGCTGAGCTGCCCGATGGTCCACGCTGCGGCCAGTGTGACCCGCAGCAGCGCCGACCCCGGCCCGACCTCGGTGCCCGACAGGGTGAGCAGGCCGTGAGTGCTGCCGGAAGGGCCGACCAGGACCAGCCCGGTGACGATGCCCACCACCGTGACCGCCGCGACCGCAGCCACCGCGACGGACAGCACACCGAAAGCATTGACCAGCACCAAGCGGGTCCTGCTCACCGGGGCCAGCAGCAGCCCGCGCAGCGTTCCGTGCGCGGACTCGCCTGACAGCGCGTCGGCGGCGGCCATCGTCACGGCCAGCGGTAGCAGCAACGCCAGCGACAGCGACAGCGCCGCGACCGGCAGCACCAGCCCGTTGCCGGCGATCTGGGTGAGCAGCCCCGACCCGCCCGGCCCGTCGGTTGCCACGATGCCGATCCCGATCAGCACCGGGACCAGCGCGAGCAGCACCAGCGCGACCTGGGTACGCGGCCGGCGCAGCACCCAGCGCAGCTCGCTGCGCAGCAGACGCACCAGCGGGGCGCGCACCGGGCCGGTGAGGGGGGCCCCGATCCCGGCTTCAACGGAAGTCGTCATTGCCCGTTCCCCTCGGTCAGCTGGGCGAACAGCTCCTCCAACCCGGTCCGCCACCTGCGCACCTCGTGCACCGCGACCCCGGCGCCGACCAGCAGCGCCACCACCGCGGGTGGGTGGGTCCCGGCCAGCTCGACCCGCACCCCGTCCGGACGGACCGTGGCACTGATCCCGGCCGCCTGCAGCGCCTGCATCGCGATGGCGGCATCGGGGGTGTGCACGTCCAGCGCGGGTGCCTCACCGTCGAGCAGCGCGGCCAGCGGACCCGCGGCGATCAGTGACCCCTCGGCGAGCACCGCCACATGCGTACAGGTCGCCTCGACCTCTGCAAGCAGGTGCGAGGACACCAGCACGGTGGCGCCGCCGGCGTGCAGCTCCGCGATGATCCGGCGGACCTCCCGGGTCCCCGCAGGGTCCAGGCCATTGGTCGGCTCATCGAGCACCACGAGGCGCCGGGGTACCAGCAGCACCGCGGCCAGGCCCAGCCGCTGTTTCATCCCCAGCGAGTAGGTGCGGTAGCGCCGGCCGGCGGCGGGCGCCAGGCCGACCCGCTCCAAGGCCGTCTCCACCGCGTCGGGGATTGCCTTCGCCGCCAGCAGCGGCTCGGCGGCCGCACACCGCCGCAGGTTCTCCCGGCCGGACAGAAAAGGGTGAAAGCCAGGGCCCTCCACCAGCGCGCCGACGTGCGGCAGCACCGCACCGGCGGAGGCCGGCACCGGCGCGCCGAGCAGCTCCACGGTGCCCGCGGTAGGCCGGGACAGCGCTAGCAGCAGCCGGATCATCGTGGTCTTGCCCGACCCGTTGGGACCCAGCACGCCGAGCACCGCCCCGGCCGGCACGTCGAAGTCCACGCCGGACAGCGCCACGGTGCGGCCGAACACCTTGCGCAGCCCGCGGACCCGGATCGCCGGCGCGACCTGCGCGGACGGCATTGCGGTCCCGGTCGGGGTGATCGAGCCGGCCGTCACTTGGTCAGGGCCTCGTCGAGCACCTGCTGGGGCACCGCGCCGGCGGCGATCCGCCCGTCGGAGGTCACCAGCACGGTTGCCACCGCGGTCTGCACCACCCAGCCATTACCCCACGGCCCGCTGGCCGGGCGACCGACGCGCTGGACTACCGCCAGCGGGTCCACAGTGCGCTGCGGATCCGGGCCGGTGCTGGGGCGTGCGGGCGGGAGCTGCCCGAGCATCACGGTGTCCCAGCCATCACCCTGGGTGCGGATCATGCCGCCCGCGGGGTGGCCTGGCCCCGGTGGTCCCTCCTTCTTCGACGGCTCGTTCGTCGGCCGCTCGACCTTGACCCCCTCGGGCGGGGTGAACCGGAACAGCGCGGGGTCCTGGGTGCCGACATTGAGGTCAGTGAAGCCGACCTGCAAGGCCGGTTGGGGGGAGCCGTTTGCCAGCACGGTGAGCTGCAGTGGCACCCGCGTGACCAGGTCGATCGCCACCCGCACCTCGCGCAGCAGGGTCCGCTCGGTCGGCGCGGGGGTGAGTACGAGCTGGTAGACAGATCTTCCGGCGACGGTGCCGGTACCGTCCACGGCCACCGTGCTGGTCTTGCGCAGGCTGCCGACCAGCTGCTGGGCTGCCTGGGCCGGATCGGCGACCGGACGATGCTGCCCTGCCGGTTCGGTGCCGTGTTGCCGCGCGGTCGCGGTGCGAGTGGCGGAGTCGTAGCGCCACAGCGTCGCGCCGTCCTCGATCAGTACCTGCTCAGCGCCGCGGGAAGGTAGCGCTAACCGGCCGTGGCCCTGGCCGTCGGACCAGACCCGGAAGGTCGTCACCGGTTGGGTCAGGACTCCGAACATGCCGGGTGATCCGGGCAGCGCGGGTAGGCCCAGTGCGTTGTCCACCGTGACCGTGCCCCCGAGCGCCGGTGGCTTCGCGGAAAGTACTGAGGCCACGAGATCCTCCGCCGACACCGGGGGCAGCGCCGGATCCGCCCCGGCACCAGCGGGCATGACCAGCACGCCCAGCCCGATCGCCCCGGCCGCCGCCGCGGCCAGCGCCGCCGTCCCTACCTTCATCGCTACCTCCCACCGTTGCACGCTGGTGATGATGCTGCCCCGCACCGGCTGAGAAACCCCTGAGACCTTGAGAACTCCTCCGGATCACCCGCGCGCGTCAGGCTTGCAGGCATGCCGGTCCGCAAGCTGGCAACTCCGTCCCCGCTATTCGGAGCCGGCGTGAAGTCCGCGTGCTCGGTGAACGCGATGCACGGCAATCCGAGTTCCACCGCCCGCGCGCGCGTCCGCTCCATCGAGCCACCAGGTGCGTCCCAGGACCACTCGCTGTGCACGTGTCCATCCGAGGGAAGCATCCACAGATGATGACAGCGCCGCGAGCCGGCGTGGGCTCAAAGTCGAGTGCAGACCGGTAGGGGCATGCTGGGTGGTGTGAGCGCGCGGGTGCTGGTGGTCGATGACGAGCCTGGGGTCCGCCGGGCGCTGGAGCGGGGGTTGCGCGCCGAGGGGATGCAGGTCGTCACCGTCCCGGACGGACCTAGTGGGCTGCGCGCGGCGCTGACCGGCACCTTCGATGCGGTTCTCCTGGACATCATGCTGCCGGGCCTGTCCGGATATCGGGTGCTGGAGCGGCTGCGAGCCGCCGGGGTGGCGACGCCGGTGCTCCTCGTATCAGCCAAGGACGGCGAGGTCGACCAGGCCGACGGGCTGGACCTCGGCGCCGACGGGTATCTGGTCAAACCGTTCTCCTTCGTCGTGCTGGTAGCCCAGCTGCGCGCCGTCCTGCGGCGACAAGCCGACCAGCATCAGGAGGCGGTGCTCACCCTGGGCGATCTGGTGATCGATTCGGCTCGGCGGCGGGTAAGCTGGGCCGGTCGGCCCGTTGCGCTGTCACCGCGGGAGCTTGCCGTCCTGGTGGCGCTGGCCCGCCGGGCCGGCAGCGTGGTGAGCAAGGATGAGCTGCTGCGCGCCGCATGGGGCGATGAGCGGGCCGCCAGTCGCAACGCCGTCGAGGTCTACGTCGGCTACCTGCGTCGCAAGTTGGACGCGGTCGGGGCTGGTGACGTGCTGCAGACGGTGCGCGGGCATGGCTACGCGGTCAGTGCGCAGGACGGGCCTTGACAGCACTGAGCTATTCACGGGCGGGTCGTTCATGGGTGGGCCGGGTATGGCTGGCCCACCCATTGCAACTGCGGGTCGCCGCGGTGGTCACGGTGGTGGGCTTGGTGCTGTTCCTGCTGCTGGCCAGACTGTCGGCCGCAGTGGTGCAGCAGACGCTGACCCACGCGCTGGACGGGGAACTGGCGGCCGCGGTGGGCGCTGCCGCGCCCGCGGTGGTGACCGGGCGCCTGGCGCCGCAACCGCTGGGCGGCGAGGTCCGGGTCCGGGTGCTGGACCGGGCTGGCGCCCCCGTCGACGGTGGCGGGCCGACGCCGTTGTCCGGCCAGGACGTCCGGAGGCTGCTGGCTGGACAAGCTGCCTGGACCTTCGAGGAGCCGCGGCCGGGCGACCCGACCCGCTGGTCCGGACGGGTGGTGAGCGCTCCGGACGGCACCCCCCGGCTGGTCGTCGCCAGCGCCGGGTCGATCGCACACGCGATGCTGATCGGGCGAACCGCGGGGGTGTTGTCGATCGCTGCGGTGGTGGCCGCGATGGCGATGGGGGTGGCCGGGTGGGTGGCCGCGCGGCAGGCGCTGCGCCCGGTGGCGCGGATGCGGCTGGCTGCATCGGGGCTGCCGGCGGGGGACCGGCTGCCGTTACCCCCGGCGCGGGATGAGCTGCGGGCGCTGGCTGAGGCCCTCAACGATCTGCTGGCCCGCCGGGACGCGGCGGCCGAGCGGCTGCGCCGGTTCACTGGGGACGCCGCGCACGAGCTGCGCTCACCGGTGGCCGCGATCCGCGCGCAGTCCGAGGTGGCGGTGGCCCATCCGGACCCGGATCTGGCCGGGGCCACGCTGGCGGACGTCGCTGCCGAGGCGCCGCGACAGT
>DATDHI010000379.1:0-2742 GCA_036521655.1 Pseudonocardiaceae bacterium | reverse complement strand
CCCGGTGAACAGCTCGGAGAACCGGCCGTCGTCCGCTGCCGCCGCGTCGAGCAGCGCCAGCGCGATGCGCTGAGCGTCCTCGACGAAGCCATAGCGCATGAGGCCGGCCACGGCGATTGCGGTGTCGTGCGGCCAGACCGAGCCGCAGTGGTAGCTCATCGGGTTGTAGGACGCCATCGACGCCGCCAGCGTGCGCACTTCCCCACCCGCTGAACATCTCCGGTGAGGTCAGACATCCCAGGGGCTTAGCTGTCAAGCAGCAGTTTGTTGATCTTGATGGGTGCGGTGGGCCCAGGCGATGTCCTCGTCGTAGCGCCGGCCGGTCTTGAGGCAACCGTGCAGGATCCCGACGAGCCGGTTGCCGAGCTGGCGCAGCGCGGCGTGGTGGCCGGTGCCGCGGGCCCGGATGGTGTCGTAGTAGGCCCGCGCGCCGGGTGAGCCGGTCAGCGCGCAGAACGCCTGCTGGTCCAGGGCGTCGGCGAGGCGGTCGTTGCGGGCGAAGCGGGCCAGCACGACCTTCTTCTTACCCGAGGCGCGGGTGACCGGGGAGGTACCGGCGTAGTTCTTGCGCGCTCGGGCGTCGTGGTAGCGGTGCGGGTCGTCGCCGAACTCGCCGAGCACCCGGGCGCCGAGGATCTGTCCCAACCCGGGCTGGGAACGGTAGATCTCAACATCCGGGTGCCGGCCAAAATAGGCCTCGACCTGGCCTTGCAGCGTAGCGATCTCGCTGTTCAAGACGGTGATCACCGCGACGGTGGACCGGACGGTGACCGCGTAGGCCCCGGCCAGGACCGCGGGCTGGCGCAGCGCGTTGGCGCGCAACACCGCTTGGATCCGCTCGGCCTTGCCCGCGACGTCACGGCGCCGAGCCCGCTTAAGCGCGCCGACGATCCGGTTGCGCGACAACCCCGCCGCCGTCTCGGGGTCGCTCGCCGCCGCGAGCAGCTCCAGGGTGTCGGCTGCGGCCAAGTCCGGGAATGCCTCTAACGCGGCGGGGAAGAACTCCCGCAGCGCGCTGCGCAACCGCAGCACATGCCGGGTCCGGTCCCAGATCAGGGACTGGTGCGCCCGGGCCACCACCTTGATCCCCTCGGCCAGCGTGGTATCCCCCGCCACCGGCCGCAGTTGGTGGGAATCGGTGCGCACCATGTCCGCCAGCGCGTGCGCGTCGCCGGCATCGCTTTTGGCCCCCGAAGTGCAGTGCCGCTCCCGGTAGCGGGCGACCTGCATCGGGTTGATCGCGAACACCCGATACCCCGCCACGACCAACGCCGCCACCCACGGGCCGCGGTCGGTCTCGATCCCCACCAGCACCTGCCCCGCCCCATCCTCATCATCGAGGTCGGTGAACTCACCGATCAACGCATGCAACCGGGCGATCCCAGCCACCCCCTCAGGCAACCGGGCCTTACCCAACCGCCGGCCCGCCGCGTCCTGCACCTCCACATCGTGATGATCCTCAGCCCAGTCATCACCCACGAACAACACCATCCGCACATCTCCCCCCACTCGACACCAGGACCAGCAGCCCGCGGGAGATCACCAGCGACCTAATGGACAAGTGCTCACGCGCAAGCGGGCACGACATCCCATCAGCGGTTCGACCACCCGACCACCAGCAGGGGCACGATCTGACCCTAGGACTCCAACAGAGTCCAGGCGAGGAGAGTGCTCACCTACCGGCGGCTACCGGCGCCGAGCCTTCCCTACGACGACCGGTAGCCCCCATTAGTCTCCGATCCCCCTGGTCGGGCGGCCCGTTCCGGGCTGAAAATGGGGCTTGGCTGTCCGCTGACGTCGTTGCTCCTTGATCGGGTTGAGGTCGTCCATTAGTCGGGCGCTGGGAGCTGTGTCATGGGCTGTTCAGTGTTGCTTCGAGCACGCGGATCAGATTCGCCTGACCCCTGGCAGCTCCTGCGGGCAGCCGCCGGTTGTTGGTTTAGTCCCCGATCTCCCTGGCGGGTGGCCCGTTCCGGGCTGAAAAATGCATCAGCAGCACCATCAGCCCCACCGGCACCTATTTTCTGGATCAGACCACCGGTGGGCCGGCCTTGCGTTGCAGCTGCCTGGCGAGATCTAGCGCGCCGCGACGGACCACGTGGCGCGGGTGCAGTTCGCCGATGCTGACCTCGCGAGCGAGGATGTCGAGCAGCTCAGCCAGCGTGAACAGCGGGTACGGGTCGAGATCCCGGTTTGTGTATCGGGCCTGGTTCGTCTCCGCCCGCAGACCGGCCGCGGCCGTCCGCAGCGTACGAGCGCCGGCGTGGTCCTGATCAAGGCGACGCGGATCCTACCGGCGCTTGGTCACCTTCACCATATTGCCACCATTCGAACCTACGTTCGAGTTGTCTGTAGTGGTGCGGAGAACACCCTGCGAGCGTCACTAGGTGCGAATCTCATCGCTGCCGCTTGCCTGGTGATCTCCTAATGACGGGCGTGCGTTGCCGTCAGGCGATGCCGGTGCGGTGTTTCATCGCCCCGACTTTCGTGCCGTACATGTAGAACAGGATCACGAAGAGTTCCATCTGATCGGGCACGGTTAGCGGCTCCAGTTGGCCGGCGATGTCTTCCTCTGTCAGGTCTGTGGCGCTGGTGGTGCGCTGGTTGAAGATGGTCTTGGCGATGTTGTGCTGTTGATCGGTGATGTTGAGCGTGAGGATCTTGCGCAGGTCGTATTCCGGGGACAGCGGGGTGCGGACCAGTTCGGCGGGATAGCGGGCGGACATGATCCTCATCGCGGTG
>DATDHI010000378.1:0-1912 GCA_036521655.1 Pseudonocardiaceae bacterium | reverse complement strand
TCGGCCTCGGTCCCGTTGGACGTGCCTTGGGCCCACCGCTCCACGGTGGTGGAGGCGATGCCGTGGAACGTCAAGGCGGTCCGGGGCTGGCTCCGCTCGAGAGGAGTCGGCCGGGTCACCCTCAAGAAGCGCGGCGTCTCGCTGGACCCGGAGGCGGTGCGGCGGCAGCTGCGGCTGTCCGGTCCGTCGGAGGCGACGGTGGTGCTCACGCGGGTGGCGGGCCAGCCGGTCGCGGTGATGGTCGACCCGGCCTAGCCGCAATACCGTTCAGTTAGTGTTACAGCGGTGTAGTTTGGTGTCATGCCTCGTGCTGGGTGGAGGAAGCCGGAGTCGGATCGTCGTCTGTCGGACCTGGTGTCGGTCGGGGTGTTGACCCGGGTGTTCCCGCCGGGTCTGGTCGATGAGGTGATCGCGCAGGTCGGTCGGACCGAGCAGCGTCATCGGTCGTTGCCGGCGCGGGTGATGGCGTACTTCTCGATCGGGATGGCGCTGTACTCGGAGGGCTCGTATGAGGATGTGCTGGCCCAGTTGACGGACGGGCTGTCGTGGGCCTCGGGGTGGCAGGAGGAGTACCGGCCGCCGAGTAAGTCGGCGATCTTCCAGGCGCGGGCCCGGCTGGGTGCCGAGCCGTTGGCGGTGTTGTTTCAGCGGGTGGCCACGCCGATCGGGACCGAGCAGACGCCCGGGGTGTGGCTGGCGGGACGGCGGCTGGTGGCGATCGATGGGATGTGTCTCGATGTCGCCGACACGGCCGCGAACGGTGAGCATTTCGGACGGCCGGGAGTGAACAAGGGCGAGCAGGCGGCCTTTCCCCAGGCGCGGGTGGTGGCGTTGGCTGAGTGCGGGACGCATGCGGTGTTCGCCGCCGAGATCGGCACCTATCGGCAATCAGAGGCCGCGTTGACCGAGCCGCTGCTGAAGCGGCTCGCGCCCGGGATGCTCCTCACCGCCGACCGCGGGTTCTTTTCCTACGCCTTGTGGCGCAAGGCCGCTGCGTCCGGGGCGGACCTGTTGTGGCGGATCCGCACCGACAAGTCGGCTCCGAAGCCGACCCATCGGGAGAACCTTCCCGACGGCTCGTGGCTGGCCCATCTGCGCCAGACGCACTCCGCCGCCGCGCGGCGCGCCGAACCGATGCTGGTCCGCGTCATCGACTACACCCTCGACGACGGCACAGCGAACCCCGCGCCGGCGTATCGGCTGTTCACCACCATCCTCGACCCCACCGAGGTGAGCGCCACCGACCTGGCCGCCGCCTACGCCCAACGATGGGAGGTCGAGCTGACCTTCGATGAGCTCAAGACCCACCAGCGCGGACCACGGACCGTGCTCCGCAGCAAGTCACCACAGCTGGTGCTCCAGGAGATCTGGGGCCACCTGTGTTGCCACTACGCGATCCGGTCTCTGATGGCCGAAGCGGCCACCCATTCCGGGCACGACCCTGACCGGCTCAGCTTCGTCGCCGCGTTGCGGATCACCCGGCAGACCCTCGCCCACCCGGGCGATTTCCCCCCCTGACCAGCACGGCCGCGACAGCCCCGCCTGGTTCGACTTCCTGCGCCGACTCCTACACCGGCTCAACCCGACCCGGCGACAACGCTCCGCGCCCCGCGTCATCAAACGCAAGTACGTCAAGTGGCACGTCAAGCGCGCCGCTCACGCCACCTGGGCCCCGCCAGGCCACATCACGACAACCATCATCCCAGTTACTAACTAAACGGTATTGGGGCTAGCCCCGGTCATTCAGGGGCTGGGCTCACGGCGGCCCGAGCGGGTCGAGCTGGAGATCGCCTGTCGAGTGCGCGATGGAGGCGCGCGTGGCGCTGCGGGGCGGGTCTCCGAGGTTTCCGGTGGTGGGCGTTCACGGGGTGGTGACCGGCGTTCAGGTGGGGGCGGGGATCGCGGTGATGGC
>DATDHI010000377.1:0-2339 GCA_036521655.1 Pseudonocardiaceae bacterium | reverse complement strand
AAGATCCGGGACGGTAATGTGGCGAACCGGCCGATCTACGTCGCGCTAGCCGTGACCTGCGAGGGCACCCGGGACATCTTGGGGCTCTGGGCTGGTGAGCCAGGGACCTGACCAAAGTCCTTGAATCTGGCTGTTGGGCTGGGCTGATACGTCCGGCTGGACATTTTGGTCCGTGCCTGCTACACAGTTGCCATGGTGTCGTCGTGGCGGGCTGGTCTGGTGGTCCGGCCGCTCGTGGTGGGTGAGCTGGAGCGATTCAACACCGAGTTGGGTGCTCATCACTGGTTGGGTCACCGGCTCACCGGCCGGGTGCTGCGCTATGTCGCGACGGTGGAAGACGAGTGGGTCGCGGTGGCCGGTTTCGGGTCCGCGGCCCTGGCCTGCGCGGCCCGGGAGGGGTTCCTCGGCTGGGACCGTGAGCTGCGGCTGCGTCGGCTCGGGCTGATCACCGGCAACCAGCGGTTGTGTGTGCTGCCGGCGGGGCGGCGCCCGAACCTGGCCTCGGCGGTGCTCGGTGGGTGCCTACGCCGCCTGCCCGCTGACCATCTGGCGGTGTGGGGGCGCCCGGTACTGGCGGTGGAGACCTTCACCGACCCGTCCCGACATGCCGGGTCCTGCTACGCCGCGGCCGGGTTCACCTCGGTCGGGCTCAGCGGCGGGTACGCCCGCAACCGTGGCACCAAGATCCGTCACGGGCAGCCGAAGGTGTATTGGCTGCGCCCGCTGCACCGCCACGGCCTCACCACGCTGTGCGCCGCTTTCGACTCCCCCCTCATCACCGACCGGCAGGGCAGGGCAGCTGTGGACATCAACACCCTCGACATCGACGGGCCCGGCGGGCTGCTGGTGGCGTTGGGTCAGGTACCCGAGCACCGCAAGGCCCGTGGGATCCGCCACGAACTCGCGGCGGTGCTCGCGGTCGCGACCGCGGCGGTGCTCTCGGGCGCGGACTCCACCACCGCCATCGCCCAGCACGCCCGCACCCTGACCCAGCCCGCCCTGGCCACCCTCGGGATCCGCCGCAACAAACGCACCCACACCTATGTGGCCCCGTCCTACCAAACCCTGCGCCGCGCGATCCGCTCCGTGGACGCCCACGCCCTCGACACCGCGGTCTCCGGATGGCTCCACACCCAGGTCAGCGCCGGACGACTGAGCACCGGGCAGCTCACCGCACTAGTCGTCGCCCTAGACGGCAAGACCGTCCGCGGCGCCAAAGACGCCAACGGCAACCAACTGCACCTCTTCGCCGCGCTGGTCCACGACGAGGCCACCGTCATCGCCCAGCACCCCGTCGACTCCAAAACCAACGAGATCACCGGGTTCATCCCACTGCTCGACCAGATCGCCGAGCAACACCACCCCGAACCCGACCAGCCCACCACCACCAGCACCAGCACCGACACCGACACCGACACCGACACCGACAACTCCGACACTGACGACTCCGACTCCACCACCGGCAGCACCGGTGGGAACACTCCAGACCCCACACCCGGCAACGGCAAGCTCCACAATGTCATCGTCACCGCAGACGCACTCCACACCCAACGCGCCCACGCCAGCTACCTGCGCGAACACGGTGGCAACTACGTCCTGATCGCCAAAGGAAACCAACCCGCCCTCTTCGCCGCCCTCGATGACCTGCCCTGGACCACCATCGAGGTCGGCCACCGCGAGGAGAACAAAGGACACGGCCGCCGCGACGTCCGCGTCCTGAAAGTCATCGACCTCAACGACCCAACGCACCAACACCACAAGGTCCGCTTCCCCGGCGCCCGCCAGGCCTTCCTGATCGAGCGCTACCGCCACTTCCCCGACGGCACCATCACCGCCGCCGCCATCCTCGGGATCACCAGCCTCACCCCCGCACAGGCCTCACCCACCGCCCTCGCCGAGGTCATCCGCGGCCACTGGCACATCGAGGTGCTCCACCACATCCGTGACGTCACCTTCAAAGAAGACGCCTCCAGAATCCGTGCCGGCGCCGCCGCCCGAGTCATGGCAGTCATTCGTAACCTCGTCATCAGCCTGCTCAAACGCGCCGGATACAACAACATCGCCGAAGGGCGCCGCGCCGCCGCCTGGAACCACAACGGTCTCGCACTCAACATCCTCGGACTATGACCACGAACACATCACGTGAACAGCGTCACACAACTGCGACTTTGGTCAAGTCCCTGGGGCGGGGACAGCTTGAGAAGCTCGGAGAACCAACGAGAGCATTTCCCCTTTTAAAGAGCCAGTGCCCGGCTCTATCGGCGCAGGCATCGAAGGGTTGGGCGGACGAGCTGGCCTGTAAGCCGGAGGACGGTGTCTGCGCCTGGGCACCGGTCAGG